>JBPPMX010000303.1:0-3400 GCA_051306275.1 Tepidiformaceae bacterium
TGCGACGTTTCGGACGATGCGGCGATCGACGAGGTGTTCGCGAAGGTGGGGGAGCAGCTCGGGAAGGTCGATATCCTGGTGCACGCGATCGCGTTCGCGAACCGGGAGGACCTGGCGGGGCGATTCATCGACACGAGCCGTGCGGGCTTCGCGCTGGCGCACGATATCTCGGTGTACTCGTTGGTGGCGTTGGCGCGGGCGGCGCGGCCGCTGATGACCGAGGGCGGGGCGATCCTGACGCTGACGTACTACGGCGCCGAGAAGGTAGTGCCGCGTTACAACGTGATGGGGGTGGCGAAGGCTTCGCTCGAGGCGACGGTGCGATATCTCGCAGCGGACCTCGGGCCGGAGGGCATCCGCGTGAACGCGATCAGCGCGGGGCCGATCCGGACGCTGGCGGCGAGCGGGATCTCGGGCTTCCGGGACGTGCACAAGAAGTTCACGGAGATGAACCCGATGCGGCGCGCGATCACTATCGACGACATCGGCTCGCTTTCAGCGTTCCTCGCGAGCGACGGCGCGGCGGCGATCACGGGTGAGACGGTCTACGTGGACGGCGGCTACAACATCATCGGGATGAGCGAGCCGGAGTAGGGCTACCAGAGGACGTCGACCGGGTACTGCCGGAACGCGCGGTCGGAGGTCACGACGGTGAGGTCTTCCGCGATGGCTTGCGCGATCAGGATCCGGTCGAAGGGGTCACGATGATGGCGGGGCAGGGAGCGTACGCCGACCGCGTGCGCCTCCGTGATGACGAGGGTCTCGATCGACCAGGTCAATCTGACCGTCCGAAGGAATCCCGCGAAGTCCCGGGGAATCTCCAATCGCCGATTGCTCGCCTTGATCGACATTTCGACCACAGAGACGGGACTCAGATACAGCTCGTTCGACGCGTCGGCCAGGATGGCCCGCGCCGTGGGAGTGAGCCGCTCCGGAGCCGCGGTCATCCAGATGAAGGCGTTCGTATCGAGCAGCGCCCTCACAACGAGGCAGCGTCTTCGGGGTTCGTCGTGAACGGAGCGTCGTACCAGTCTGCGAGCTCCTCCTCGGTCATCGGGTCATCCCAGCCGGGATGCAGGACGATCTGGCCCTTGAAGAGACCGAGTTCGCGCTTCGGTCGTGGGGACTCCGCGCGCTCCTCGATTGGGACGAGGCGGGCGACGGGCTTGCCGTTGCGGGCGATGACGATCTCTTCGCCCTGCTCGACGCGGTGGAGGAGGGCGGAGAGGTGCGTCTTCGCGTCGTGGGTGTTCACAGGGGCGGACATTGACTCTCCGGATGGACTTAGTCCAGTGGACTAAGTCTAGCACGCGGAGGGCGACTCGCCGCTGTAACGGCCGGGGCGTACAAAGGGAAGCGCGATCCGACCGAGCGGAGAGTCTGTTGGCGAAGGCAGAGGGGTCCGGCGCGATGATGGATGGTGGTCCGGATGGCGGGGGGTTCGCGGGGATGCGAGGGCGGCTGGGATACACCGGGATCACGATGAGCATCGCGACGGCTGCGGGGATTGCGAGCTTCGCGATGAACTTCTGGTGGCCGTTCCTCCCGATCTATTTGGAGGACCTGGGCGCGACGAGCGATTCGAACGCGCTTTTCTGGGTGGCGGCGGCGATGACGGGAACGGGGTTCGCGCGGCTGGTCGCGGGGCCGGTCTGGGGGATCCTCTCGGACCGGATGGGGCGGAAGATGATGTACATCCGGGCGCTTTACGCGGCGACGCTAACGACGTTCATCGCGGCGTTCGCGACGGAACCGTGGCACATTGTGCTGGCGCTGACTTCGCAGGGGCTGTTCTCGGGGTTCATCCCGGCGGCAGTGGCGCTGACAAGCGTGAGCGTGCCGAACTCGAAGCTGCGAAGCTCACTCGGGACGGTCACCGGGGCGCAGTTCATCGGGACAACTGCGGGGCCGGCGGTCGGGGCGCTGCTGGCAACCACGCTCGGCTTTCGGGGGGCGATCTTCGCGGCCGCGCTGATGCCGGCGATTGCGGCGACGGCGGTGATCCTCGTCGTGCCCAAGGACCATGTGGCGAAGCAGGTAGCGGTGGCAGCCTCGGCGACAGCGAAGAAGGGGCGGCGCTTCGGGCTGGCCACCCTGAAGGGACTCTCGCCACAGCTCTACCTCGCAATCCTGCTGTTCTTCACGATCTTCGCGCTCAACCAGCTCGTCCGGATCGTGACACCGGTTGCGATCGGCGACATCCAGGGGACGGGCGATGCCACGGGGTCATCGGGTGTCGCGTTCACAATTGCAGGGCTGGCGGGTGTGGCGGGCGCGCTCGGACTCTCGCGACTGGTGCGGGCGGGATCGCTGCGGATCTCGATCACAGTGCTGCTCGTGGTGAGCGCCGTGGCGCACTTCCTGCTCGCCGTGACGGGGTCGGTACCGCTGTACCTCCTGTGGTTCGGGCTCACATCGCTATTCCACGGGGCGATGCTGCCGGGAACGAACACGCTCATCGCCACGAACGTCCGGCCGGAGCGGCGCGGGACTGCGTTCGGTTTCGCCAGTTCCGCGCAGGCGCTGGCGTTCATGGTCGGGCCGACGGGCGCCGCGGTGATGTCGACGATCTCGTTCGCGGGCGGGTTCGCGCTGGTCGGCGTTCTGTTCCTCGCGATGGCGCTGCTGCTCGTGGTCGCGTTGCGCGAGCCCATCCTCGAGGACTAGCTGCGGCCAGGCCTGGGCGGTAGGCCGGACGATCACGATCCTGCTCGATGCGGGGAAGGCTGACGGAGCGCTCCGACGGGACATTGACGCCGACGAGGTGCTGCCGCTCGTCGGGTTCCTATGCCGGATCGACGCCGATGCCGACTGGGAAGCGCGATCGCGTCACCTGCTCGACCTCGTGGTCGACGGGCTGCGTGCGCGGCCGGGCGGCTAGCGTTTCCCCGGGTGTTAGTGACGGCTCGATTGCAGGAGCCAGACGCCGACAGCCTCGGGTTGCAGCGTCGTCGTAACCACGCGGGCAAGATCGGACTGGAGGGTGGGCAAGTCGACCTCATCGCGGAGGCGGGACTGGAAGGCTTCGAGTGTGCGGGCAGCATCATAGCGGGAGCGGTAGAAGCGGCGGTCGACAAGGCGCTGGATGCGGCGGCGGGCGGGTTGGAAGAGCGCGGCCACGATGAGGGTGGTGGCGGCGACAACGACTTCGTTGCCCTGCTCGCCGGTGAGGGCGCGCGCGGCCCACGAAAGGATGAAGACGAGAAGTACGTATGCGCCCACGGTGGCAGCGGTGAGCGAGCCGTAGACGAGCGTGCGGTTGATGATTCGGTCGATGTCGTAGAGGCGGTAGTGAAAGACGGCGACCGCGATGGTGACCGGCATCCCGAGCAACCCGATGCCGAAGACGACGCCTCCAACGACCGCGCCCTGGTCCGGGAGGAAGCCTGTGACCATGAGG
>JBPPMX010000304.1:0-2694 GCA_051306275.1 Tepidiformaceae bacterium
GCTGAGGCTGGCACTACCATGGCAATCGCGAGGATCGCGAGGGCGGTGACGGCGAGGAGCCGTCGTCGGATGGTGAACATGTGTGGGTCCCTCCCGAAGGGTGCTGGAAGGGTGGGCGGTCCGGACCGCTCGCCCCTGGCGCATGCGGCTTTCGGTGGGATCCCCAGTGCCGCGAAGGGAGTGTGCCATACGGGAAGTCCGGACAATGTGGCGAAACGCCATAGTGTGTGTGGCATCTTCACCATTTTCATGCTTGTTGGCGGCAACAGGGCCAGTGACGGCCACACCACGCACCAAGCGAGCCATCGGACGGTTCGATCGAACTGTGGGCGAAGATTCTCGAACCTGCACGGCGCTTCAGTGCGCGCACGGCGTTTGGCGTGATGCTCATCCGGCTGCCGATCTGCTTGGCTGACTGGCCGGAGGCATTGAGCCGGATCACCTCCCATTGCTCGACGGTGAGGGTATGGCAGTGCAGGCCTTCGAGCTCCTCACTGAGGCCGTCGTCGTTGTCGTTGAGTGGCATGGCGCATCTCCGCTTCGAAATGCCCCCCCCCCCCGTTGGTTGCGGAGATGGGGCCGCTGCGCCCCGTTATAGGTCGTTGAATGTTAGCGCGTCAAGATCGGGTTTTCCGGTTCCTTCGCGTAACGGGGCGAGAGCGGCGTGGGTGCGGACGCGCTGAGCGGGGTCAGGCGGTGTGCTGGGGGCGGGCGTCGATGAGGCCTTCTTCGACGAGGATACGCTCCGCTTCGAGCCAGTCTTCGTGGTCGTGGCCGGGTTCGCCGCCGCGGGCTTCGAAGAGTTCGTAGGCTTTGTTTGCGATGAGTTGGGCGCGTTCCTGTTCGTCTTCGTTGACGATGGGACGAGTGGACATGGCAGGACTCCTTCGTTGGTCGCCTGGAGTCAGGCTGGGGCGGCCTGGTGCTGCGGGTTCGAAATCCCCGCCATTTCACCGCGGATCACACCTTCATCGATGAGTTTGCGTTCAGCCTTGAACCAGTCGTCGTAGTCGTTGCCGGGGGCGCTGCCGCGCGCCTCGAAGAGTTCGTAGGCTCGCGCGGCGATGAGGTCATCGCGGTCCGGGTCGTTGTGGGTGTGCGGGTTGGGTGCCATGACCGCCTCCTGGACTGAGCGTGAAATCAGCGTAGTCCTTTGAGCGGCGGATCGGGAGGGCCACCCGCCCGGAGAACGATGGCCCATGCGGGCGCGGTTATGGCCAGGAGGAGAAGGTGCGCTCGATGTTGGCCGTGTAGAGGAGGGACTCAAGTTCGGCGGCGCGCCCGACGTACCGGTGGAGCGCTTCCATCACGTCGAGGGTGGGGTCGCCGGCGAGGACGGTGGAGAGGAGGCGGAAGGTCTGCGGCGAGCAGGTGTAGGTCCACTCGTACTCGCCGTCGTCGCTGACCGGTGCGGTGCCGGGGCCGATGTCGTGGCCGCGAATGTGGAGGCCGAGGTGGTCGACCTCGGCTTCGAGGTGGCGGGAATCGGGGCCGTTGCGTTCGTCGCGGAGGACGAGAGCGGCGCTGTTCCGGGGCGTAGGGCTAGCTCCTTGGCGCGTAGATCGGCAGGTCGAGGCGTTCGAGCTGGTCGGCGCCGACGGTGCGGACGACGTGGTCCCAGGTTTCGAGGTCCCATTCGCCGACGAAGCTGATGGCGGAGCCTTTCTTGCCAGCGCGGGCCGTGCGGCCGATGCGGTGGATGTACTCCTCGGGGTTCTGGGGCACGTCGTAGTTGATGACGTGTTCGATATCGGGGATGTCGAGGCCACGGGCGGCGACGTTGGTCGCGACGAGGAACTCGAGCTGGCCGGAGCGGAAGGCGGCCATGACGCGGTCGCGTTCGCCCTGGCGGAGGTCGCCGTGGATGGCTTTGGCGGGGACGCCGGCTGCGTTGAGGGCATCAACGAGGCGGTCGACGCCGATCTTCATGTTGCGGAAGACGAGGCAGCGCCCGAGGCCGCGCTCTTCGTAGAGGTATTCGAGGGCGCGGAGCTTGTCGCGTTCGGCGACTTCGCAGTAGAGCTGGGAGACGCCATCGGCGTACTTCTGCTCGGGGGCGACGGAGACGGTGACGGCGTCGCGCATATAGCGGTAGACGAGGCGGCGGATGGTCTCGGGCATGGTGGCGCTGAAGAGCGCGGTCTGGCGGTCCTTCGGGGCCTTGCGGAGGATGAAATCGATGTCGCGGGCGAAGCCGATGTCGAGCATCTGGTCGGCTTCGTCGAGGACGACGAAGCGGATCTCGCGCAGGTCGAGGGTGCCGCGATGGAGGTGGTCGATGACGCGCCCGGGGGTGCCGACGAGGATCTGGGCGCCGGATTCGAGGGCGGCGAAGTCGCTGATGAGCTTACGCCCGCCGACGAGGCGGATGGTGCGGAGGTCGTAAAAGCGGCCGAGGTGGTCGAGGACTTCGTAGACCTGGTTCGCGAGTTCACGCGTGGGGATGAGGACGATCGCCTGGATCGTGTTGATGTTGGGGTCGAGCGCGCGGACGAGCGGGAGGCCGAAGGCGAGCGTCTTGCCGGTGCCCGTCTGGGCGAGGCCGACGACATCGCGGCCTTCGAGGAGGATGGGGAGCGACTGCTCCTGGATGGGCGTGGGCTGGTCGAAGCCGAGTGCGGCGATGGCATCGAGGCCTTCTCCGCCGCCGCCGAGCGCGCGGAACGCCTCGGAGTGGGGGGCCTTCGCGGGAGG
>JBPPMX010000305.1:0-5491 GCA_051306275.1 Tepidiformaceae bacterium
GGCATAGGCCTCTTCGTCGTCGCCGACCAGATCGAATACTGGCCGAACAGCGACACCGAGGTGACCTTCGGCGCTCTCCAGTTCGCCGTCGGCCTTTTCGCTGGTCCGCTACTCGTACGCGGGTTGGCGGCGCGCGTCTCCGTGCTCTGCTGGTCGGCAGTCCTCTGCGTCGCTGCCGCCGCCATCACCTTCGTCACGCTTGGACTCATGCGCGCGCTGTTCAACGCCTGACCCCTTTCCCGCGTCTGTCCCCGCTTTACCCGACCTGTTGCGCCGCGGTGGTACGCAGTGAGGTCAACGAACCGGCAAGGCGCACCAACTGCCGCAGCACTTTCGCAACAACTGCCGGTCGGCGCAGGCCTACCTTCGAAGACGTGGGGATACCTCCCCCAGGGAACAGCACCAGTGAAGATGAAGTACATGGCCTTTGGCCTCCCGGTTGCCGCCCTCGCCACCATCGGCGCGGCTGCCGGCGTCGCCGCCTACGGGACCGGTGACGATCCCGACCTGCCCGGCATATTCGCATCAGCGGATGCTGGCTCCGCGGTCGACGAGGCGTTCACGCTCCTCCAGCAGGAGTCCGAAGACGAGGATGACGCCACCGACCCAGAAGACCGCATCGACGACTTCCTCCAACGCCTCGCCGAAGCCCTTGCCGTCGACGAGGAGACGCTTCGCGACGCTATCGGCGAGACCACCCTCGACATGCTCGAAGAGGGCGTGGCCAGCGGCGACATCCCGGAGGAGATCGCTGACGCCATCCGCGAGCGCGTCGCCGACGGTGACCTCGTCGGGCCGTTCCTTGGCGATCGTCGCTTCGGACACGACTTCCCCGGTGGCGGCATCCACGAAGGCCGCTTCGGCTTTGCGTTCGCCTTCGGCGGCGCCGGTGGCGTCGATAGCGAAGACATCGCGGGCTTCCTCGGGATCACCGAAGACGAACTCGGCGACGCCCTCGCCGACGGCTCCACCCTTGGCGACGTCGCCGAGGCCAACGGCAAGACCACGGACGAACTCAAGCAGTTCATCACCGACTCCATCACAGACGCCGTGAACTCCGCCGTCGCCGATGGCGCCCTCACCCGGGCGCAGGCAGACCGTACCCTCGAAAAACTCGACGAGCACATCGACGGGATCATCGATGGCAGTTTCGGGCGGCGCCCGCACTTCGGCGGGATGCACCCGCCGTTCGCCGGTCCCCGGGGCCCTCACGGTGAGGAGCGCGAAAGCGACAGCGAAGACAGCGAGGACGACGGCGAGGCGTCCGTCCCGACCGCCTGATGCAGCCGACCCACACGGGCCGGACCCCTCTCAGGCAGGACCGGGCACCCGGGCGCACCGGCAGCGCTCCGGGTGGCCCGGACCCCGGCAGCGGCTCCCGCCCGACCATCCTGGTCGCCGATGACGACCGCCATATCGTGGAGCTCGTCGCGCTCTATCTCGAGCGGGCGGGCTTTCGCGTTGAGCCCGTCTTCGATGGCGACGCCGCCCTCCAGCGCATCCGCGATGCCCGCCCGGCGCTCGCCATCCTCGACGTCATGATGCCGGGCCAGGATGGCCTGCAGGTCTGCCGTCAGCTCGCGCGCCGCGGCGATATCCCGGTCGTACTCCTCACCGCTCGCTCTTCCGACATCGACAAGATCGCCGGCCTCCGCCTCGGCGCGGATGACTACATAACGAAGCCATTCAACCCCGATGAACTCGTCGCCCGTGTCGAAGCGGTTCTCCGGCGGGCGCGCACCGGCTCCGGCGAAGTAGGCCCAGGCCGCATCCGCGCTGCTGACATGGAGGTCGACGTCGCCGCCCGCACCGCGACCGTCGCAGGCAGCCCAATCGCCCTCACCCCGAAGGAGTTCGACCTGCTCGTCATCCTTGCCCGCTTCCCCGGCACGGTCCTCGACCGCGAACAGATCCTGGATCTCGTCTGGGGCACTGCCTTCTATTCCCTCCGCACCGTCGATGTCCACGTCGCCCGCCTCCGCGAAAAGCTGACCGGGTCGGGCGTGCGGATCGAGACGGCGTGGGGCACCGGTTATCGCTTCGTGGAGGAGGACCGTGGCCCGGCTACTTCGCCTCGATAGTCTGCAGACGCGCCTCATTCTCGCGTTCCTCGCGGTGGCGTTCGTCGCCCTCACGGTCGCGGGCGCCGCGTTTGTCGTGATCCGCCGCGGGGACCAGGAGCAGCAGGCGCTCGACCGCGTCGCCTACAGTTCGACCAGCATCCAGGCGCAGTTCTTCACCCTGCAGCTGCGCGGTTCGAACATTCGCGAACTCGAGTCGTTCCTCGAAGACGCCGCCGACCAGTACGACGTCCGCACCCTGCTCGTGAACCGCGCGGACGCCTCCGTCGTGCACGATAGCGGCGGCGAACTTGCCGGCCAGGTCGTCAAGCTCGATGAAGCGCCAGTCATCGCAGGCGTGGCCGGCGCCCCCAACGCGATCCGCGTCTCGCCGATCGAGTTCCGTGGCTCCCGCCCGTTCCTCATGGCCGACAACCTTGTCACCGTCTCCGGCGGCGAGTTCGGCACTTTCCAGGGCGCCGGATACGAACTTCCCGCATACCGCGCAGTCATCGCCGTGCCCGAAGACACGCTTCAGCGCGCGTGGACGGACCTCCTGCCCGGGCTCGGTGTGGCCGCTGGCGTCGCCGTGCCTGCCGCTGTCCTTCTCGCGATCGTCGTCGCACGCTACATAACGCGCCCGCTCGGACAGCTTACGGCCGCGTCCCTCCAGCTCGCCGAAGGCCGCTTCGACGTCGAAGTCCCCTCCGGCCGACGTGACGAGGTAGGCCGTCTCTCGACCGCATTCCAGGCGATGGCCGGTCGGGTGGGCAAAACGAACACGGAGATGCGGACACTCGTCGCCAATGTCTCGCACGACATGAAGACACCACTCACCTCGATCCTCGGGTTCTCGCAGGCACTCCGCGATGGCGCCGCCGCGAGCCCTGCCGACGCTGCCCACATGGGCGACGTGATCCACGAAGAAGCGACCCGCCTGAGCGCCCGGCTCGAGGATCTGCTCTATCTTTCCGAGCTCGAATCGGGCAGCGCGGTCGTCCAGCTCGAACCAGCCGACGCAGGCGTCCTCCTTGCAGGCGTCGCCGCCCGCTTGCGGCCCACGTACGACAGCGCCGGTATTGCGCTCGAAGTGGAGGCGCCGCCCGGCTTCGCCATCCGCGCGGACCTGCCGAAGCTCGAACGCGCGCTTGAGAACCTGCTCGAGAACGCCCGGAAGTTCACCCCGGCCGGTGCGCTCGTGCGAGCGGTCGTCACCGCCACATCCGGGCACGCCCGCATCTCCATCGCAAACCCGAACCCAGGCTTAACGGCGGACGAACTGCCCCGCCTCTTCGAACGCTTCTACCGGCACGAGCGCTCGCGCGCGCCGGGCGGGCCGGCCGGCAGCGGCCTCGGCCTTGCTATCGCCCGCGACCTCGTTGCGCTCCACGGGGGCACGCTCGAGGCCGCGCTCCATGGCGATCAGGTCGTCTTCGAGCTGGTGCTCCCCGGCCTCCCCACAGATTCGGGTTGATCCGAAACCCCCGCGCCTGCGTCGTGTAGGCTGTCGCGAACGTGGCACAACGCACCACCACAGATGGCCGCTTCCCCGCCCTCCAACATCGGGAGTTTCGCGCACTCTGGGGTGGCACTGCGTGTTCGAGCGTCGCCCTCTGGACCCTTCTCCTCGGCAACGCCTACACCGTCTACCACCTGAGCGATTCCTCGTTCTGGGTCGGCATGAGCACCTTCGCCTCGATGTCGCCCTTCCTCCTCGCCCCCTTCGGCGGCGTGATCGCCGACCGCGTTGAGCGCCGCCACCTCGTCCGCTCGACCCGCGTCGGCGCGCTCGTCTGTTCCGCGACCCTCGTCATCCTCGCGGGCACGGGGGTGATCACGGTCTGGATGGTGCTCGCGGTCGCCCTTATCCAGGGCGTCGTCCGCGCCGTCGAGATCCCGGCGGACCAGGCACTGCTCGCTAACGTCGTCCCGCAGCGTCACCTCGAGAACGCCGTCGTCCTCACCACCATGACGCAGCAGGGCTCTCGTGCCGTCGGCCCGATCCTCGCCGGCCCGCTCCTCGCCTCGATGGGTGGCGGTGGCGCCTACATGATCGCCGCCATCTTCGCTGCGCTCGCCTTCGTCTCGGTCGGCCGGCTCCAGACATCGTCTCGCGGTGGTGTTACCGACCTCCGCGCGGTCACCGAGAACCTGAAGGGCGGGATCGGCTACGTGCGCCGGACCGGGCCAGTCGCCGCGATCTTCATGCTCGTGGTCGCCCACTGCGCCCTCACCATGTCGTTCGACGCGATGCTCCCGGGGTTCGCCGAACAAGAACTCCACCACGGCGACTCCGCCTTCACGGTGATGACATTCGGTGTCGGCATCGGGGCCCTCCTTGGCACGTTTGGACTCACCTTCCTCACGAAGTTCCCACGCGGGCCGCTCTTCTTCGGGATCGCCCTCGTCAGCGGCATCACCCCGCTCGTCATGGCCGTGAGCACCAACCTCCCCTCCGCGACGGTCAGCGCCATCCTCATGGGGTCGTCGCAGTCGATGTTCATGGCGCTCAGCGCCGTCCTCCTCCAGGAGGTCCTCCCCGACGACGTCCGCGGCCGCGTCATGAGCCTCTACCTCATGGTCGCCGGCGGCATGATGGCGGTCGCGAACCTCGTCTTCGCCTCCATCGCCGACATCACCGGCGCACCCGCGCTCTTCCTCTTCCCGGCGCTCATCTACCTCGTCTTCCTGCTCGCCAGCACCCGTGTCGGGCCGTACCTCCGCGTGGTTTACCGCGGTGGCGTCGTCCCCATCCCACAGCCCGCCGCCAACTAGTGCGCATCCCGCCCGCGTATACTCCCGCCGCACACCACCGCCTGCGCACGGAGGGATCACATGGCGCGCGACTTCGAACACATCGTCATCGACAACGTCGGCACTGACGGCCGCGTCGGCCGCATCACCCTCAACCGCCCCGAGAAGATGAACGCGATGAACCAGGAGCTCCTCTACGAGCTCTGGGAAGCGCTTCACAACCTCGAAGCCGACGACTCCGTCCGCGTCCTTATTATTCGCGGCGCCGGGCGCACCTTCAGTGCCGGCTACGACCTCACCCCCACCCGCGGCGGCGCAGACGCCATCGTCCGCGACTACAAGCAGCGTGACGACGAAGGCCGCCGGCTCCTGATGGGCATCCGCACCGGGATGCAGCAGGTCACCGACATCCACATGTACTACTGGAACATGGCGAAGATCACCATCGCCCAGGTGCATGGCTACGCCGTCGCCGGCGGCAGCGAACTCGCCATGATGTCCGACCTCGTGACCGCCGCCGAAGACGCCCGCTTCGGCCACCCTGCCCTCCGCGCGCTTGGCACCAGCCGCACGGGCGTGATCTGGCCGCTCGTAATCGGCATGCGAAAAGCGAAGGAGCTCTACTACACCGGCGATACCGTGACCGGGAAGCAGGCCGAGGAGATCGGCATGATCAA
>JBPPMX010000306.1:0-10616 GCA_051306275.1 Tepidiformaceae bacterium
GACTACCGCGCCCGGAAGGGCAGCGTCGACGAACTGTGGCACTATGCCCGCATCTGCCGGGTCAGGAACGTGATGCAGCCGTACCTTGAGGCCATCGGTTGATGCCGGGCCAGGAACCCAACATCGGGGCGTCGGTGCGGCAGCGGCTGCTTAATCGCGATGTTCCGGGAAATCCTCGCGACGGAGGTCGAACCCGACGGCCTTGAGTTCGACCCGGAATCGGTCGAAGCGGAGCGCATTGCCGAAGCCGACCGGTACCCGGGCGTGCGCGTGCGAGCTGAACGCACGACTCGCGGGCGCGCGCCTGAGGCTCCACATCGACGTCGGGTTCGGTGACGCCGTCACGCCTGAACCGGCGGTTGTGTCCTTCCCGACGTTGCTCGACTTCCCCGCTCCCGAAGTGCGCGTCTACCCACCGGAAACAGTCGTTGCTGAGAAGTTCGAGGCGATGGTCGACTTGGGCATCGCAAACACCCGAATGAAGGACTTCTACGACATCTGGCTTCTCGCTGACGCCATCGCGTTCGAGCGGCCGGGACTGGCGAGCGCGGTGCGAGCGACGTTTCTGCGACGAGGTACTCCCCTGCCCACAAGGGAGCCCCCGCTTGCACTCACGGAGGAGTTCAGCGCAAATCCCGAGAAGGCGCAGCAGTGGCAGGCATTCCTCAGGCGTACCGGGTTGGAAGCGGCGCCGACATTAGCCGCTGTTGTTGAAGCGCTCCAGCGATTCCTTCTGCCCGTTCCCCGGGACGATGAAGGGGATGGGCATCAGTGGGATCCCGGGTCATGGACATGGCGAGCGTAGGAGCTCCTTCGCTGCGGTTGTTACCGCCAGGCGCGTGAACAGCTGATCCGGGATCGGCATCCGTACCAGTCTGGTCGTCACGCGGCGCCAAGAGTAGACGGGAACCTGAGTACCCAGCGTACCTACACCCGGTACTCCCAGACACTACTCAAGAAAACAGACCAGTTGCGCTCCTATTCTAGTCCAATGACCTGGGCTTTCCGTCGGCGTGACCCCGTGTGGGCGCCACGGAACCACGGCTAGTCGGCGAGAAGCGTTGCCGGTAAGCACTTGTCCTGAAGCCTAACGTTCGTTAGGGTTCAGGGCGGAGGCGTCGTCATGACAAAATTGGACCCCGGAACACCCATCTTCACGATTGCGAGCCAACTTGATCCGTACCCCCTCTACGCCCAACTCCGCGAGCAGGCACCGGTCTATCTTGAGCCGCAGTTTGGAACCTTCGTCCTCACCCGATTTGACGATGTTTATGGGGCCCTCCGCGATCATGCAACCTTCTCGTCTGCTCAGGGAATCGCGCCGGGATTAAGCGAGGGGGGCGCCGTGATGGCAACGATGATCACATCAGATCCCCCTCGCCACACCCGCCTTAGGGCTCTCGTTAACTCCGCCTTCACCCCTCGCATGATCGCGCACCTTGAACCATGGATGCGCCAGGTCGTCGACGAACTCTTAGATGGCGTGTCGGGTGAAACTGACATCGTTGAAGCGCTCACCTACCCTCTACCCGTCATGGTGATCGCTCGCCTTCTCGGAATTCCTGAGGAAGATCATCCGAAGTTCAAGGCGTGGTCGGACGCGGTCGTAGGGGTAACGGATTTCGGGATCGCCGATTCGGCCCGCGACGAGATTCGGGAGATGTTCGCATACTTCAGCGGGGTCATCGCAGAACGGGCACACGAGCCACGGAATGACCTCATCAGCGCCGTCGTCCATGCGGAGATCGACGGCGAGAAGCTGAACGAGCGCGAATTGCTCGGATTCTGCCTGCTGTTGCTCGTCGCCGGAAATGAGACCACGACGAACCTCCTCGGGAACTTTCTCGCCGTGCTCAGCGCCGATCAGAACCTCCAGGAAACGCTCCGTGCTGATCGCTCGCTACTCCCCGCCGCAGTCGAGGAAGCACTTCGGTACGACAGCCCCGTGCAGGCCCTGTGGCGCAGGACCACCCGGGATGTCGAGCTCCACGGGGTTACGATCCCGGCGGGGCAGCAGGTCCTGATGGGATATGCGGCGGCTAATCGTGATCCGCGCGCCTTTCCCGACCCCGATACCTACCGTGTCGATCGGAACCCTGCCCGACATCTTGCATTCGGCTATGGAATCCACTACTGCCTTGGCGCTCCTTTGGCCCGGGCTGAAGCACGGATCGCCGTGGATGCGCTCTTAGATCGCTATCAGCGGCTCGAGCCCGGTGCAACACCCGGCAGCCGTGTTCCCAGCAGCCTCCTGCGAGGGTTCGGGAAGCTCCCTATGAATTGCGTCCCGTAGCCAGGAGGTCCCCTCCAGGGAAGTCAGGGGCTCCCCTGTCCCGCCTGCTGGGCGTTTGGCCCTGCACCGTGCCGTATCCCCGGAATGATGATCCGCGCCAGCCAGTCAACGGCGACGGCGTCGCTGTCATCAGCACCTGCCATTCTTCGCACCGCGAACAAGCTGAGCATCCCTACGATTCCAATTGCCGTGACGCGGACGTCAAGGTCCGGACGGAACTCGCCGGCTGCAATACCGGCGTTCAGCCCTTCCTCGAATCCAAGCCGTACCTCTCGCTCGGCCCTCAAAACCGAGGATGTCGCCGCCGCCTCTCCCTGGCCGACTAACTCTCTGAGTACCACGTTCGGCGCGGAGAAAGTGAGGACGCAGTCGGAGAAGGTTCTAGCGAGGTCGATGAGGTAGGTTGCTGCGTCCGGAGAAGACTCCCGGGCAACACCCGATATCGACTTTGTGAGTTCAAGCAACCGTTCTTCGAGGAGCGTGGCATAAAACGCCTCCTTCGTGCCGAAATGGTAGTACAGAGTGGGATTCGATACGTTCGCTGCCCCGGTGATGTCTCGCACACTGATCGCCGAGAGCGCACGCTCCTGAAGTAGTCGCTCGAACGCTCGTACGAGCTGACCACGAGCATCCTCTCGGATCGCGTGGTCGCGGCTAGCTCGCATCTTCCATCGATTCTGACCTCCTGCGGCAACTTCAGCGGTGTGCACAACAGATCGACACTAACAGCCGTTAGGATAGCAAACGAGGCGGACACCGGAAGACGCTGTTGACAAGAATGGAGGATCCCGGATGAGAACGAAAGTCCATCACCTGAAGGATCACGACATCTGCTTTGACGACTGGGATGGCGACGGCCGACCTGTTGTCTTCCTCCACGCGACCGGCTTCTCTCGTGGCTGTTGGCGCCCAATGGCCGCCGCGCTTGAAGGTCGATGTCGGCCGATCCTGATTGACCTCCCGGGCCACGGGGGCTCCTCGGGCCCAACGGAACCGATAAGCTGGGGGGCGATCGCCGATAGCGTTAGTTCTGTGATCCAGGAACGCGGCTGGGAGGATGTCCTCCTGGTTGGACATTCGGTCGGCGGGGCGACTGCCGTCGAGATTGCTGGTCGGACTGCCGCCTCGGTGGCAGGGCTCGTGCTACCCGAACCCGTGCTGATCGCTGGCAATCGCCAGGGTGGTAGCGCGCCGACCGCTTCATCGTTGCTTGATCGAACTCGCCAACGACGCGCAACCTGGACAACGTACGAAGACGCAGTTGCGTACCTGGAAGCACGAGCACCGTATTCCCTGTGGGCTCGCCCGGTTTTCGAAGCTTGGGCCGAGACAGGGATTGTCCTGCGTAACGGCGAGTGGACCCTCAGCTGTCCTCCTTCCGTGGAGGCGGGGATCTTTGAAACAACGAGCGGCTCACGGGCGACGGATTACCTCCACGCTCTCCGGTGTCCTGTGTGGCTTTGCCGTGCAACCGGCAGCTTGGGTATGCGCACGACCTGCGAGCCGTCCGTCGCAAAACGAATTCCCGACTGTCGTGAGTTCGTTGTCCCGGGAAGTGGACATTTCCTCCCACTTCAGTACCCGGAGTTCGTCATATCGCTCGTTACAATGGCACTCGACGCATTGGACCTTAGGGAGTGAATGGGAAGACAAGTTCTCGCTGACTGGCATCAGAAAGTAGACAGTCTTTGTCTGTCGCGAAACATCGAGCAGGCCCCAGTGTTGCCCTGGAGTTCAGCGCCCGCCAGCGTTTGCCCGCGTTCCATGTCGGCCATGTCCTCCTCATCGCTCCCCCGTCCACCTGGTCCTGCGGCGGACGGGGCGCACTACCGGGCTGGATCGCTGTAACCGAGGGGTAGTTGCCGCGTCTTCTAAGGTGAAAGCGCACCAGCGATCATCCCGGACCCAACGGGCCGCTGGTCGGAATTGAGGAAAGAACATGCCCGAGAAGGACACCACACCACACCACGATCACAGCGGTCACCCTCCGCCTCAGCCTTCCCGCAGCTCAGCCCCCGACCCGCACGACGCGCACGCGGGGCACGCTGAGCCGGCTGCGGCGTCCGTCGATGCCGGGCACACGAGCCATGGCGACGGTCACGGGTCTAAGCACGCTCCTTCTCCCGCCGCCGCGGGCGGTCAGGGCGAGCATGGACAGCACGCCACCGCGGCAACGCCCGAAGAGCACAAGGGTCACGGCGACCCCCGTGGCGGCGGCCATAACCACGCGGCGATGATGTCCGATCCCCGCATGGCCGCCGCGATGGAGCGGGACATGCGGAACCGCTTCCTCGTCTCGTTCCTCCTGACGATCCCGGTAATCCTCTACTCCGAACTCGGCGAGACGATCTTTGGCGGGATGCCCCCAGCCCCGTTTGGCCTGGGGATGGAGTGGATGGGCTTTCTGCTGGCGACCCCCGTCGTCCTCTATGGCGGCTGGGTGTTTATCACGGGGACCTACGAAGCCCTCCGAAACCTGCGGCTCGATATGTCGGTCCTCATCTTCACCGGCGTGGCCGCCGCCTACCTGTACTCGGTCGGAGTGACGTTCACGGGCGGCGGCGAGGTGTTCTACGAAGCGGCGGCGATGCTCATCACCTTCGTGCTCTTCGGGCACTGGATGGAGATGCGCAGCCGGCGCGGGACGACGGACTCCCTCCGCGCCCTGCTGACCCTGGTCCCCGAGCGGGCGGTTGTCGTGCGCGACGGCCAGGAGATCGAAGTCGACACGGCGGAAGTTGTGCCGGGCGATCGCGTGCGCATCCGGCCGGGCCAGCGTGTGCCAGTCGACGGCACCGTGCTGGAAGGCCGCAGCTCCATTGACGAGTCCCTCGTCACCGGTGAATCCCTCCCGGTCGAGCGCCGGGTAGGTGACCAGGTCGTGGCCGGGTCAGTGAACGGCGACGGGCTGCTGCTAATCGAAGCCGTGGGGACAGGCAGCGAGACCGTGCTCGGACGGATTATCGAGCTGGTCCAGAACGCACAGGCGTCGAAGGCCCCGGCTCAGCGAATTGCCGACCGGGCTGCGGCGGTCCTGGTAATCGTCGCCGTCGGCTCCGGACTGCTCACGTTCGCGCTCTGGTTGCTCCTGGACGGAGACACGACGACAGCCCTCCGCTTCGCGATTGCTGCTGTAGTCATCGCCTGCCCTGACGCACTCGGGCTCGCCACGCCCACAGCCGTCGCTGTCGCTCCAGGACTGGGCGCCCAGCACAAGAAGCTCATCAAGGACGCCGCCACCCTCGAGCGGGTCTCGTCTGTGAACGCGATCGTCCTCGACAAGACCGGCACGATCACCGAAGGAAAGCCGCAGGTCGTTGAGATCGCCCCCGCGGTTGGTTGGGACGAGCGCGCGCTCCTGCGGTATGCCGCCGCACTTGAGCAGTCGTCCACCCATCCGCTGGCCCAGGCGGTTGTCAACGCGACCCACCCCCTGGGCCTCCACGAGCTCCCAACCTTCGAAGACGCCGAGAACGTCCCCGGATACGGCGCCAAGGGTGTCGTGGAAGGTAAGCAGGTTCTCGTCGGAAATCTCGACCTGCTCCGGAACGAGGGAGTAGCCGTCGATAGTCTCGAGGCGGAAGCCGAGCGAGTCGCTTCCGCAGGACGCACGGTAGTGGCCGTGGCGGTGGGCGGCGAGGCAGCCGGTGTGATCGCGCTTGCCGATGTCGTCCGGCCCTCGGCTGCGGGCACCGTGCGCGCGTTTCAGGAGCAAGGAATCGAGGTTGCTCTGTTGACGGGCGACAATGAAGGCACCGGCCGCGCAGTCGCCGCCCAGGTTGGAATCACACGGGTATTTGCCAACGTGAAGCCGGCAGAGAAGGCGGAGTATGTCCGGAGGCTCCAGTCAGAAGGCAAGGTCGTAGCGATGGTTGGCGACGGCGTGAATGATGCGCCCGCACTCGCCGCGGCCGATGTCGGGATCGCCATCGGCGCCGGCACAGACGTTGCCATCGAGACCGCGTCAGTCGTGCTCATGCGCAGCGATCCGGTCGACATCCTCAAGGCGATAGACCTCAGCAAGGCGACGATGCGGAAGATGAAGCAGAATCTGTTCTGGGCTTCGATCTACAACGTGCTCGCCATACCCCTGGCCGCCGGCATCCTCTACAACAGCACAGGGTTCCAGATACGGCCTGAGATCGCGGCACTCCTGATGTCCGTGTCTTCAATCATCGTGGCGACAAACGCCGTCTTGCTCCGCCGCCAGGGTCAGCACATGGATGAAGTCGAGCGGGACGTGGTCGTTCCTGCGCCGGCACATCTCCTGAGCGCCAGCATATGAGGCTGAAAGGCGGACTCGTGGACGCGATTGTCGCGGCGACGCTGTTCGCGGCGTGCGGCGAAGATGCGTCAGACAACACTGCGCTCGAGACCGGCGGGCCTGAGGACGGCCCGCCCCAACTCGTGCACGTGCATGGGCTTGGCCTGAACCCGGCCGACGACAGGCTTTACGTCGCGACGCACACCGGTCTCTATCGTTTGAACCAGGGAGTCCCGGAACTGGTGGGCGACCGGCGCTGGGATGTAATGGGATTCACCGTCAGGGGACCGGACAACTTCATTGGCGGTGGCCATCCCTCACTCAGCGAGATCCAGCGGAAAGAGTACCCACCCCTGCTTGGGTTCATTACGACGATCGACGGCGGGGACAGCTGGGAGATCCTGGCAATGCGGGGCGAGGCCGATCTCCACGCTTTGGCGGTGGACGCGCAAGTGATCTACGCGGTTGACGGCTCAAGCGGCCGCCTCCTTGCAAGTGTGGACGGGACGACGTGGGAAGTGCGGTCACGAATCCCTGCGTTCACCATCGCCTCCGAAGCGGGTGGCCGCCTCCTGGTCACCACCAAGGACGGTTTGCTCGAATCCATCGATGGAGGAATAACGTGGAATGTCTTGACCGGCCCGCCAATCCTTCTGGTGTCGAGCCAGCCGGAGGGCGGGACGTGGGGTCTCACCTCAAACGGCACCGTCTATCGCGACGACCGCGAGGCCGGCTGGCGGGAGGTCGGAACGATCGCTGGCCGGCCGGAGGCGTTTGTAGTCACCTCAGATCGATTGTTCGCGGCGACTGACCAAGGGATCTTCGAATCCAGCGACGGCGCTTCCTGGACCATCATGTACGCCACCCCGGAGTAACAATGAGCCTCACCACCAGCTGCACAAACGGAGCGTCGAAATGACCGAATCCGAACCCCGTAGGCGAATCTCCACCGTTCGCGTTTCCGCGCGTGAGCAGGAATATCGTGTGGTCCAGGTCACCGGCAACCTCTTCGTCTGCACGAAGGCGAACGGCAGTTGCTGTTGCGGCTGGGAGGAGAAGGGCCGCATGCCGTTTGCCAACGAGCTGTGGTCAGACGAGTGGGAACGTCGGAGGATCCGCAATCAGCTGCACCTTACGTTCTCCGGTTGCCTCGGCCCGTGTATTGCTGGCAACAACGCACTCCTGCAACTGCACGGCCGCTCGATCTGGTTCAAGGATTTGAACAGCCCCGAGCTGGTCCCGGCGCTGTTCGATTTCGCGGAGCGGATGCTCGACGAGGGAAAAGTGCTACCACCACCGCCTGAGCTCGTCGCCCATGTGTACGAGCGTTACGCGCCGCCCCCCGCAGAGGATTGGTTCGAATTCATTCCGTCGGAGGCCGACGGTGACGACGGTCTGGCACGGCTCGACCCGGTGTGTCTGATGGACGTCGATCCAGCAACCGCGAAGCACACAGTCGAATACCAGGGACGGGTGGTGGTCTTCTGTGCGCCCTCCTGTAAGAAGCAGTTCCTGGCCGACCCGGAAGCCTTTCAACTGACTGGCTGACGAACAGCCCAACCTCGGACGGCACGGTGTAACCGCATGCCGTTCGACGCGCCTCTTGGAACGAACGGCTGCACGAAACAGAGTCGCTTTTCCATCGAACCGCTACGACAGGCGGGCACCGCACACCGCAGCGAGCAGGGCGATGAGATGCGCCAGGGCGGCGGGCAATGTCATCGTCGCGGTGAGAGCGAGGAAGCCACCGGTCGGCGTTTGAGGAAGTGGTGTCTCGGGACGTACGAGCCGGACGAGTCGAAGCTGTGCGTCCCCCTCACCGATTCCCGTCGTCGGCGTTCGCAGGGCTGGCACGGGCGAGGCTGCGGCGATCGCCTCGAAAAGGTCACGGCGTTTCGCTCCGCCCCGCAGTGCGTGATCGTCCGCCGCGCATTCGGTTCGGAGTGCTGCAACGCGCACGAGCTGGCGTACCTGCGGGAGCGGTCGGAAGCTCCGACTGACCGCCCGCAGCAGCAAGCCCCACAGGACATCGCGGTTCCGCTGATGTGCACGCTCGTGAAGCAAGGCGGCGCGGAGCTCATCGGGACTCAGGCACCGAACGGCTTCCGAACTCGCGAAGACAACGGGACGAAACAACCCCGCAGTGAATAGAAATACTGAATCTGACGGCACGACGCGATACAGAAGGTCCCCGGACGCGGCCGGTTTGCTGCCGTCGAGGAGCGCTCGCATCCCGTTCCGGCTTTTCGCTGCTGCCACGAGTGACGTGAGGAACCCCGCCGTGGGAAGGGCTGCCATCACCGTGAGCGTGACAAAGCCAACTACCTGGGGGTGCGAGGCTTCGATCCAAAGCTCCGTCAGGCTCGCGTCCGAAAGGTGGATGAGGGCGGGATGGAGCGTAAGCAACGGGCCGACGACAACCGCAAAGGCAAGGGTCGAAAGTGCAGCTCGGCCTGCGCGGTTCAACTCTCCAGCTCCCCGAGTTGCGTGCGCAGCTGTCTCAAGAAGCTGGGGTCGAGTCGGTCTGCCTCCGAGAGGAATGCGGACAAACCCGAGCCACCCAGTTGGACCATTGCGGCCGCAAGGACTTCCCCTCTCCGTCCTGCGAACTCCTCTCGCGACAAGCCCGGACTGTAGAGGTGAGATTTCCCGGACGCCATCCGCGTGACGAGCCCCTTGCGGTGAAGGCGCTGGAGTACGGTCAGAATGGTGGTATAGGCCAGCCCCCGCGGGATCCCAACTTCCGTATACACCTCAGGCGTCGAGAGGTGCCCCTTCTCCCAAAGGGCCGCGAGAACAATCGCCTCGAGCACGCCGACCGACGTGGAAGGTGCGGGGGGCCCCTCGTCATCCATACGCACATGGTAGCGTGCACGAACGGCCTTGGCGGCCCCAAGTGAAATTCGAGGGGCCGCGAAATCGGTGATGGTTCAACCACTGCCGGTCAATATCCGCGCCCGACCGATGAGGATGGTGCGGCCGTGCGTCCGGCGATGCGTTGCGGCCGGGCACCGGAGGGTTCGGGCGGCGTTGCAGGCAGACGCATGATCCGCCCGCGATCGGGCTCTCTACCCGTGCCTGTGTCCCCAGGGGTAGAGGTCAAAAGACCCCGGTCACGGGCCCTGAAACCTTCTTGGTCGCTCGTACCCTGTTCCACCCTCGCGTAACGAGCGATTCATCCGGCTGAGGCGGCTCGCACGGAGTTAAACGCACCCCCGCTTGGTGAAACGAATAGCGCGTGTGCGAAACGCAATTGTTGCGCCATGAATGCGAGGCGGTCAGCTAATCGAGGCACGAATTACGATCATCGTCTTGCGCTCCTCAACTTCAAACGTCATAGCTGGGCAGCACTCAGCCTCCTCCTCAACGAACCGGTTTGCTAGCGTCCACATTGCCTCGCCGCCCGCGAGTCGAATGGCGTATCCAGTGGGATGCGGACTGAGTTCCGCCTCCTCCATCAGCCGACTGATAGGTGCGTCTCTCTGACTGGCGCGCTCGGGGGTTAGCGAGCAAACGAGGTTCTCGCCTGGGGCAGCAGGCCTAATGTGGCGTGTGCGTATGGGTGCTTCCATCCTGCCTCCAGCTCCGAAGCTGCCACGATCTTGGGCGCCGTCGGCGCGTGTCGCAACTCTGTGAGCGTATGAGCCGTTTCCCTGCCCGGTTCGCCGGACCTTCCGCTCCTGCGGCGGGGCGCATCTAGGCGAGTGTTGTCGCTAGACGTCCGGGTATCAGGGCGTGAAGGCCTCCCAGCGGGTTTAGGCGCAAGAGTCTAAGCCGTGAATACCGGCTGCGCCGTCCCGCCGCCGGGTGCGGAAACGATGTCGAGCTTCGGCAACCGGCCGGCGCGCACCCCGTTTGCAATAACCAGGACCTCGGCGATCTCGTGTGCGCCCACGACCGCCGCGAGGCCTAGCACCCCGAAGGCCGCCAGCGGGACGAGTACCACGAGGATTGCGGCGGATAGCAGGAGGTTCTGGTACATGATCCTGACGGATCGCCGGGCATGAGTCACGGCTTGCGGAAGATGCCGTAGATCCTCTCCCATCAGCGCAACGTCGG
>JBPPMX010000307.1:0-5159 GCA_051306275.1 Tepidiformaceae bacterium
GGGGCGGGGGCGGGGCTGCTGGCGTCCGATGGCCGCGATGGCCGCTTCGAAGTGGTCCGGGCGGGTGCCGCAGCAGCCGGCGACAAGGGTAGTGCCGAACTCTTCGACGAAGATTTTTTGGTAGCGGGCGAACTCCGAGGCGGTGAGCGGGTAGGCCGCTTCGCCGTCGCGGATTTCGGGGAGGCCGGCGTTGGGGCCGATGAAGACGGGCCGGCGGGAGTTTTCGGCGAGGTGGCGGACGTGCTCGACCATCTGCTCGGGGCCGGTCGCGCAGTTGATGCCGATGATGTCGACGACGTCCATCGCCTCAAGGGTTGTGAGGGCGGCGGCGATGTCGGATCCGAGGAGCATCGTGCCGGTGCTTTCGATGGTGACGCTGGCGACGACGGGGAGGCGCTTGCCGAGTTCGTCCATGGCGCGGGCGACGCCTTCGAGCGCGGCCTTGGTCTGGAGGAGGTCCTGGCAGGTCTCGACCTTGAGGACATCGATGCCACCTTCGATGAGGCCGAGGCCCTGTTTCGTGTAGGACTCGACGAGTTCGTCGTAGGTGATGTGGCCGAGCGAGGGGAGCTTCGTCCCGGGGCCGATGGTTCCGAAGCTGTAGCGGGGCCATTCGGGGGTGCTGAATTCGTCGCGGACACGGCCGATGACTTCGGCGGCGAGGCGGTTCAGTTCGCGGGTGCGGTCGGCGAGGCCGAACTCGGCGAGGACGACATCGTTCGCGCCGAAGGAGCAGGAATCGACGGCATCGCAGCCTGCTGCGTAGAACATGCGGTAGATGCGTTCGAGGATCTGGGGGTTCGCGACGTTGAGGTATTCCGGGCAGCCATCGTAGCCGCCGAAGTCTTCAGGCTTGAGCTTGAAAGAAAGCAGCGTCGACCCGATCGGCCCGGCCGCATAGAGGACCTGGGACCGGAGACGGTCAAGGAAGGGGTCTGTGCGAGGCACGTAAGCCACCGGGCGCGCTCCGAAAGTATTGGGGAGGTTATGGTAGCACAGTGATCGCAGGTGGCCGGGCGTGACGATGCGGATGGGGAGCGGCGGCCCACGCGGGTACCGGAGGCGGCGTCAGCAGGGTGGACGGTGGCTTGTTGCGGGTGGGCTGGCGGCGGCGGTGCTCGTTATCGGCGGAGCGTTCGTACTCGGCGGGGGCGGCGGATCCGGCGGGATCTTCTCGGAGGCGCGGACACCGGCGCCGACCGTGGAGCCAGTCGACCTGAGCGCGCTGCCCGCGGGGGAGGTGGTGCCCGCGGACCTCGCGGAGCCGCTTGAGTACGGCGGTTTCGTCATCCTGCCGGCGGGGAGCACGGCGGTGGCCTGCGGAGTGCCGGTGCCCGCTGGGCGGGCGTTCGCGAGCTACGACATCAGGGAGAGTCGTGACCCCGAGGCGTACCGCGAGCATGCGCTGTGGTACCAGCCGCTGGCGCTGCCGGACGGATGGGTGTTCGAGAAGGCGCACGCGGAGAACGTGGTGTGGGACGACGGGAGCTTCACCGAGAGCGTGTACTGGGCGGAGTACGCACGCGGCGGGCTGAGCGGCGCGGTACGGGTGACGTGGAGCGTGATCGAGAGCGGGTGCGAGCCGGAGCTGGTGAACCTCGGGGCGGACTACAAGCGGTCGCTCACGCTGGGGACGCTGGGCGGGCGCGAGGTGGTTTACCTGTACACGACTCCCGGCGCGGAGGCGGCGCAGATGCTGAACGTGCTGTTCCTGCGGGGGAATGTGCTGACGCTGATGGAGACGGCGGGGGTGCCGCTGGGCGAGGTGGCGGCGCTGGGGACGGAGCTGGCGGAGTAGGCGTTAACGTCGCGTTCGCAGTCTGGTAACGTCCGAGGCATGACGTGGCAGGTTGTGGACTGGACGGGCGCGGTCTCGATGGCCCTGGCGGGGGTGCTTGGGATCGCGGCGTGGGCGGCATCGAACGGCGAGCCGCGGCGGGTGTTCTGGCTGCTCGCGGGCACGGGATTCGTGCTGCTGGCGGTAGACGAACTGCGGAGCGTACACGAGCGGGTGGGTCGGTGGCTGGACGGCCAGGGCGTGCCGAAGCCGCCGGGGGTGAACCACATGGACGATGTGGTGCTGCTCTCGTACGGGGTGGCGGGTCTGGTGCTGTGCGCGGTGTACTGGCGTGAGGTCGCGCGGCCGGGGGTGGCGGCGCCGTTCCTGCTTGGGTTCGCGGCGCTGGCGGTGAGCATCGGGATCGATGCGCTGGCGCCTGTGGAAGGGGCGTGGCCGAAGGTGGAGGAGGTGATCGAGACGGGCGGGACGCTGCTGTTCCTGGTGGGGTTCTGGCGGCGGTATGCGGAGGTGAGTCTACGAAGGACAAGCTCGGCTCGGGCGGCGGCACCTCCCGGGCGTGCCACGCCATAGGACGTGTGGCGAGCGTTTCCTCCGGAGTGTGAGATGTTCCTGTTGAGGCGATTGTTCTTCCGGCGTCCACGCGTGATGGTCCGCAGGAGGCGGTTCCGGCGCAGGATGTAGTTAGTCGAGGCGGAAGAGGGTGTTGGCGCGCCGCCGGGTCTCCCCCTATCCCAGCAGACTCACGGTCATGGCGATGAGTTCGTCATCGTCCGGGAGACCGGGGCCCCACGCTTCGACGAGGTAGGTGACGTCGCCGTCGTACAGCGCGTAACCCACTCCGGCGGGCGAATCGATGGCCAGGAGTTCAACGGCAGGGTCCCCGGTATCGACGGGTGCGGCGGAGTTCCCGAGCGTCACCCGACCTGCGACGCGGGTGATCGATACCCGAGGGCCGTCGTACGCGGAGCCTCCATTCGGATCCCAGTCCTGGCGCGCGTAGTCAAGACGCAACCGCTTGACTGCGTCCGCACCCTCCTGGGAGAGGAGGTGTAAGACGAGCGGGGCCGGGACGCTCGGTGGGATCGCAACGTCCGTACCGGCGAGCACTTCGAAGGCATTCAGCGCCTCCTGCTCGGAGCTGTAGTCATCGACAAAGATCGCATCGGACTCGCCCTCGATGACACGGGTGGGCATCGCGCCGGGGGCAAGCGTGGCGGTGGCATCCGGTTGGTCGGATCCTGTGCAAGAGGCGGCCAGACCGATGGCGACGAGGAGACATGCTCGGACGGCGAGATGGTACATCCCACTCATGAGGCCCTCGCGCCCCAAGGCCGGTTCTCAAGCGCCCACATCAGAAGGTCAGGAATCGAGCTGGTTCCTGCCTTTCGGTGGATGTTCCTGATATGAACCCTTACTGTCCCTTCTTTCCGCTCTAACTCCAGCGCTACCCGTGTCACCCTCCTGTGCTTGATAAGGGCAATCAGAACGCTCAGTTCAGTTGCGGTGAGAGCCTGAGCCTCCGCTGTCTCCTGCATTACCGACACCTCCGTCCGGACGGTTCGTCCATTCTGCAAGTCCGACAGGATCTGTCAATACCCAGCTTCCTACCCATTTCTGGGTATTGCCGACCCAGACTGAAGAGCGCTCAATACCTCCCGACCCGAGGCGGCCTAAGAGCCATCGGTGTTGCCGAGGAGGATCAGGGCATGAGACTAAATCGGAGATGGGGTCACCGCCTGGCGATTGGCGTTGCAGGATCAATCGCCGCGTTCGGCGTCGGCTTCGTCGGAGCGGAACAGCTGCCATACGTCTGGGACTATCCAGGCGGGGGATACTCCACCCAAGCAGCCTATTTCGCCCAAGATGATGCGCTGTGTGGCTCCTACATCGATGTATCACTGTGGCGAGATAGCGATATCTATGTGTATACATCCCCAGACGACATGTATGTATACAACTTTCGTGCGAACAGCGGCTACGCCACAGGAAGCACAGATCTCTGGTGGACAACCCCGTTCGTCTATGACGGCTACAGCAACGTCTGGTCGAACTTTCTCGCCCCCGGTGTGAAACACTTCGAGTGGGATAGTATCTCGTACTCCGTGAATGACTACTTCGACTACGCACCGGGGAGCTATCCGGTCTATATGGAACCCCGGTTCAGCGACGTGTACGTCAACTGGAACTGCCGCTTCTTCGCCACACATGTAGTGCTCCCCACTAGCTAGTTGAGTGACCGGGGGAACGGAAACGATGGAGGCTTACGTTGGACACGCTTAGGACATCATCGCAGAAGCGACATCGAACAGGTATCGCCGTTGCACTCTGGGGTGCCACTCTAATCGCCGCCGGAGCATTTTGGGCAACGACGACGGCACAGCAAGCTGACCAAGCTCCAGAGGAACCTGGCGCGGTCGGTCGCATCGGATCGGTGTTCGAGGTCGCACAATACCATGACCAAGGTGCCGCTTTGGCGGCGGCTGATGCCACGGCGACTCGAGAGATCTTCGCCCCAACTGTTGTGCTCCGTGGGTTCGAACTGGCTCAGGACCCGGTGCTTGGTTCGAGCTCGTCATACTTGACTACACGACCCCCAAAGACGACGGGGCCCGGATCGTTCTGACTCAACTCGGGGGGAACCTCAAGCTTGGCAATACCCTGGTTGAGCGTCGGTCCGATGGGAACGCTACGTTGATGCAGGCGGCGGATCTGGAGGGCGGCGCCGGCCTCCTACTCGTCACACCACAAGGGAACTTCATGCTCGAAGCTTGGGGAGAGAATCTCCCGCCCGTTGCAGACCTTGAGGAAATGCTCTGGTCGATCCACCGCTGACGCCCAGCTTGGCTCGGCACAACCATGCACACTCAGTCGAGGCGGAAGAGGGTTTCGGCGGGGTGGTATTCGTCGGAGCGCCGCCAGACGGCTTCGCAGCGGCCGGCGCGGATTGCGGCGATGAGGCTGGCTTCGTCTTCGATAGTGTCGAAGAAGCGGGTGGCGTGACGGCCGAGGAAGCGCTTCCCGTGGGCATCGCTGCCGCCGACGGTGGGGAGGCCGAGCAGCCGGGCGACTTCGAAGGCCCAGCGGTTCTGGTCCATGGTCGAGCCCATGTTGAGGGTCTCGACGGCGTCGGCGAGGGCGAAGACGGGGTGCTGTGCGAGTTCCTGGATTTCGAACACGATCTCTTCGGAGTGGGCGCCCCAGGCGCGGATCCAGGGGAAGAGCAGACTCCAGGGGCCGGGGAAGTAGCGAAAGGGGTGCGCGCTGATCATCACGCCGCCCGCGTCGTCGACGATCTCGCGGAGTTCTTCGACGGAGCTCGCGCGGTTGAGGGCGTCATCGGGGACGCCGATGACGGTGA
>JBPPMX010000308.1:0-3372 GCA_051306275.1 Tepidiformaceae bacterium
CTGGTAGACCTGGAACCGACGCGAGATACCAGCCGAGTGCTTTCGGAGGACGTGGTTCGCCGGGTGCGCGGGTGGCAATGCCTCGGGGGCCGCGGGGGGGAACCACGTGGGGTCGCAGCGCATCGTGTGAGCGTATGCGCCCTCCGACCTCGCGTACCGGTCGCTGCAGCAGGGACCGATATAACCGGAATCCGTGAGGTCCCAAATCGCATCGTCGACGGTAAGGGTGCTCGCTGCGAACGGCACTGGAGTCAGCGGGCTCGAGCAGTCCGGGTGGTCCGACCGCCAAAGCGGCAGGCCCGTCAGCATCCCGATGCGCTCTGCGACATCCTTGCGGACTGCGACGATGAGCATCCGTGGCCGGTGCTCGGGAACACCGAAGTGCATCGCGTTCAAGCGCATCGGCTGAGCTACGTAGCCGGGCTCCGTCTCCTCTAGCGCGAGCCGAAGTTGGCCGAAGGGCGCCTTCGCACCGTTCTTCACGAAGTCCTGACCGATCCCAACCACGTTCTCGATGATCACTGCCTTCGGGCGGACTGCCTCAACGAACCGCAAGAACTGCCACGGGAGCTGATTTCGGATGTCGTCGGGGTTACGCCGACCCGCCATGGAGAACCCTTGGCAGGGCGGACCCCCGGCGACGAGGTCGATGTCCCGCTCGCGTAGCTCGCTTAGGAGTCCGGGTTCTTCGAGCACAGCCGCGAGCTCATTGACGATCAGTCCAGTAGCGGCCTGGGCTGCGAGCGGCTTCGCGAGGTACTCGGCCCAAGGCGGGGCGATGTCGCCCGCCCGAACGGTGTCCGGGAGGCGGCGGATGAAGTTGTGGTAGTAGGTCTCGGCAGCCATGGGTGACTTCTCAACCGCCATCACGTGCTGAAAACCGGCTTTCACCAGCCCAAGTGAAAGCCCGCCACACCCGGCGAAGAGATCGATGAACGTAAGCGTGCCGTCAGAGTTCACAGTTGAAAAATGATTATGAAGGTGATCGGTATACCTGTCGTGACTGTACATGACCGTGCCTCCGTTCGATAGTGGGTTCAACAAGTCGCCTCGCCACACTTTGCGACACTTTGAGACGGTTAGCGACAGATGTCAACGGATGGACAGCCGGGAGACCTCATCACCGTGGATGATGCGCTGGACGCGCTCGGGATCTCGCGCGCGACCCTGTACCGAGCCCTGAAGGCGAACGACGTGCCCCGCTACAAGCGGATAGGCGACCGAAAGACCTATGTCTCGCGCTCCGAAGTGGCGGCCCTGTTCGGGTTTCGCGAGATTCGAACGCCATACGGGTAGTGCCACAGACCCCTCGGAGATCCAAGGTGGGGATGGCACGATGGCGCCATGATCGATTGGTTTGGCGCGCGGAGTGGCGATGTGATCGTGACGGTGGATGGGGACCGGGCGGAGGTGGTGCTGCCTTCGGAGGATCAGCGTTGGATCCTGGTGAAGTACCTGCCGGGCGGGGACCCGGTCTTCGATGGAACAACTGACCTCGTGTATGTCGACGAGGTCGTAGAGATCTGGGCGCAGCCTTCGAACTGACCACCGTGAGCCCTTAACCGTCCGGGGGGCCGGGTATCGGATATGCTCGGTGGGAAGGATGGTGCGTGGGATGCGCGGAAACTTTCGGATTGGTTCGCTGCTGGGGATCCCGATCCTCGTCAACCCGAGCTGGTTTCTGCTGCTGGGGCTGGTGACGTTCACGCTGGCGACGCAGATCTATCCCGAGGCACTGGAGCGGCGGGGGACTTCGACGCATGTGGTGATGGCGCTGGCGAGCGCGCTGGCGTTCTTCGCGTGTGTGGTGGCGCATGAACTGGCGCACAGCGTGGTGGCGAAGCTCTACAAGATCCCGGTGACGAGCATCACGCTGTTCGTGTTCGGCGGGGTGGCGCAGATCACGCGGGAGGCGACGCGTCCGTTCGCGGAGTTCCTGATGGCGGTGGCTGGGCCGCTCATGAGCCTCGTGCTCGGCGGCGTGTTCTTCGCGGTCTGGTGGCTGCTGGGCGAGAACGACACGCCGGCGGACTACGTGCTGCTCTGGCTGGCGGTGATGAACGGCGCGCTGGGCATCTTCAATCTCATCCCGGCGTTCCCGATGGACGGGGGCCGGGTGTTCCGGTCGCTTATCTGGATGGTGAGCGGGAACTACAACCGGGCGACGACGATCGCGGGGTGGACGGGGCGCGGGTTCGGCTGGGCGATGATCGCGACGGGTGCGCTGGCGGTGGCGGGGGTGGAGACGTACGTGGCGAGCGAAGGGCTGGGCGGCTTCTGGCTGGTGCTTATCGGCTTCTTCCTCGAAAACGCGGCGCGGCAGTCGCTCTTCCAGAACAAGCTGATCGAGTCACTAAAGGGTGTGCGGGCGCGCGAGGTGATGACGACGAGCATGCCGACGGTCGATGCCTCGGTGAACCTGCGGTCGCTGGCGAACGTCTTCGACCTGAACCCGCGTATCTGCTACTTCGTCGAGGACGAAGGGCGGCTGGCGGGGATTGTGACGGCGTTCCAGATGGCGGAGGTGCCGGAGCAGTTCTGGAACGAACGGACGGTGGGGGAGGCGATGATGCCGAGCAAGCGCCTGCGGGCGACGGACCCGGAGCGTCCGCTGAACGAGGTACTGATCGAGATGGAGACAGAGGACCTGACGCACATGCCGGTGGTGGAAGGCGGTCGCGTGGTGGGCGTGCTGGCGCGCGAACGGATCCTCGCGTTTCTGCGGCAGCGGGGGCTGCTCCCGGCCGCGTAAGCGCACGAAACGCCGGGTTCGCATGGGGGTGGTAGGCTGGCAAGGCCGCGGGACGCCCCTTGCGCGGGACACTTTCGGACGAGTGACGGGGGACGATGCACGGAATGAACGAAGAGCAGAGCAAGCGGCTGGCCGACGCGGCCGAGGCAGTGATCTCAGCGGCCGACGCGCTGGAAGACGCGCGCACGGCGCTGGACGACGCGAAGTTCAACAGCGAACAGGAACGCGAGCGGATGCAGGCGGCGCAGCAGGCGGCGAGCCGTCTCGATGCGGCCGGGAAGAAGCTGGAAGATGCGCTGCGCAAGGGCGCGGTGGCGTCGGTTTCGGCGGGGCGGCTAGGGATGTTCGCGCGCTACCAGGGCGCGGCGGCGGCGGCCCGGGAGGCGCGAGCGACGGCGAAGGTTTCGACTGAGCAGGATGGGACGCAGGCGAAGCGAAGCAAGGGGCAGGAAGCCCTGGCCCAGCTCGACATGGCGCTCGTCACCGCGGCGGCGCTGGTCTTCGGGGAAGCATAGGCGCGTGCCACTGTGACGGTTAAGCCGGTCACGGTACGCTACCGCGCATGGCACTGCTAACAGGAAAAACGGCCCTCATCTTCGGGGTCGCGAACGACCATTCGA
>JBPPMX010000309.1:0-10329 GCA_051306275.1 Tepidiformaceae bacterium
CGCACGACTTCAACAACCTCCTGACGGTGGTGATGGGGAATGCGGAGTTGCTCGCTACGGACCCAAACGCGGATGCGCAGCAGCGTGAGCTCGCGGAGATGATCGGCGCGTCAGCGCGGCGGGGTGCGGAACTGACGCAGAGCCTGCTGGCGTTCGCGCGGAAGCAGGCTCTCAGCCCGAAGGCAGTGGACCTGAACCAGATGGTCGTTGGGATGGACCGGATGCTGCGCCGAACGCTTGGCGAGCAAGTGGAAATCGAGCTGATCCGGGGCGGCGGTCTGTGGCCGGCGATGGTGGACCAGGGGCAGCTCGAGAACGCACTGCTAAACCTCAGTCTGAACGCGCGGGACGCGATGCCGGGCGGAGGGCGGCTGACGCTGGAGACCGGGAACGCCCGCCTGGACGATGAGTACGCACGCACCCACACGGAGGTAACGCCGGGCGCATACGTGATGCTGGCCGTTTCGGACACGGGCGGCGGGATCGCCCCCGGGCAGATCGACCGCATCTTCGAACCGTTCTTTACGACGAAGGGCGTGGGAAAGGGAACGGGACTCGGGCTGGCGATGGTCTACGGGTTCGTGAAGCAATCGGGCGGGCACATCAGCGTGTACTCGGAAGAGGGGCAGGGGACCTCGATCAAGCTGTATCTCCCGCGCGCAGGCACGACAACGGAGGAAGCTGCGACGGAGGTGGGCGGCGCGGGCGATGTGGTTGGCGGGAACGAGACGATCCTGCTGGTGGAAGACGACGACGGGGTGCGAAAGTACGCAGGCGAGCAGCTCCGGTCGCTCGGGTACAGCGTGATCGAGGCGCCGGCAGGGGCGGCGGCACTCCCGATTATCGAAGCGCGGGACGACCTGGACCTGCTGTTTACGGATGTCGTGATGCCGGGCGGGATGAATGGTCGACAGCTCGCGGACGCGGCACGCGAGATACGCCCGGGGCTGTGCGTGCTGTATACGTCGGGGTACACGGACAACGCGATCGTGCACCACGGACGGCTGGACCCGGGCGCGCACCTGCTCAACAAACCGTATGGGCGGGCGGAGCTGGCCCGTGCGATCCGGGGTGCGCTGGCGGAGCCGGTCGAGAGCTAAGGCCAGGCGAAGCCGCGGGCTGCCCATGCCCGGCCGGTGACGACAAACGGCGCGCGCGGGAGCATCGCGCGGCAGTGTTCGCGCAGCTGCGTTTGTCCGCGCTGGTCGAGGGCTCCGACGTAGGCGCCCGCGGGGCCGACACCGAACGTGAACGGCTCCCACCAATCTTCGAAGGACGGGAACTCCACGGAGACTGTGAGCGAGCCCTGCTCGACACGGCGGAGACCGGCGCTCTCGCAGAGTTCGGCGAGATGGCCTTCACGGGCGCCGGCGAGACCCGCTTCGCCTTCAGCCGCGGGATCGATGTGGTGGACAGCCTCCCAGAACAGGCTGAGCGGACCACTGCCGCCATCGTGATCCCAGACACAGGCCGCGACGACGCCTCCGGGTCTCGCTACGCGACCCATTTCACGGAGACCCGCGACGGGGTCCGTCATGAAGTGGACGACGAGCTGGGCGAGGCAGGCATCGAAGGCGTCGGATGCGAACGGGAGGTCCTCGGCGTGGGCGAGGCGGATCTCGGCGCCGGGGAAGCGGGCCCGTGCGGCGTCGACGAAGGTTGGTGAGGCGTCGACAGCGGCGACGGAACCGGTGGATAGCCGGGCGACAAGCTCGGCGGTGAGTGCGCCGGGGCCACAGCCGACATCGAGGACGCGTAGACCGGGTCCAATACCGGCGAAGTCGGCGAAGAGCGGGCCGAGGGGAACGGAGAAGCGGCCCATGAATCGGTCGTATGCGTCCGCGCCGACTGCGAAGCTCAAACGGGCCCTCGCGCTATCCGGCGCTGGCGACGCCGGCGGCATCGAGGCGACGCTTCGCTTCGGCGACGAGGGCGGGATCAAGGGGGCCTTTGATCGCGGCTTCGATGTTGTCGCGGAGGTGGTCGGGGTTGCGGGTGCCGACGATGGTGGTATCGAGGTCGGGGTTCGAGAGGGTGAAGCGGAGGGTGAACTCCATCCGGCTCATGCCGTCGGGGAGAATCTCGTCGAGGCTGGCGGCTTCCCAGCGATCTTTGGGCTGGGAGCCGGGGAGCATGTAGTAGCGCCTGCCCTCCCAATCGGTGGGTGTGCCACGGGCGGCGCCCCCGCGGATGATGATGCCGGCGCCCGCTTCGGAGGCACGGTGGATGACGTCTTCGTGGTCGCGCTGGATCGCGGAGTAGGGGACCTGGAAGGCATCGAAGACGCCCATGCGGACCTGCTCGTCGAGGTTGGGGAGCGTGCCGGAGACGCCGACGAAGCGGACCTTGCCCTCGTCGCGGAGGCGGAGGAGTTCCTGGAGGGCGCCCTGCTCTTCGTACTCAGACCGGGTGAGGCTGCGGTGGAACTGGACGAGATCGAGGCGATCCGTCTTCATGCGGCGGAGACTCGCTTCGACGCCGGCGCGGACGTTCTCGGCGGTGTGGAGGTGGTCGGTGCCCTGGGGCGCGCCGGGGACGCAGCCGCATTTCGAGGCGAGGAAGTATTCGTCGCGGCGGTGGGGGATGTGCTTGCCGATGTGGTCTTCGCTGACGCCGTAGTCAGGGGAGGTGTCAATGAGGTTTATGCCGGCATCGAGGACGGCGTTGAGGACTCGGGCTGCTTCGGCGTCTGTGATGTCGGGGCCGCCGGGCGCGCCGCGGAGCTCCATCGCGCCGAAGCCGAGGGTGGTGGCTTCGAAGCCGGTGCGGCCGAGCTGGCGAGTTGGGAGTGCGGACATGGGGGTTCCTCCGTGCGCGAGTGCGGGAGCATGGTAGCAGGGGCCGATGGGGGCCGATGCCGATAGGGCCGAGGCTCAGAGGCGCCCGGGCGGGCCGTCGAGGCATCACGAGGGAAGATGCCACGAGCTTCGGCGGACGGAGACGCCCCCGGGGTGAGCCGGGGGCGTCCGTATACGGTCGAGCTACGCGTGAACGGGACGGCGCCGGGCCCACTCGACGGAGTCAGCCATGCGCGTTCACCGCGAATCTCGCTACGGGAGTGTGATTTCGATGGTCCGATCGTCGTCGCTGTCCGGGTGCTGGATGTTGACCCAGGCGCGGCGCTTATCGGTCGGGTCGAAGTAGAGGCCGGTGAACTCAGAGCCGGGGGTGCCGTTCGAAGCCCAGCGGCCGATGCCTTCACCTGCATCGAGGAGGTCGCCATCCTTGTTCAGGTCGTTGGCGAACCAGATGTCGTTGTCGACGCCGCCAGCGCGGTCTTCGACGATGTAGATGTTCCCCTCGTGGTCGAGGGCAAGGTTATCCGGGCTTGCAAGCCCGGAGCCGACCGCAAGGCCGGTGGCGAGGTTGATGGAGGCGGTGTTCGCGAACACGGAGATGCGGCTCGCGGCGAGATCCATCACGTAGACCTCGCCAGTGGTCGTGGTAGCAACGTAGAGGCGCTCGACGCCCTTCACGGTCTGGACCTGGAAATCCTCGGGGCGCTGGTAGTCCGTCCCCTTGAAGGCGGGCAGGTCAGTTGTGTTGCGAGCATCAAGAGAGGTCACGCCGTTCGGGTCGGTGATGGTGATCGTACCGGGGAGGGGAACTCCCTGCGCGTCGGTGAGCGGTACCCAGGTGTAGGCGCCGGTGGCGTTCGGCGTAGCACCGTTGCCGACACGGAGGACGAAGGTCTGGCCGGCATCGAAGTAGCCAGCGCGGCCGGACTTGATCTCGCCCCAGCTTGCGGCAGAGGTGTACTTGTACAGGCTGCCGCCGTTGAGTTCGTCGATGAAGTACATGTTGCCGGCTTTGTCGAACTGGATGCCCTCGTGCGACACACGGGGGATCACATTCCGATGGAACATCTCGGCACCGTCGTTGCTCGCGGCGGTGACGGGATCGATGATGCCCGGCGCCGAAGTCGGGTTCGTCAGTTCAAAAAGGCGACCGAAGTTGCTTGTGGTGCAGCCGCCGGCGGCTGTGCACCACGACTCTTCGGCGGTGATGAAGGTGCCCCACGGGGTCCAGTAGGAGGCATCGAATGCGACCGCTCCGCCCACGGTGGGGGCGTACCAGATCGTCTCAGCTTCCCCCGTGGTGAGGTCCTGGCGCTGTACGCCGGCCTGCCCGGTCTCGAAGACGGTGAAAAGGTACCGTCCCTTCTGAGGTCCGGTCTCGTTGACGGTGATCATGTCCCAGTTGCCGCTGTTCGGGATGCCACTCGCGAGTTGTGCCTCGCGATTGGCGATGGACTGCTGCTGGAACGCAGCATTGCCGAAGGTAATCGGCGTTTCTTCAGTCGCGGTAATACCTGCTGACGAAACGAGTGGTGTGTAATCCGAGAAGCGAAGGCCCGCTGCGCTCGCGATCCCGATGGCGGCAACACTTCCGGCGAAAACGAGGCCGCCAACGGTGGCGAATCTCGCAATCCGGCGCGAGAGATTCTGCATAATGATGTCACTCCAATGGTTTGAGGTGTCGTGTTTACGACGTGGCAGGACCTGCGCCTGCAAGGCTCTATCCAGAGGATTAACAGACGGTTGCGGGCGCGCAGCCCGGCGACCGCAGGCACCATCTGGCGCCTGTCGATCGTCGTCATGGGCTATTGTGTGCGACCGCCGGGGGCCGTCGCGGAGTTTAGCCGGGGCTTACCCGCGGGGGAGGGTCTCGCGGGTGCCGGCGAGGTCTGCGATGAGTTCGAGCGCTTCGGACTGCATGGCGGAGATCTTGAGGCCACCGAGGAGGAGGAGTGAGTACGGCAACGGCGCAGCAGGAGTCCGCCGTCCAGCCTCAGGTGCTGGCGGTCCGGAGATGTGCCGGGACGACCACCTCCCGCTCGACCTCATCCATATGCCGACCCTGGCGTCGGAGCAGCACAGCGTTTGTCGCCACGATGATGGACGACACGGACATCAGGAGTGCCGCGATCTCGGGTCGTATCTGGAACCCTGTGCTGTCGTAGAGGATGCCGGCAGCCAGTGGTATGGCGAGAACGTTGTAAATCGAAGCCCAGAACAGGTTCTGCTTCATCTTCCGCATCGTCGCCTTGCTCAGGTCTATCGCCTTGAGGATGTCGACCGGATCGCTGCGCATGAGCACGACTGAGGCGGTCTCGATGGCGACGTCTGTACCGGCGCCGATGGCGATCCCAACGTCCGCCGCGGCAAGCGCGGGGGCATCATTCACACCGTCGCCAACCATGGCTACGATCTTGCCTTCGGCCTGGAGCCTTCGGACGTACTCCGCCTTCTCCGCCGGCTTGACGTTGGCGAATACTCGAGTGATTCCAACCTGGGCGGCGACTGCGCGGCCGGTGCCTTCGTTGTCGCCCGTCAAGAGCGCAACCTCGATTCCTTGCTCCTGAAACGCGCGAATCGTGCCCGCAGCGGAAGGGCGGACGACATCGGCAAGCGCGATCACGCCAGCTGCCTCGCCGCCGACCGCGACGGCCACTACCGTGCGTCCTGCGGAAGCGACTCGCTCTGCCTCCGCCGCCAAGACGTCCACCGGCACGCCCTCGCGCCGAAGCAGGTCGAGATTTCCGACGAGAACCTGCTTCCCTTCCACGACGCCCTTCGCGCCGTATCCGGGCACGTTCTCGGCGTCTTCGAAGGACGGTAGCTCGTGGAGACCCAGGGGATGGGTCGCGTTGACGACTGCCTGGGCCAGCGGATGGGTGGACGACTGCTCGAGTGCTGCGGCATATCGCAACAGCTCGCGCTCCTGCCATCCGGCCGCGGGGGCGATCTCAACGACCTGCGGCTTTCCTTCGGTGATCGTGCCGGTCTTGTCGAGGACGATGGCGTTCACAGACGAGACCCGCTCGAGGGTGGCGGCGTCCTTAATGAGGATCTTGTGCTGCGCGCCCAGTCCTGTAGCGACAGCAACGGCTGTGGGCGTCGCGAGCCCGAGTGCGTCCGGGCAGGCGATGACAACGGCAGCAATCGCGAAGCGCAGGGCTGTTGTCGTGTCGCCGTCCAGGAGCAACCAGAGCGCAAAGGTCAGCAGTCCCGAGCCCACGGCAACGATCACGAGGACCGCCGCAGCCCGGTCGGCGATTCGCTGAGCCGGCGCCTTCGACGCCTGCGCGTTCTGAACCAACTCGATAATCCGTCCGAGCACGGTCTCGCTACCCGTCCCCACGGCTTCGATGAGCAGCAGCCCGTCGCCGTTCACTGACCCGGCCACGACCTGGTCACCTCCCCGCCGCTCGACAGGGAGGGATTCACCGGTGACGAGGGACTCGTCAATGGAGCTGCGCCCTTCCAGCACGGTTCCGTCGACTGGCACCCGCTGGCCCGGCCGGATGCGGACGCGATCGCCCGGCACAACTTCCGCCGTGTCGACTTCGATCTCCTGGCCGTCGCGTACGACAACCGCCCTCTCGGGGACGAGGGTCAGCAGGGCGCGGAGGGAGTCCGTCGTGCCGCGCCGGCTGCGCATTTCCATCCAGTGTCCGAAGAGCACGAAGGTGATGAGCATCGCCGCGGCTTCGTAGAACACCTCGCCGCCGCCCGTAAACGTCACTCCGACCGAGTACAGGTACGCAGCTGCCACGCCGGTGAAGATGAGGACCGACATGTCGAGCCGCAGGTTTCGGAGGGCGTCGTACGTCCCCGTGATGAACACCCAGCCTCCGTAGAGGACGACGGGGGTCGCCAGGAGAAAGCCCATCCACTCCATCCCGAGCCCGAACGGCGCTGGCGGCATCCTGCCAAAGATTGTGTCGCCGAGTTCGGAGTAGAGGATGACGGGGATAGTCAGAAGGAACGAAACGAGGAAGCGGTTCCGCATGTCCCGCTCCATCGCGGCGGCCATGCGGGGATCGGACATCATCGCCGCGTGGTTATGGCCGCCGCCACGGGGCCTGCCGTGACCCTTGTGCTCTTCCGGCTTTGCCTCGGCCGCGTGCTGGGCGTGTTCGCCATGCCCTACGGGGACGGCGGGAGAAGGAGGGTGCTGTGGAGACCCGTGATCCTCGCCATGGCTCGTGTGACCGGCATCGGCAGCCGCCGCGGTCCGCTCACCGTGACCGGCGTGCGCGTCCTGCGGATCGGTGGATGACCCGCGGGAAGGCTCAGGCGGAGGATGACTACCGCGATCGTGATGTTGTGTGTTGTCCTTCTCGGGCATGTTCTTTCCTCATTTCGACCAGCAGCCCGTTGGTTCCGGGATTGTCGCTGGTGGCACTTTCACCTTAAAGACGCGGCAGCCGGTCTCAGGCCCGGATGGACCGCTCATACGGGACAACCGGTCCTTGAAGCCGGAACCCCGCGAGCCGACCATGGGACCATCCTACGACGGGTGATAGTAGAAATGACACCGGAACAGCAGTCAGTAGACAGCCACCGCACTTCTGGCGGGATGATGACGATGGCCATCCTCATGATGGCGATGTGTGTGGGAACGGTTGTCGCGATTTCAGTCGCAAGTGCCGTCGGCGGACCGATCGCCTGGACCCTGGCGGTCCTCGTAATCCTGGGCCTGGCGCTCGCCCATCTCAAATTCATGAACCATGGAGGCCACTAAAATGCCTGAGATCGCGCAACGCCGACTCCGGATCTTCGGCTATGAACCAGACTGCGGGGGAGCACAACTTGTCGATCGAGCACTGCGTTCAACACCCGGCGTGACCGCTGTCCGGTTTGATGAGCCGCAGCAGGAGGCGTGTGTCGAGTTCTTCGCTGGTGCCATCACCTTCGACGAAATCGTCGCGGCTCTCGAACGAACGGGCCTTCGGGTAACCGAGAGCCGCGAACCGTGCCCTTGCTGCGGAGCAGAAGGAGGCTTCACCCATGCAGCGCACGCCGCGAAGGAAGGAAACGGGTTCGCTGGCGCGGGCCAGGACGACGAGGGGCATCCACCCTGAGGAAGTTGACTAGAGCCTCTCTAACCAGAGCCAGCGGAGACATTGAACTCCGACACCCGATAGAGCTAGGGACGGGATCCGGCGAAGTCCGAAGGCGGTCAAGAGACGGTTAGGAGCCATGGCATTTGGGTCGCCCGCGGACCCGCACACCTCATTGTCCGTTGGCGGAGCAGCCCTACGATTGAACTACTACCAATGATAGTAAGGACATTATGAAGAAGACGAAGCTTCCTGTTCTCCTAGTCGCCACACTCGGCTTGCTGGCCGCCTTCGCGAGTGCTTGTGGTGGCGATGACGACTCGGACGCGACACTGACGGAATCGGTCGACGGCAGCGGGTCCGCGACAGATATCACGGTAAATCTGAAAAATTGGGCAGTCGAGCCGTCATCCAACACTATCAAAGCGGGACCCGTCACGTTCCGCGCCATCCACGAGGAGGGGGCATCCGGTGCAGGGCATGGCGCGATGGGAGCGGCCGGAGCTACTCACCAACTCTTGGTCGCACGGCTGAAGGACGATGCGGACGTGGGTGATGGTGAGTTTGGAAAGCCCGTGCTGAACCTCGCCGATATTCGGCCGGGCGACGAGAAGACAGGGGAGGCTGTACTGGAGCCCGGACGGTATGAGCTTTCCTGCCTCGTGGTCGAAAGGGTGGACGGGAAAGACGTGAATCATTACGAGGAAGGCATGTTCGCCCTCCTCACCGTCCAGTAGTGCAGAATTGCTTAGCCCGAGGAAGCAGCTGAAGTCGCCGAAGCAACTGCCGGTGTGCACAAGTACGCCGGCGTGTCTCAAGTTGCCGGAGACGCGCTTGGCGTACACGGTGGCGGGGCATTCGCCGAGATACGGAGCCGACGCATCGAAGCAGTAACAGAGCAAATCGGACATGGCGCCCGTCTTGTAGGCCGGCGGGCGGCAAATCTCCTTTCGTGACGAAGACCGGGCCATCACCCGCGTAATAGACGACTTCGCAATCGGGAGCGGGGCAGAACCTGAGCTCCTTGCCCTCCAGTTCATGTCGCCACGGCTTGCGAACGTCATGACGAACGAGATTGAGGGGCACAGGTTCGCCGTCCTCGGCACAATTGGCTCAGTGCGCAGCCATCCGTTCCCTCCCGTTAGCCCAATATTAAGTACCGCTCGGCTTGTCGAGCATTATTCCAGGACTTCGTGAGCCCTCTATCCAGCTCGCTCATAGATGCACTCGGTCAGACTTCCGGCCATATGGCCAGTGAATAGTACCCGTTCGGCCAAAGGCCGAGGCCCCATAACGCGGTACGGTTCTTCTGGTAGTACGACGGGAGGTCGTAGCAATGAGTGACATTCCTACTACTCCACGCGACGCGGGGACCACCGGCCTCGTCCTCATGATGGCGTTCATGATGATCTGCTGCGTCGGCCTGTTGCTCCTCTTTCTTGCGATCCCCGCGTTCGGCTGGCCCGTCGGGCTAGCTATCGTGGCAGCTGGCGCCGTTGCGATGCTGTTCTTCCATCAGCGCTTCATGCGCCACTAACTGAGGGAGGTAGACGATGTCCCGCGTTCCAATTGCGCTCATTTCGGTCCTGACCGTCTCGACCCTGGCACTCGCCCTGGCTCTTGGCGTCGTCCTTGCGTCGGATAACGGCGAGGCCGACAGCGGTCACCGGATGGACGAAGGCTACGGCGGCGTGGTGGAGGCGATGGCCGCGATGGACTCCGAAGCGATGCTCCCACGAATGCGCGACCTTCTCGGCGAACAGCGGTACCCGGCGATAGTCGAGCACATGCAAGACCACCGGGACGACACTGCCGAACCGCATGGGGCGGACGCCGACGGCATGATGCACGAAATGATGGACGGGATGATGAGCACGATGCCTGCGGACGCGGGCGGCCACATGTTTCCAAACGACCAGAAGCCAATGCCCGCCCAGCCCGGGCACCAGAATTGAGGAGGAAACGATGAACGACCGACGCGACGAAAAGCCGCAACTTCCACAAGAAGAAATAGCAATGCGAGCCTATGAACTCTACTGCGAGCAGGGCTGCGACGACGGACACGATATCGAGCACTGGCTTCAGGCGGAAACTGAAGTCACCGCACGGGAGCGAGAAGGACAGGGCGTTGCTGCCGAAGGGTTGGCCAGATGATGTGGGACGGACACGACGGCATGGGTTGGTGGATGCTATGGGGAGGCACCCTTTGGCTCGTCTTCGTCGTCGTGCTTGTCTTCGTCGCCGCGAGGCTGCGCGGGGCCAGTAACAGCGCCGGTGTCTCCCCCGGACACCCCTTGCTGCCCCCGACTGAGACCCCGCTCGATATTTTGCGCCGGCGCTACGCCTCGGGAGAAATCACTCGGGATCAGTTCGAACAGATTCGCCAGGACCTGAGTGACGGGTGAGGGACGTGTGCGCCCCTACAAGACCCCAAATCAGCGTCGCTCCACTGCCGGATTGACTCGTGGCGTGGCATTCGG
>JBPPMX010000310.1:0-6181 GCA_051306275.1 Tepidiformaceae bacterium
CCCGCCAACGTACCTCGATCGATGCCAACCTGATCTCCGCCGCAGGATCCTCGCCCGACTAGAGGATCTGACGGAGGATCCGCTGAACGCTCGGTTCTCGAAGCCGTTGCGAGATCCTGCGGGTCGGCGCGGGGCGAGGGCCGGCGACTTCCGCATCATCTTCTCCGTCGACGGGCAAGTGGGTCGCTCTTCCCACGGGGCATCGCCTGGTTCAGCGCCGTCATGAGCGCCTTCATCATCGTGCTCTGCATGGCCGGCGCCGCGTTCCCCGCGAACATCCCCGCCCTGCTCTGGCTCGGCGTCATCGCGGTGTGGTCGCTGCGGACCACCGGGCGGGATGTCGCCTGAACCCCACACTGCATCGATCACAGGAGGGCCCCACGCGTCTCAGGCGCGTCGGGGTTCTTCGCGCGTTACGTGCGATGGCGGTCTAGCGGCGGCGGGGCCGTCCAAAGGATAATCCCCGCATCACATACACGGATCAAGCCATGCTCACGAACGGACGTCCTTTTTTTGAGTTCCTCAGAGAGGAGCGGGTGTTCTGCGCCACGCTCGCTCATCTCCTCATGACGCGCGGGTCGAACGTGGAAACCTTCATCGATCTCGTGAACCAGCAGCTTGACGGCGACAGCAAGATCTCCACGAACCACCCCGCCGACGCGGAGATCTACTTGGAATTCTCGTTCGTTCGTGATTGGTGGGACGGCCTAGGCACGGCCAGCGCTGGGGGCACCCGAACCAGCGCCAACGCGGCGAAGCACAGTCTTCTCCTCGAACTCATGCGCCGGATACCCACGCTCCATGACCTCGCAGAGAGCCTCCCGGGCGCAAGCGATCCTGCCGCATTCAATCGACGATTCCGGGATTCTACGCGGCTGATCGCGAACGACATCGCTTCGCCGGTGCATTGGACTCTCTCCGCCATCGCGTCCCTGACTCAAGGTAACCCACCGGCATTCCGCGACCTGTGCCGATTGAAGTGGGCCTTCAACATCAAGCCAGACCTCATAATCATGCTTCCTGATGCAACCCCGGTCTGCGTGGAAGCAAAGCTTGAAAGCGCCGAGGACACGTATCCGTCTGGCCAGGCAGACTGCAGTAAGTTCGATTCGGTAGTGGGCGCGGGACAGCGGGTCGGGCAGATCGAACTTCAACAGTTCCTCTTTCGCTATCTCCTCGATCGGCCCTGCCAGGCAGTCGTCGTCACCAAGGTCCCGCGGTCTCGGCCGGCGCATTCACTTGAGAATGCGCCGGTACCTGTACTCAGTTGGGGCAAAGTGTTCTCGCATCTCGACCACGGCGACTCCATCCCGTTCGTCCATCGATTTCTCAGCGCGAACAAGCATCTCGAGATCTCTTACGCGTGGGATCGCATGAACGATGAGGACTTGTCGTAAGCGGCGAGTGAGCGTCCGGGTTGGCGAAACGGAGGCTTACGGCTCGTGGTCGAGTCGGACTCCTCTCCTCGCTACGCCGTCGCGACGGCCTCGACCTCTTCGGCGCCGGATTCCTCGTCCGCGGGCATCGACACCTCCGGGGCGGGGCCGGTGCGCGGCCGCGGGCGGCGGATGCTCCAGCGGCGGAAGCGTTCGAGGATCGGCCCATCACCGTCCTTCGCCACCTGGTCGGCACGCTGCTTCACGAAGTCGTCCTTCGTCCGTCCGCCCACCTGGCTGGTGTGACAGAGGATCGCGTCGACCTTCGTCTCCCAGTGCGCCGTGATGTCGACGTCGTAGTCCGGCTCATCCGTGCCCGCGAGCAGGACTTCGTTCACCTGGTGCGAAGGCAGTCCGTCTTCCTCGTCGCGCGGGAAGAACAGCCGGTCGCGGACGAGCGGGTAGATCGCATCGGCGGTGACAATGCCGACCGTCCGATGGTCGCGATGGTTGAAGCCGCGCCGGAAGCCATCCCATGTGATCACGACATCCGGGCGGTAGAGCCGCAGCAGCCGGACGACCTGTGACCGCAACTCCTGGTCGTCGACCGTGAACCCATCGGGGTAGCCGAGGAGGATGCACTCCTTGACGCCGAGCCGGCGGCAGGCCGCGCGCTGCTCCTCTTCGCGGATCGCCGCGAGCTTCTCCGGGTGCATCGTCTCGTCGTGTGTGCCCTTGTCGCCGCCCGTGACGAGGACGTAGAAGACCTCCCAGCCTTCGGCGCACCACTTCGCGACGGTACCGCCGCACATGAATTCGGCATCGTCCGGGTGAGCGACTACGACCATCGCGCGGCCCGGCCCTTCGATCGGGCCCGGGTCTTCCTGCGCGCCGCCCCAGATGGTCGTTGGCCTGGGTGCGGGCGTTGCGCCGTTCGCTGTGGTCGCTGACGCGAGCGCGGCCGGCTGCTTCGCGGCCTTTTTCGTCGCCTTCTTGTCCTGCTTCTTGCTCACGGTTGGAATCCTCTCAGGTGCGCGCGGCGAGAATCGCCGCTTCGTAGACTTCGGCGCCGAACGCCCGCCCTTCGTTGGCAGGGCCTCGTGATCGATGCTCGCGGATGGCGCCATCGTAGAGGCGGGTCATCTCGAGGGCGATGTTGCGCCAGCGGTAGCGTTCGACCGACTTCCGCGCCGCCCGGCTGAAGTTCGCGCGCAGCTCGGGGTTGCCGAGGAGCACCGCGAGTTTCTCGGCGAACGGCTCGGGGCAACGCCACGGGATCAGGTATCCGTTCACGCCGTCATCCACCGTGCTCGCGAGTCCGCCCACGCGCGACGCGACCACCGGGGTGCCGCAGGCCATCGCTTCGACCGCAACGAGCCCGAAGCTCTCGTAGTAGCTGGGCACGACGCAGACATCGGCTGCGCTGTAGTACGCCGGCAGCGTGTCGTGCGGCACAGCGCCGGTGAACCTGACGTTCGCGGTGACGCCCTCTGCCGCCGCCTGAGCTTCGAGCTCCGCGCGCAGGGGCGCCGCGCGGTCGTCCCCGCCGACGATCAGGACCTGCAGGTCGGGCCGTTCGAGCTGGGCGGCGGCGCTGAGCAGGATGTCGACGCCCTTCAGCCGTTCGAGCCGACCCACCCAGAGGAGTACCGGCGCCTCCGGGTCGATGCCAAGGGCGGCGCGGCTGGCGGCGCGGTCACGCGGGTGGAAGAGTTCGAGGTCGACGCCGCAGGGGATCGTGTTGAGCCGGGCCGGGTCCGCCCCGTAGTAGCGTTCGAGGAGGCCGCGTTCGTGCTCGCTCGCCGTCACGATGGCGCTGGCCCGCCGGACGATCGTGCGCTCGTGGCGGATGCGGTCGCGCGGCTCCTGCTCGCTGATCCGGGCGCGGTTCTTCACTTCGCCGAGCGTGTGGAACATGACGACGTGCGGGACATCCATCGCCCGGGCGGCGGCGATCCCCGCGCGTCCGCTCTGCCAGTAGTGGCTGTGGACGATGTCGTACGGGCGCGGCTGCTCCCGCGCGAATGAACACAGGTTGCGCGCGAACTCGGGGATGTACGAGGCCCCGGCTTCCTTCTCGAGCGGCTCCGGCGGCCCGGCATCGATCCGGACAAGGCGGAGACGAGGCGCTACTTCTTCGACCTGCGGGAGGTCGCCGTCGCGCCGCGTGAAGATGTCGACCTCGTACCCGAGCGAGGCGAGTTCACGCGAAAGCTCGAGGACATAGACGTTCATGCCGCCGGTTTCGCGGCCGCCGAGCGGTGCGAGCGGACTGGTGTGGGCCGAGATCTGAGCGATGCGCACGTTACGAGTGTATCGGAGTGCGGGGGCGATTGCGGGTACGCGTTACGACTTCCGGTTGCGGTCCCCGACACCTGAGAGCAGGCCCGCGACGCTGATGTCCTCGTCCAGAGCCTCCCAGTGGAGCCCGCGTCCACCGCCGCTAGTCGTGACCCCAGCCCGGGCCTCCGCCGACGCGCGCAGCAGCCGCGGGAAATACGCCAGCGGTGTTGCGAGCTGACGCCCGTCCGCGAGCTCAATCCAGAGGTTGTCGTCGTCGCACCAGATGCGGGTTGCGACGGGGTCACTGACCGAAGTGCTCACTCCATTTGCTCCTGATGACTGTTTCATTATCGGCGATGATGCGTTCGATTTCACGAAGCTCTCCAGCGTGAAACCCGAAGGAGTCAGCCACCGAGATCGAGGGATCAACCCACACCTTGGCCAGCGCATCCCCACGTCGCACGTGGATGTGCACGGGCTCGAGGGGACTTCCTTCGTTCGAGAAGAAGAAGAGGTAGCCACTAACCCTCAGCACGGTCGGCATAGGACTCCGTCCACATCAAGATACGACCATCGCGCCCCTTGTCCCGGGTACACGAGTGGCAAGCGCAAACGTACCATCACGCCATGAGTTCGAACGACGCGGGACGCCCATCCCCAGCGGCCGCTGCCCGGCGCGCGGGAGACCGGCTGGCCGCGCTCCGCGGAGACCCCGGGCGCCAGGCCGAGGCCGCGACAGCGCTCCTCGCGACCGAACGGACCCCGGCGGTCATGTTCGCGGCGCTGAATGTCCTCGAATCGCACGTCTACCCACCGGCGCACGATGCCCTCGCCGCGGCGGCCGAATGGCTGTTCGAATCGCCGAAGCGGCGGGATGCTGGCGGTCTGCTCCGGGCAGCCGCACTTCGCGCGCTGCGGCCGATCGCCTCACGGGATGACGTCCCGCTCTTCGACCGGGCCACGCTCGCACTCGAACCGACTCCGCAAGACGGCGCCGCACCCGCGATCCTGCGCGCCGCCGGGCTGGCGGGCCTCGTATCCCTCGACCCCGAAACCGCAGCTATCCGGGCGGCCGAACTGCTGGCAGATACGGCACACATCTCCGCCGGCAACGGCGAACCCGCGCTCACGGCCGTCCGCACGCTCGCCGCGCTCGAACAGTACTCAGCCCTTGCACTCTTCCTGCTTTCCCCGGCGCGTGACCCGATGAGCGGCCGCACCATCCCCGGCGAGATCGTCGCCGAGGCGTACCGGGGGCTCGCCCCGCTGCCCGGCGCACTCCTCCTCGAGATCCTCCAGCGCCTCGAAGACCTCCGCCGGCCGCTCGCTGATATGGCGCTGCTCGGCTACTGCGACCTGCTCGTCGACCACGACCGCGACGATGCGCTGCTGCCTCGCCTCGCGAATTTTCTCGCGAGCACCACCGCGCTCGAGGTCTACCACTCCGTCGCGACGACGATGGCGGCGAGCCGGCGGCCGCCACTCGTCCGGGTGCTGCTGGAGCACGCGTCGACAGCCTTCGGGCGCGACAAGCTCGCGATCCTCGTCGATGCCCTTGCGCTCATCCCGGGGTCGGAGGCCACAGCGGCCCGCGCCGGACTCAACGCCCGGCTGGCGGACGCCGCGCCAGCATGATTACTGATGCGTGTCGAACGCGGCCCACTCGGCAGGGTCGACATCGAAGATGATCCGGCGGAACGATTCGGCCCTCTCCATCGGCTGCCCGGCGGCTGACTGGCGCGCCAGGATCTCGACGAACGGGACGATATCGGGGCCGAGCTGGCTTGTGTGCGCCAGCATCGCCTGCACCTTCACGTCGAACGCGTCGCCGATGTCGACCCAGACGTTTGCGTGCTCGGAGGTGCCCATCCAGAGCTGCGAGACCTTGTGCGGTTCGAGCCCATCGGTCAGCAACTCCGGGAACGTGAGGCGGTCCCGGGCGCTGGGGAAGATCGCGTCGACCGTGGCGTCGCCGGTTGCACGGTGGTCCGGGTGGTTCGGGTAGAAGTTGCTGATGAAGCGCGCCGTCGGGTCGAACGTGACCACGATCTCGGGGCGGACGGTGCGGATAAGGCGTGTGAGGTCGCGCCGGAGCTGGAGCGTGTGCTGCAGGTAACCGTCTTCGTAGCCGAGGAAGAACACGTCCTTCAGCCCGAGGATCTCGCCAGCCGCGCGCTGTTCGGCAGCCCGGATTTCGGTAAGGCGCGAAGGCGTCATCGCCGGGTCTTCGCTCCCCTTGTCGCCCTTCGTGACGATCGCGTAGCTGACTTCGGCGCCGGCGCTGGCCCATTTCGCCGCGGTACCCGCGACCATGAACTCGGCGTCGTCCGGGTGCGCGACCACGACAAGAGCGGAGGCAGGCGTGTAGTCGCCGTCGGGGATGGGCATGGGCAAACCTCGGGGGTGGATTCGTGGATCCAGCGTAGGCGGTGCCCGGCGCAATGCGGTACTGGCCGGATGGGGAGCGCCAGGTCCTTCGCCCGACAGGCCACCAGCGCTTACAGCTCGAACACCTCTTCGCG
>JBPPMX010000311.1:0-17739 GCA_051306275.1 Tepidiformaceae bacterium
ACGGCTCGGCGAGTTCGCCCACGGATGCCTCGCCGGAGGCCAGCCGGGCGAGGATGGCGCGGCGGGTGGGGTCGGCGAGCGCCGCGAAGGTGGCATCGAGGCGCTGCGCGGCGAAAGGGGTTGCATAACCGATCAGTTCCATAACTGATCAGTAACTTATCGTCCGGCCCGGGATCCGTCAACCCCGACCGGGGGCTACCCCCAGTTGGGTTCGCGCTTTTCCAAGAAGGAGGCGACGCCCTCGCGAACTCGTCGCTGGAGAGGCGCTTGGCCTGGAGGCCCCACTCGTATTCGAGGTGGTCTTCGAGTGTGCTCGTGAGCCCGGGATGGGCAGCGCGTCGGGCGTAGGCGATCGCGATCGGCGGGTTCTTCGCGTACTGCTGGGCGAGCTCCATGGTGTGCGGGAGGAGTTGCTCGTGGGGGACGACCTCGGAGACAAGGCCCATCTCAAGCGCTTCCTGGGCATCGATGATGCGGCCGCTGAAGGACATCTCCTGTGCGCGTTCGAGGCCGACGAGGCGCGGGAGGAACCATGAGAGTCCGAAGTCGGACGTGAGCGCGCGGCGGATGAACACGCCTTCGACCGCCGCATCGCCAGTGACCAGGCTCGCTTTACCACCGTGACGAAGCCGAAGCCGCCGCCAGCGCATACCCCGTTAACGGCGGCAATCGTGGGCTTATCGCAGTTCCAGACCTGGAGAGCGACCTGCCCCGACGCCGCCGAGGGTGTACCTCCCCTGGGCGATCGTCGGCGGTGCCTTCGCGAAAAGCTTCCGAGAACTCGTGCATGAGCGTGCCGCCGAGTGAGTTCATCTTCTCCGGCGGTTGAAGCGGTTGAGCATGACGTCACCGTGGCGTTCGACGATGCAATCAGACATGGCTGGCCTCCGCCGCGGAGTCTACGCGAACGAGGTTTTCAGGTGGCGGCGGCGTGGAGGAGGCCCGCGGCCGCCCCGGCGATGACGAGCCACGCGCTGTTCGGGTTGAAACGGATGAGGACAATCGCTGCGAGGGCGAAGAGCGCGGCGGTATACCAGTCGTCGAGGACTTCGCGGCCGAGGGTGACCGTGACAACGGCCATGAGCGCGAGGGCGGCAGCGTTCACCCCGTCGAGGAACGGTGCGGCCCAGGTCGAGCGCCGCAGGCGCGGGATGAGGGGGTGAGTGAGGTTCACGAAGATGAACGACGGGATGAAGATGCCGAGGGTCGCGACCATCGCCCCAGGGACGCCATCGATGATGTAACCGACGAACGTGGCGCTGCTGAAGACCGGCCCCGGGGTGAACTGGCCGACGGCAATCGCGTCGACGAGCTGCTGCTCGGTGAGCCAGCCGCGGCTGTCGATGAAGTCCGATTCGAGGAAGGCGAGGAGGACGTAGCCACTGCCGTAGAGGACGGAGCCGATCTTGAGGAAGACAAGGAAGAGTTCGAGGAGGCTGTAGCCGGGCGGCGTGGTCGCGAACGTGATCAGGCCGAGGGCTGCCTGGCGGCCGCGAGCGCCGTTGGTACGGGCGAGGCGGTAGAGGAGCATCAGTAGTCCGGCGCCGAGGATGAGGATAACTTCGTTCACGCCAAGGAGCGCGAGGCCGACTACGACCCCGGCGAGGACGGCGGTCTCCCAGCTCTTGATGGCGGCGGTGCGGAGGCCCCAGATCGCCTGGGCGACGACGGCAAGGATGAAGGGCTGGATTCCGTAGATCAGCGCTTCCCCCGTGGGGGTATCGCCGTATTCGACGTAGGCCCACGCGAGGACGAGAACGATGGCAACGGCGGGTAGGATGAACGCCGCGCCACCCAGCCAGAGCCCACGCCAGCCCGCACGCTGGGCGCCGAGGTGCATGGTCATCTCGGTGGAGTTCGGGCCGGGGATGAGGTTGGTAATACCGAGGAGGTCAACGAACTCCTGGTCGGTGACCCACTTGCGGCGCTGGACGAGGTCGCGGCGCATGAGCGCGATGTGGGCCGCGGGACCGCCGAAGGCAATGAAGCCCAGCGTGAGGAAGTAGCGCACGGCCTCGGCGAGGCGCCCGGATTGCTCTGCCGGTGATGCGGTCACCGGCAGAGGTTAGCGGAGGGGGCGGTGCGACGGTTAACCGGCGCGAATCCTAGACCGGGACGCTGAGTTCCCGGAGGAGGCGCTCGACGCGCGAGCGGATATCGGCGGCGATACCGGCGACTTCGTCGGGGCTGGCGTGGGCAGGGTCAGCGACCTCCCAGTCTTCGTACTTCTTGCCGGGGTAGATCGGGCAAGCATCGCCGCAGCCCATGGTGATCACGGCATCGGCCGCGCGGACGAACTCGTCGGTAAGGGGCTTGGGGAACTCTTCGGCGAGGTCGATTCCGAGCTGGGCGGCGGCATCGCGGACGACGGGATGGATGTCCTCGGCGGGCGCCGAGCCGGCGGAACGCACGTTGACGCGGTCACCGGCAAGGAGCTTCGTCAGGCCGGCAGCCAGCTGCGAGCGCCCGGCGTTCTGGACGCAGACGTAGAGGATCTCGGGGACGTCCTTCGCGATCAGGCCTTCTCCCTGGGCCGCGGCGCGGAGGCGTTCGCGGGCGAACCGGCGGGTGAGAACCGGGACGAAGTCGGGCATGCGGGCGCCATCAAGGGCATTGAACGAGTCGGTGATGAAGCGCTCGATGGTTTCGCGGCCGTAGATCCCGGAGAACTCCTCGTGGAGCCGACGGGCTTCGAGCTGGACGCGGCGCTGAAGGTCGGCCTGTTCGGCAGGCGAGAGTGCGGGCATCGGATTAGTCCTCCTGTTGCTGGGCGATGCCGGGTGTGTGCGGCTCGCGGAGTAGTTCGTAGACGGCGGCGGCGATGAGCGCGCCGAGGATTGGCGCCACCCAGTAGACCCAGTGGGCATCCCAGACATTGGCTGCGACGGCGGGTCCGAACGTTCGCGCCGGGTTCATCGAGGCGTTGGCGACCGGGCCCCATCCGGTGGCGGCGAAGCCCACGTAGCCGCCAATCGCAACGGCTGCGAATGCGCCCTGGGCACGCGCATCGGTGGCGACGGCGAAGACGACGAAGGCAAGGAAGAAGGTGAGGATGAGCTCTGACCAGAAGGCTGCGTCGACGCCGTTGATGCGCGGGGCGGTCGCCCCGGCATCACCTGTACTACCGACGATTGCTACGACCGCGAGCGACGCGAGGACCGCACCGGCGAGCTGGCAGGCGATGTAGCCCACCGCCTTCTTGTTGTCGATGCGGCCGAGCGCGCGGAAGGCGATCGTCATGGCGGGGTTGATATGGCACCCAGAGACGTGACCGAGCGAATAGATCATCACCATCACGATCAGTCCGAAGGAGATGCCGATGCCGACACCGCTCACGGCGCCACCGCTTGCGACGTCGACGGCGACCGCGCCCGGTCCGGCGAAGACGAGGGCAAAGGTGCCGAGTGCTTCGGCGAGGTACGGGGCGAATTTGGGTTGAGGTCTGAGCAATCGGGTCTCCTCGACGGCAAGGCTGGCGCCGCGAGGAAGTGTAGGGCCTCTCAAGTTAATACATCAACCGCTCTTGATGTATTCTACGACGGTGAGCAGCGCAAACATCGAAACCCCTCCTGACTTCTTCCGGATGGCCGCGGAACCGATTCGATGGGGGCTGCTGCGAGCGCTCGCGCGGAGCGACCGGCGGGTCGAGGAGCTCTCGGGCGCGGTAGACCGGCCGCAGAACCTGGTGTCGTACCACCTCGCGCGCTTGAAGGAGGCCGGGCTGGTGGCGGCGCGGCGAAGTTCGCGCGACGGGCGAGACGTGTACTACCGGCTGAACGTCGGGCGGTGTTCCGAGTTGCTCGCCGAGGCTGGCGGACTGCTGCACCCGGCGATGCTCACGGCGGACGCCCGGGCGGCGCCCCGAAGGGGCGAACCCGGGCGACGTAACGTCCTGTTTCTCTGCACCGGGAACAGCGCTCGTTCGCAGATGGCCGAAGCGCTACTGACGCGGGCCGGGGGCGGGACGTTCCACGCGGCGAGCGCAGGCAGCCGGCCGTCGTCGGTGCATCCGCAGGCGATCGCGACGATGAGGGAACGGGGGATCGACATCAGCGGACAGCGCTCGAAGCACATGTCGGAGTTCGATGGCGTTCGGGTGGATGTCGTGGTGACGGTGTGCGACCTCGTACGGGAGGAATGCCCGCAGTTCGACGGTGCGGGGGACGTTATCCACTGGAGCGTCCCGGACCCATCGAAGGTGCCAGCGGGCGATGCTCCAGCGGCATTCGGCCGGGTCGCCGAGGAGATCGAGGAGCGGGTTAGGCTGCTGGTGGCCCAGCTCAGGCAGGGTTAGGAATCAGGCGGCCTTGGAGGAGGCGGGCGCGGTCCGTGGCGGGCGCATCGCAAGCCACGTGGCGAGAGCGGCGACGACGAGTACCGAGCCGGCGATTCGGAACCCGAGCTGGTAGGAGGCCGCGTCTGTGCCGATCAGGCTGATCACCACCGGGCCGATCGCGCGGGCGAAGGCAGCCATCAGCGCCTGGATGCCGATGAGCCGCCCGAAGTAGGGGCCGCCGAAGCGCTCGGAGGTGACGAGTCCGCGGAGAGGGTAAATCGCGCCGAAGACCGATCCGTAGACGCCAACGTAGAGCCAGACCTGCCACCAGGCGACGGCGCTGCTCGCCACCCATGCCGCGACCCCGAGGAGCGCGAAGCATGACGAAAGCAGCAGCGCGCTCGAGAGCCGACCGGAGAGTACGGGCAGGAGGAAGCGCGCGGGGAGGCTGACGATCCCCGTGATAGCGATCGCGTTGGCGCCAGCGGTCTCGTCGAATCCGCGCGTTTCGAGCTGAGAGAGGAGGTGGAACGAGTAGCCGGAGGAGGCAACGGTCGCTACGAAGAAGGCGCCGCTGAACCACCAAAAGGGGCGCGTCGCGTATTTCCAGCCGCCGAAGGTCTCAGCGGCGAAGGAGCGCGGGGAGAGCCGGGCCATGCCCGTGCGGTCCGGGACGGATTCGCGGAAGAGCGCGGGTACGATGGTGCCGACGATGAGCAGGGCAAGGGCGAGGACGCGGACGGCGCCGTCCCATTCGAAGGCGTTCACGAGTGCGCGGGTGACCGGCGTGAAGATGACGACGGAGAAGCCGCTGAGCAGCGTGAGAATGGCATACGCGCGGGGCCGCTCGGCGGGTTCGAACCAGCGGTTCATGAGGACGTAGACCGGCTCGTAGAACGTGGCGGCCATGGCGGGGCCCATGAGGATCGCCATGACGAGGACAGCCTGCCAGGGTTCGCGGCAGAACGAGAGGACTACCAGGGAGAAGGCGCCGAGGACAGAGCCGCCCGCGAGCAGCCGGCGACAGCCGAAGAGGTCGGCGATCGTCCCGGCGGCAAGCGCTGCGACGCCGGACACGAGTGCAGCGAGCCCGAACCCCAGCGAGATTGCGCCGACGCCAAACTCACCGCCGGCAGCGGAGCGAGTCACGAGGACGGCGAAGGAATACGACATCGCGCCGTAACTCGTGGTGACGAAGAGGGCGGCGCCGGCGACCTGGAGCCATTTCCGCATCGGCGCACGCTATCGCTTTGTTTCGAAGGCGGCCAACGGCGTGTTTCCGCCAGTTTCGGTGTCATATCCGGGATATTTCGGGAGGATTGCGGCGGTCTTAAGCGAAATATCCGCGACCGATGACAGATATGTGAGGTTCACGCCAGCGTCACCGCGCCGAAAATCTCCGGCCCTACGTTTGCGCCAGCGGCGGCCGGGAACCGGGACGACGCGAGGGCACGGGCGCTGGCACCCATGCCGAAAGTGAACGATTGAGGAACGAGAAGGAGACCCGAACGTGATAAGACTCTCAGGCCAGAAACGCGCCCGTGGCGCGTGGCTCCTCCTGATCCTGGCCTTCGTGACGATGGCCGCGATGGCATGTGGGTCATCGGACGAGGGGGCGCCAGACGGCGAACTCGAAATCAAGCCGACGACCGTCAGCGACGATGTCGCGGCGAACGACGACTCCGGCAGCGGCGGAACGCTCCGGATTGGCATGTCGGCGGGGAACATCCCGATCCCGAACACACCGGCCACCGAGGGCGGCGAAGGGTCGCGGTTCGTCGGGACCCAGGTCTACGACGCACTCATCAACTGGAACCTGACGGAGAACACGGACAAGTCCGCGCTCCCGGGTCCGGGGCTCGCCGAGAGCTGGGAAGTCGGGACTGATCAACTGACGTGGACGTTCAATCTTCGCGCGGGAGTCACGTTCCACGACGGGACGCCCTGGGACGCCGATGCGGCGATCTTCCAGTTCGACCGGCTGATGAACGAGCGCTTCGAGTACTACGACGGGACGCTGCGCGCCGGTAACGCGCAGGCGCTGGCAATGCTTTCGGGGTACAAGAAAGTGGACGAGATGACGATCCAGCTCGTCACCAAGATCCCGAACTCGTTCCTGTTCTGGGCGCTGCCGAACCTCCTCTTCCCGAGCCCCGCGGCGGTGATGGAATACGGAAACAAGGACTACGCCCAGCATGCGGTCGGCACGGGGCCGTTCAAGATCGAGCGGTACGTCGATGGGCAGATCATGGAACTCATCCCGAACGAGGATTACTGGGGTGGGGCGCCGAAGCTCGACAAGCTGATCCTCTACCCGATGCCTGAGCCGGCGACAAGGCTCGCGGCTCTGCAGTCGGCTGAGATCGACTGGGCGGAGGTACCGCCGCCAGATTCGTATGAGACGCTGAAGGCGGCCGGGTTCAACATCCAGCTGAAGCCGTACCCGCACGTGATCACCTACCAGCTCAACATCGCCAAGGCGCCCTTCGATGACGTGAAGGTGCGCCAGGCGCTGAACTACGCGGTTGACCGCGAGGGGACCTGCGAAGGGCTTCTGAACGGCCTCTGCCTCCCGGCGTCCCAGTATGTCCCACCGGGAAACCCGTGGTTCGACGAGAGCTACGAGGGCTATAGCTACGACCCGGAGAAGGCGAAGGCGCTCCTGGCGGAGGCTGGCTACCCCGATGGGTTCAAGATGACTGTTGCCTACCCGCCGGGTGGCTCAGGGAACATGTGGCCCGTCCCGATGAACGAAAAGCTGCAGCAGGACATGGCGGCCATCGGTGTCGAGATGGAGCTCGTCCCGGTGGAGTGGAACAACATCATCGCCGGCTACCGGGCCGGGTTCGCGAACCCCGACTGGTCGAAGTACGACGCCATCCACATCTCGCTGGGGGCGACCCAGCCCATCGCGCTGCTCAACTACAGCACGGTGACGATCCCGCCTGCCGGGTGCTGCAACACCACGGGATTCTCCGACTCTGAGATCGACGCGATGTTTGTGAAATCCCAAGAGGAATTCGACCTCGATCTGCAGGCCGAGCTCCTTGCGGAGGCTCAATCGAGGGTCACGGAGCAGGCGCCGTACATCATCACCGTGCACGACCTGAACTTCCGTGTACTTTCGCCGAAGGTGCGTGGGTTCGAGATGGCCCAGTCGTGGGTCCAGAACCTGAAAACGGTCTGGGTGGCCGACTGAGCGTACTGGCGCGGAGGGGGGTGAAGCCGGCGGGCTGATGGGTCAGGCGCCGGGAGCCCTTCATCCTCTTCCTTCCCTCCTCGGGCGGGCCGGGGGTCCAGCGATGGATCTCCGGCCCGCATTACGTCCGGGGCGGAGATAGGACGGCGGCCTAGCACTCTCAGGCGGTGAGTGCTAAACTCGCCTGCGCTAGAACTTTCCAAACTCGCAGGAGGATTCGTCCCCACTATGGCAGCAGCCAAAACCGCCACCAAGGCCAAGACCAAGCTGGTCCCGCTCGCGGACCGGATCGTAATCACCCCGCTCAAGCAGGAAGAAGTCACTGCCAGCGGTCTCGTCATCCCGGACACGGCGAAAGAGAAGCCCCAGCAGGGCGAAGTCGTCGCGGTTGGCCCGGGCCGGCTGGACGACGACGGCAAGCGCATCCCGCTGGATGTCGCGGTCGGCGATCGGATCCTGTACGCCAAGTACACCGGCACGGAGATCAAGCTCGACAACGAGGACTACATCGTTCTGAACGATAAGGACATCCTCGCCAAGCTCGTCGTCTAGGAAGGGCCCTCCCACATGGTTGCCAAGCAACTGCTATTCGACGAAGCCGCACGCCGTCAGCTCAAGGACGGGGTCGATGCGCTCGCCGACGCGGTGAAGGTCACGCTCGGGCCCCGGGGCCGGAACGTGGTCATCGACAAGAAGTACGGCGCGCCGACGATCACCAAGGACGGCGTTACGGTCGCCCGCGAGATCGAACTGGAGAACCCGTTCGAGAACATGGGCGCGCAGCTTGCCAAGCAAGTCGCGACGAAGACGAACGACGTAGCCGGTGACGGAACGACGACCGCTACGCTGCTCGCGCAGGCGCTCGTCCGCGGCGGGATCAAGCTGGTCACGGCCGGCGCGAACCCAATGGCCGTGAAGCGCGGTATCGACAAGGCCCTGATTGCGGCCGTAGCCGACCTTCGGAGCCAGGCTCGCCCTGTCCTCACGAAGGAGCAGATCGCGCACGTTGCGGCGATCTCGGGCAACGACGCTGAAATTGGCGACCTCATCGCGGACGTGATGGAGAAGGTCGGCAAGGACGGCGTCATCACGATCGAGGAATCGCGTGGTATCCGTTTCGAGACGGAGTTCGTAGACGGCCTTCAGCTGGACCGCGGGTTCGTTTCGCCCTACTTCGTGACGAACTCGGACCGCATGGAAGCGGTCATCGAAAACCCGTACATCCTCATCACCGACAAGAAGATCTCGGCGATCCAGGATGTCCTCCCGGCGCTGGAGCGCGTGCTCCAGGTGTCGAAGGACATCGTGCTCATCTGCGACGACGTCGACGGTGAAGCGCTGGCCACCCTCGTGGTGAACAAGCTACGCGGCTCGCTGAACATCCTCGCCGTGAAGGCGCCGAGCTTCGGGGATCGCCGCAAGGCGATGCTCGAGGATCTCGCGATCCTGACCGGTGGCACGATGATCACGGAAGATATCGGGCGGAAGCTCGATAGCGCGACCGTGGCCGACTTCGGCCGGGCGCGCCGCATCGTCTCGAATAAGGACGATACGACGATCATCGAAGGTCTCGGGACCGACGAAGCGATCCAGGCGCGGATCAAGCAGATCAAAGCGCAGATCGACGACGTCACGAGCGACTTCGACCGCGAGAAGCTGCAGGAGCGCCTGGCCAAGCTGGCCGGGGGCGTCGCAGTCATCAAGGTCGGGGCGGTGACGGAAGTCGAGCTCAAAGAGAAGAAGATGCGTATGGAAGACGCGCTTTCGGCCACCCGCGCGGCGGTCGATGAGGGTGTTGTCCCGGGCGGCGGTGTCGCCCTGATCCGTACGCAGCGCGGGCTTGAGAAGCTCCTCACGCAGACGAAGGATGAGGACGAGAAGTCCGGTATCCGGCTGCTGATGGAAGCGGTCGAGCAGCCGACCTGGACGATCGCGGCGAATGCCGGGCTCGAAGGGTCGGTCGTGGTCAACAAGGTTAAGAAGCTGACGAGCCCGACCGAGGGCTGGGATGCCGACAAGGACCGCTGGGGCGACATGTTTGAACTCGGCATTGTTGACCCGGTGAAGGTGAGCCGATCGGCGCTTGAGAACGCGGTGAGCATCAGCTCGCTCGTGCTCACGACAGAGACGCTTGTCGCAGAGATCCCCGAGATGGCGATGGCCGCTCCGCCGCCGCCCGAGGATTACTAGGCACTAACTCGCCCAGGCGAGTTAACGAAGCCCCCTCTGGGTACCCGGAGGGGGTTTTCGCTTGCTTCGTCCCGGGCCGCGCGGGGAAGCTTGCGGCCATGACCGGTGGTGCGCCGCCGCTTACGCTGTTTGTGGAGTCGCGGGACGAGCGGCTAACATTGACGTACGCGTAAAGGTGGCATACGGCAGCCACGCCAGAAGGGGACCGCAGGTTGCGGCAGCTAATTCGACTACTCGGTTACGTCCGCCCGTATCGGGGGCAGTTCATCATCGCGAATGTCTGCGTGATCCTCGCAGGCGTCTTCGTGATGGCGAGCCCGATCGTGACCGGCTGGGCGATCGACTTCGGACTGGACCCGCAATATGGGGTGGACGGCGGGATCATTGGTGCGGACGGCGAGGCACGGTTCGTGGTCTTCGCCGCGATCGCTGTTGTGCTGTTCGCGATTGGGCGGGGATTGGCGGCATTCGGACAGCAGTACCTCGGCGAGTTCACGGCGCAGCGTGTCGCCTACGACCTGAGGAACGAACTCTATGACAACCTCCAGCGGCTGAGCTACGCATACCACGACAGCGTCCAGACCGGCCAGATTATGTCGCGAGCGACCCAGGACGTCGAGAATGTCCGCATTTTCGTGAACATGGGCGCGCTGCGGATGAGCTACGTGCTCCTGATCCTCGGGTTCGCGGCGGTCGGGATGTTCTGGATCAACTGGCAGCTTGCGTTGATCAGCGGCATCGCGGTCCCGATCATGGCGTGGCGTTCGGTGGTGATGGTGTACAAGTCCCGGCCAATCTGGATGGCGATCCAGGAGAACCAGGGCGTAATGACGCAGGTCGCGGAGGAGGGGCTATCGGGCATCCGTGTGGTGAAGGCATTCAGCCGCGAGCCGTATGAGAGCGCCCGCTTCGCGAAGCAGGCTCAGCGCCAGGCTGACCTTTCGCTCAACCAGGCGAAGCTGCAGGCAGTCCACCAACCGCTGATGGCGGGAATCGGCCTGTTGCAGGTCGGCGTGACCGCGGGCGCTGGTGCATTGATGATTTCGCGCGGGACGCTCACCTCGGGCGAACTGCTGACGTTCCTGCTGTGGCTGAACCTCCTGCAGATGCCTGTGCGGTCGATCGGGTTCGTGCTGAACATCATCGCGCGCGCGGTGGGCTCGGCCGACCGGGTGTTCGAGATCATCGACGCACAAAGCGCCGTAAAGGAGCGGCAGGACGCGCGTGATATCGGCGAAATCGAAGGGCATGTGCGGTTCGAAGGCGTGAGCTTCGCCTACGACAAGCTGAGCAGCGTCGTGGAAGGTCTTGATATCGACGCGAAGCCCGGCCAGATCGTCGCGCTTCTCGGGCCGACCGGGTCAGGAAAGACAACCGTGGTGAACCTGATCCCGCGGTTCTACGACGTGACGGAGGGGCGAGTGACGATCGACGGGACCGACCTGCGGGATCTCACACTGGGGTCTCTACGACGGAGCATCGGGATCGTGCAGCAGGACGTGTTCCTGTTCATCGGGACGATCCGGGACAACATCGCCTACGGGAAGCCGGATGCGACGCTGGAAGAGGTGGAAGCGGCGGCGAAGGCGGCGAACATCCACGAGTTCATCAAGAGCCTGCCGTACGGGTACGACGAATGGGTGGGCGAGCGGGGCGTGACGCTTTCGGGCGGGCAGAAGCAGCGGATCGCGATCGCGCGAACGCTCCTGATGGACCCGAAGATCCTGATCTTCGACGACTCGACGGCGAGCGTGGACACGCAAACGGAGTTCCTGATCCAGCGTGCGCTGCAGCAGCTGATGGAGGGCCGGACGACGTTCGTCATCGCCCAGCGGCTGCGGACGGTGATGCGCGCCGACCAGATCCTGGTGCTCGATAAGGGCCGGATCGTGGAGCGGGGGACGCACGACGAACTGGTACAGGGCGACGGGCTCTACCGGCGCATCTACGAACTTGAGCTGCGTGACCAGGTTGAAGCACTCGGGCCCGTCCCAACAGCATCGAGCGGCAACGGGCACGGCCCGGCGTCACAGCGACCTCCGGATGCGCCGCGGTTCAGCCCGCCAGCGCCGGTGCCGGGCGGGGGTTCGTAGTGGCGTTCTGGGGCGCAGCATCGGCGGGCGGGTGGAGCCAGGGGATCGGTGGGCAGTCGCAGGGACCGCGCCGGGGACGAGGGTCAGACGGCTGGGACGACGACTACCTGGGGAAGATCTACGACGAACAGGTCGTGAAGCGGATCCTTCCATACCTCCTGCAGTACAAGAAGCGCGCGCTGTTCGCCTTCCTCTGTATGGTGCTCAACTCGGCCTCGAGCTTCGCGCAGCCGCTCGTGATCGGTCTGGCGCTCAAGGCGGGGATCGATCGGGATGAGCGGCTGGTCGGCATCTTTCTCGGGCTGATGGTAGTGATGGCCGCGGTTGCCTTCGTGACGCAGTGGATCCAGCAGTACCTGATGTCGTGGCTGGGCAACCGAATCCTCTTCCAGCTGCGAACCGAGATGTACGACCACATGCAGAGCCTCTCGCTCAGCTTCTACGACGAGATGGAAGTGGGGCGGATGATCAGCCGGCTCACCAGCGACGTGACCGTGATGCAGGAACTCCTGACGAGCGGTTCGCTGAGCTTCGCGGCCGATGCGATCGGGCTGGTGATCGTCGTCGTGACGCTGCTCTTCCTCGACCTGCAGCTGGCGCTGGTGACGTTCGCCGTCGTACCGCCGCTGGTGCTCGTGATGGCGGTATGGTCACGGCATGCGCGGACAGCGTTCGTAAACGTGCGCTCGAAGATCTCGGCGCTGAACGGGACGCTCGCGGAGAACGTCTCGGGGGTCCGGGCGATCCAGTCAATGTCCCGCGAAGACGAGAACGCGCGGCGCTTTGACCAACTCAACCGGGAAAACTTCCGGGCCAACATGTGGGCCGGGCTGATGACGGCTGCGATCATGCCGGTCCTCGAGCTGGCCGTGGCGGTCGCCCTCGCACTGGTTTTGCTGGTTGGGGGGCTGCGGGTGCTCGATGCGGACACGGACACCGCGAGCCTGGTGGCTGCGATCGCCGCGTTCGCACTCTACGTCGGACGGTTCTTCGACCCGATACGCGACCTCGTGTTGCAGTACACGATGGTGCAGCGCGCGATGGCAGGCGGAGAGCGCGTCTTCCAGGTACTCGATACCGCCCCGCGCATACAGGACAAGCCGGACGCGTTCGAACTCGAGACAATCGAGGGGCGAGTCGACTTCGATCACGTCGCGTTCCACTACAACGAAGGTACCCCGGTACTGCGCGACATCGACCTGCACGTGGCGCCGGGCGAGACGATCGCGTTCGTGGGGCACACCGGCGCAGGCAAGACGACGATTACGTCGCTGATCAGCCGCGGGTACGACGTGACGGGCGGCGCGATCCGGATCGACGGGCACGACATTCGGGACGTGTCACGACGCTCGCTGGCGACGCATATCGGTGTGGTGCTACAGAGCCCGTACCTGTTCAGCGGGACGATCCGCGAGAACATCGCGTACGGGCGGCCGGAGGCAACGCAGGAGGCAGTCGAAGCGGCGGCGAAGGCGGTCGGCGCGCACGATTTCATCAGCCGGCAGGAGAACGGGTACGACACCGTCCTGCAGCAGCGCGGGCAGAACCTCTCCGTCGGGCAGCGGCAGCTGATCAGCTTCGCGCGGGCGATCCTCGCGGCGCCAGAGATCCTGGTGCTGGACGAGGCAACGGCGTACGTCGACACGCAGACCGAGGTGACGATCCAGAAAGCGCTCAAGGAGCTGCTACGGAACCGGACATCGTTCGTGATCGCGCACCGGCTCTCGACCATCCGTGAGGCGGACCGGATCGTCGTACTCGAACGCGGACTGATTGCCGAGAGCGGTACACACGAGGAACTGCTCGCCGCCGGCGGGATCTACGCGAACCTCTACCGCATGACCTACGAGAAAGAGACATCCGCGATGTCGGGAGAGGACGAGGCGACGGCGCTGCGGCGGCGGGGCGAGGTCGAGGCGGGGGCCACGGAGTAGGGCAGGTCGACTAGCCCCGGAGGATGTCGCGGAGGGCGGTGGTAACCTCGTCGACTTCAGCGTCGGTCATGGTGGGGTAGAGGGGGAGGCTGATGGCGCCTTCGAAGTAGTGTTCGGCGACGGGGAAGTCCCCGGGCTTGTAGGGGCCGAGCTTCTGGTAGGCGGTGAAGAGGTGGAGAGGGATGAAGTGCACTGAGGTGCCGATGCCACGTTCGGCGAGCTTGCGGATGACGTCGTCGCGCTGGACGGGTGATTGCTCGTTCTTCACGCGAATGACGAAGAGGTGCCACGCCTGGTGATTGGCCTCGTCGAAACCGGGAAGGATGAGGTGTTCTTCGTCGCGAAGATTGGCGAAGTAGCGCTGAACGACGCGTGTGCGCTGCTCGGTGAGCCAGTCGAGCTTCCGGAGCTGGCTGCGACCGAGGGCGGCGGCCATGTCGGTCAGGTTGTCCTTGAAGCCGAACTCCACGATGTCGTAGCGCCAGCTTCCGCCCGCGTCGTAGCGATTCCAGGCGTCCTTCGTCATCCCGTGGAGGGTGAGGACCTTCATTCGCTCGGCGAGGGCCTGGTCTTCGGTTGCGAGTGCCCCGCCTTCGGCAGTGGTCATATTCTTCGTGGCGTAGAAGCTGAAGGCTGTGGCGTCGCCGATCGAGCCGATGGGGCGATCGCCGTAGCGGGCCCCGACCGCGTGTGCGGCGTCTTCGAGTACGACGAGGTTATGACGGCGGGCGATATCCATGATCTCGTCCATCGCGCAGGGTTCGCCGGCGAAGTGGACGGGCATGATCACCTTCGTGCGCGGCGTGATGGCCCGCTCGATAGCGGCGGGGTCGATGTTCGCATCGCGTTCACGGATGTCGGCGAGGACGGGCGTGGCACCGGTGTGGACGATGACGTTCGCGGTCGCGGAAAAGGTATAGGGGGTGGTGATGACTTCGTCGCCGGGACCGATGCCCCATGCACGGAGGGCGAGGTGCATGGCGGCCGTACAGGAGTTTACTGCGTTCACGTAGGTCGCACCGGTGTACTCCGCCAGTTCTGCTTCAAGCGCGCGGACGTTGGGGCCGCTAGTGAGCCAGCCGCTGCGCATGGTCGAGGCGACGGCCTGGATGTCGTCTTCGTCGACGGCGGGCTTGAAGAAGGGGATTCGCAGCTCGGTCATAAGTGACAGTGGACAGGGTACAGGCGAGAGCAGGCAGCGACGAGCGTCGCGCCGCTACCTCCACGCAGCCGCCTGTGCTACCTTTCGCACAAATGTTCGTTAAGGAATCGTTGGAGTGACGGTGGACCTGCGGGCGCGATTGCGGGAGGCGTTGCACCAGCCGGTGCGGGACACCCCTGCGCCGCGCATCGAGAGCGTCACCGAACTTTCGGACCTTTCGATGCTGGGTGGGCGGTGGTTTAGCTCGGCGCAAGGGCCGGGGTACGTGGTCGAGAGCGTCTATGAGGCGGGGCACGAACACGGGAACGTCGCTCTCCACCGGGCACTGACGGTAGACGCAACGACGCTGGCCGGGCAGGTGCGTGATCCACGGCTAGGCGAGGTTTCGCCGGCTGACTTCCTGTACGTCGACACGGAGACGACGGGTCTGGGCGGCTCGGGGGCGCTGGTGTTCCTGGCGGGTGCGGCGCGGTTCGAAGGGTCGGCCCTGAAGCTGCGGCAGTACCTGCTGCCTTCGCCGGCGTACGAAGGAGGCCTGCTCGGCGGTCTGAACGCGGACCTTGAGACGGCAGGGGCGCTGGTGAGCTACAACGGGAAGTCGTTCGACCTGCCCGTGCTGGAAACGCGGGCGATCCTGTCGCGGATGCGGCCGGACTTCCGGCGGCTGCCGCACCTGGACCTGCTGCACCCAAACCGGCGGCTGCTGAAAGGCGCCGTCGATGGGCACCGGCTGGTCGAACTCGAAGTAAGCGTGCTGGGGTTCGAGCGCGAGGCGGACTGCCCCTCCTGGGAGGTGCCGGAGCGCTACTTCCAGTTCCAGCGGAGCGGCGACCCGACGCACATCCTTCCGGTGCTGCGGCACAACGCGTGGGACATCCTCTCGTTGGTGGCGCTGGCGGCGCACCTTGCGGGGGTCTGCGATGGGGATGGCGGGCCGCTACAAGCGGCGCGGGCGGCGGAATTCTCCGGCAATCTCGCGCGGGCGGTGGAGCAATACGCGGCGGTGATCGCGGGTGGGTCGGTGCGGGGGGAGCGGCTCGAAGCGATGGAGCACGCCGCACGCTGTTGTCAGAAGCTCGGGCGATTCGAGGACGCGGCGGAGTACTGGCGAATGATGGTGGACGAACCACGATCTCGACGGCTTTTGCCGTTCGTGGAGCTGGCGAAGCATGCGGAGCACCGGGTGCGCGACCATGCAGAGGCGTTCATGCTGGTCGAGCAGGCGCTTGGGCTTGTGCGCCAGGGGTTGATCCGGCCGGGAGCGATGGGCAGTGCCACGGGTGTCGATTCGCTGGAGCACCGGCGTACGCGCCTCATACGAAAGCTGGAAGCAGGGGGGCCGGTCGCGACGCGTTAGCCGGCCGCGGACGGCAGAGGGGCGGGTTCGGGGTAGTAGTTCTCAGAGGTGGGGGTGTTGCGGGTGAGGAAGAGGAACAGCGGTATGCCGGCGAGCATCGCGACGGCCCCGAAATAGAAGGCGGCATCGATGTTGAATGCATCGACGAGGAGACCGCCGATGATCGAGCCTATGAGGATGCCAACGCCGTTGCCCGCTGCGGTCAGCCCGAGGACCGAACCCATCCCGACCCGCCGACCGGCAACGACCTGCATCGCACCGCCGGTGACCATCGAAAGTGCGGATGCAACGCCCACTCCCGCGAGGACCACGAGTACCAGCGGGAGCGACTGAAGGACGCCGAGGATAGCGAGCATCGCCGCCGAAAGGCCGAGGCCAAGGCAGATCAGCATGCGGCGGCTGTACGTATCGGCGAAGCGGCCGACGACCGGCTGCGAGATGCCGGCGGCGAAGTTCTGGACCGCGAAGGCGACGCCGATGACCAGCGGCGCGGCGCCGAGGTTGTCCTCCAGTTTGACCGCGAGGAAGCTCAGGGTGGCTCCCATCGAAAGGGAGATGAGGACCATGTTCAGCGCGAGAGCGATGACGAGGCGGTCCTTGAAGGCGGCGACGAGACCGGCAGCTTCCGGCGCGTCGTGTTCGACGACGCGATAGGCAACGGGTGGGTTGCGGGGCAGGAAGAGGACGACGATGACCGCCGCGACGCCCATGAGTGCGGCCATGCCAATGAAGACCGAGTCGAAGCCGGAGGTTTCACGGAGGACGCCGGCGAGCATTGGTCCAATGCCGAACCCGACGATGTCGGCGGTGGCGAAGACACCGAACCAGCGGCCTTCCTGGCCTCGGGGGGCCATGTCGCCGATGTAGGCGCGGGCGCAGGAGAAGATGAGGCTCGTCCCGAGTCCGCTGAGCGCGCGGAACCCAAGCACCTGGTAGAAGGAGTCCGCTGTCAGGTACCCAATGGCGCCGGTGAAGTAGACGAGGAGGCCGGCAACGATGAAGGTCTTGCGCCCGAACTTATCGGAGAGGCGGCCGACGAAGGGGCTCGTGAAGGCCTGGGTGACCGCGAAGATCGAGAACGTCAGGCCGATCCAGACGCCGGTCGCGCCGAGTTCCTCCGCGTAGACGGGGAGGAGCGGAGTGACCATCGAGATACCCATGACCGCCACGAAGACGGAGAGGTAGAGCACCAGGAATGGGCGGGAACGCATTCACCCAGCGTAGGTGGCGCAATGCGTTCGAAATAGCAGCATTCTGATCAGGTTGCGCGGGTAATCGCCTCGCGCAGGGCGGCTTCGATCCGGGGCCCGCGACGGGAGAAGCCGAGCGCGTCGATCGCTTCGTCGAGGAGTTCCTCATCCGTTCGAAGGCGTCCGTCGGAGCGGATCCAGTTGACGATCGCGACCAGTTCGCGAGGGGAGTAATCGTCAATGCCGCCGCGGCGGCCGATGCCTCGCGGGCGGGGAGCTCGGCCCGGGATCTCAGGCTCTTCGACGGCAAGGCTGGCGGCGGCAACGGGCGGTGGTAG
>JBPPMX010000312.1:0-9889 GCA_051306275.1 Tepidiformaceae bacterium
TCGTGGGTGCGTGGGCGCTGGGGGAGGGGGGACGGCAGCGGTCACACCTGCGACGGTGCATCCCGGGCGCGATCGTGGCGGCGGGCCTGTTCACGTTTCTGTTCTTTGCGTTCGTGTCGTTTCGCAGCTACCTGCCAGACATCGAAGGCACCGAGCAGCCGATGGACCTGATGTACCTCGCGACGGCGATGGAATCGGAATCGTACCCGCCGGAGGACGCGTGGCTGAGCGGAAACCGGGCCAGCTACTACTACTTCGGCTACGTGCAGGGCGGGATGCTCAGCAGCGCGGCCGGCGTGCCCGCATCGACCGGGTACAACCTGCATCTCGGGTTCGTCTTCTCGGCTGCGGGTACGGCGATGGCCTCGGTAGCGGCGGGGGGCGCCAGGTGGCTGGCGGGGTCGCGGGGGAGGCGCGCACCTGCGATCGGCGCGACGGCTGGTGTGATCCTGCTGCTCTTCGCGGGCTCGCTTTCGGCGTGGTTCGAATGGGGGGCCTCGCAGGGCGCATCCAACGATGCGGTCTACCGCGCCTTCGGGATGGACGCACTGCTGCCGTGCGAGGACGGCGCGACGACGGATTGCTACAACCCGGCTGCGGAGAGCGCGACGTGGTACCCCACCGAGTTCTTCTGGTGGTTTGATACGTCGCGCGTGATACCGGACACGATCACGGAGTTCCCGGCGTTCAGCTTCGTCCTTGGGGACCTGCATCCGCATGTGATGTCGCTGCCACTCGTGCTGCTCGTTGTTGCGCTGGCGATGACAACGATGCGAGGGCGGGGGCTGCTCGAACTCGACAGCCATCGGCGAGCGCCAGCGGCGACCGTCGTGGTAGCCCTATTGATCGGGGCATTGGCGTTCCAGAACGCGTGGGACCTGATCACGTTTACCGCGTTGTTTAGCCTCGCGGTCGCGGCCCGGAACCTGCGGACTGCACCGCTGGCAGGAGCAGCGAAGGCGACAGTGGGATACCTCGGGCCGGTATTCGGAGCGGCGGCGATCGCCTACTTCCCCTGGTACATCGACTTCTCGTCCCAGGCGGGCGGGATATATCCCTACGTCGGGGCGGGGACCCGTCCAGCGCATGCTCTGCTGCAGTACGGGCCAGTCCTGCTCCCGGCACTGGTCGTCGGATTCGCGGCGCTTCACCGTGTGCGCCGGGCGGACGTCGCGAAAACAGCGGTTCCGGGCGCGATCGTCGCGCTCCTGCCAGTGGTCGCATGGGTGGCGTTCGCCGGGGTGCGGGGTGAACTCGGGGATGCCGCGCAGGCGCGCGAAGCTGGCGGCTGGGTTATCGGGGCAGTCCTGACCATAGTGAGCGGCGCCTTCGTGGCACTGGCGCTGGCGACCGCTGAGAGACGCCGGACGACGGCACTCCTCCTCGCGGCCGGAGCGTTCGGTTCACTTCTCCTCCTGGGCGCGGAGCTGTTTGTCGTCCGCGATGTGTTCTTCGGGAGCGTCCCGCGCCTGAATACGGTGTTCAAGCTGAGCTACCAGGCGTGGGTGCTGTTCGCGCTGGTGGGAGGAGCCGGGCTTGGCGCCGTCCTTTCGGGTCGATGGCAGGTCCCGGGCGTGCGCTTCGCTGCGGGCGCGGGAGTCGCGTGGCTGGCTGCAGTGAGCCTGTTCTCGATCCTTGCAGTTGCCGCGCGGACCGAGGGATTCAGCAAGGAAACGGAAATCGACGGGCTCGCCTCGCTCGCACGCAATGATCCCGCCACCTACGCTCTGAGCCGCTGGATCAGTGAGAACACCGAGCGGGGGAGTGTCATCATCGAGGGTTCAGGGCGCACCTGGGGAGTCGACGCCTCCGGGGGGACGGTAATCACGAACCCGAACGTGGACTATGGCGGGGGCTCGTTCATGAGCGCGCGGACCGGCCGTCCGACCGTTATCGGATGGTACTTTCACGAGGTGCAGTGGCGCGGCGACTCCCCGGAGAACACAGCCGAATTCCAGCGCCGCCAGGACCTGCTGGACTCGGCCTACCTTGCCGGCGAGGACGAGGACGCGGTCTTCAGGGCGATGTCGGATGCCGGCGCCGATTATCTCGTGGTCGGTCGAGCGGAACTGGATCGGTACCCGGCAGAGACTCTTCCGGCGTTCGAGACGTTCCTCGAGGTGGCATTCGCGTCCGGCGATCTGAGGGTCTACCGGCTGCCCGAGAGCGGGGTATTGCAGACATCGTGACGGTTGCGGGCGGGATCGATCGAAAGGAACTTGCGACGTTCACCGTCGCGGACCTGGCGTGGGCTGTAGCGGCGGGCATCTTCGTGCTCATGCGGCTCGGTCCGGTCTGGCAGGCGCCGGTCGGCGGCGCCGAACTCGACCACCTCTCGGGGGCCTGGCAGGCCTCGATTGGCGTCACCGACACGCGGTTCGTGCCGACATTCTTCCAGGCGATCTGCGCGCTCCTGTTCCAGTTCACAACATCTGAGGTGCCCGCACGGGTCGTGGCGTTCGTCGTGTCGGCGTCGGTCCCGGTCGGGGTGTACATGCTCCGGGGCCAGCTCGGAAACGCGGGCGGTCTCCTGACCCTGCTGCTCCTCGCGTTCGACGCTCCTGGGATTGCGCTTGGGGTGTCAGCGTCGGCGATGGCGTTCGATATCGCGCTGGCGATGTGGCTATTCGTCGCAATGACCCGGGACGGACATCCGCTTCCGTTGTGGGCCCACGGGGTGGGCGCGTTCATGGCTACCACGGCCGGCGCGCTCGTGTTGCCGCTATTGCTTGCGGCGGGCGGTCTGGCGCTCTACCGGCGCGAGGTGCCGCCATCGAGCACGCTCATCGCCTGGGGCGCCGGAGCCTTGCTCGGCCTGGCCCTGACGTTCGTCCGCTACGGGCTGGGGGTAGACGGCCTGCCAATCGCCCTGATCGTGACGTTCGAGCAGAGCTTCGAGCGCGAGTGGTCGAGCGCATCGGCGATGGCGATCGTGGCGATGTACAGCGTCCCCGTACTCGTCGGAGGAATCGCGGGAATGGCCTGGCACATCGTGCAATGGCGGCGCGGCGGCCTAATCTCAGCGCATACGCTGCTGCTTGTCGCGTGGTTCGGGGTATCTGCCGGGTGGTTGCTGGCGGCGGCTGGGTCGGATTCGACCGCAGGAGTCGTTGCGGCGACGACTCCTGCTGCTCTGCTCGCCGGACCGGCGCTTGTGCGCGGGATCGAGGCGATGATCGCCGCCGACTGGCGGTACGCCCGGATACTGCTCCCGATTGCGGCACTCTCTGCGGCCGTGGCCACGAACATCTGCCTCCAATGGGCCGACCGGGCGGCGGTAGGCAACAGCGCGGAACAGACGGTTGTGGTGTTGCTATACACAGTCGCCCTGATCGCGTGCGCTGCGGTCTGTGCCGAGCGGAGGGCGATACCCACGCTGATGGCGGCCGGTCTGGCCGTGGCGGCCGTCCCGTTCGCGGCTGGTGGGTTCGGTGTGGCGTTGAGCGCGATCGAGGAGCCGATACCGTCGCCGATCTCGCCTTCGCAGGCGTCGGAACTGCGGCGGATCGCGTTCGAGACGGTGGAGGACCGGGGCGGGACGATCGTTGTCCACCCGGACCTGGCGGAGTCGATACTCTGGCCGTTCCGGGACTCCGGCGATATCGAACTGAACTCGCGAGTGCCGGATGGGGCCACGTTCGCGATCTGGCCACTGGGAGTGCCTGCACCCGAGGGCATGGTCCCGCTGGAAGGGGAGTGGGCGCTCCTCGAGTCTGTTGAACCACCCGGTTCGCCGCTGGATTACGTCCGGTGGCTTTCGGACCGGAATGAGCTCGCGATCATCCCGCTGAGGGTTGCCGTATACACAGAGGCAAGCGAATGAGCTCCCCAACGACGGCAATCGAGCCCACGCCGGACCGAACGGCACTGGAGCGGTTGTTCGCAATCCGGATCGCGATCAACTGGGAGATCGCTGCGTACGTGGCGATCATCGGGCTTGCGTTCGCCTTCCGGTTCTGGGACCTCGGGGCGCGGGCGCTCCACCACGACGAGAGCATCCACGCGCAGTGGTCGTGGCGGCTCGCGCAGGGCGACTACACCCATAGCCCCGTTTTCCACGGCCCGTTCTACTACCACGTCCAGGGGCTGGTCTTCTTAGTCGGCGGCGCGAGCGACTACACGAGCCGCGTTTCAGCGGCGATCTTTGGCGTGGCACTGGTGATGCTGCCACTCCTGTTCCGGCGGTGGCTGGGGCCGGTCGGGACGCTCGCGGCGGTCGCGTTCATCGCGTTCTCGCCGACCATCGTCTACTACAGCCGGTTCTTCCGCGAAGACATCTACATGGCGTTCTTCACGCTGCTGATGGTGGCGGCGATGTGGCGCTACATGGTTTCGCGACGCGACCGCTGGCTGCTGGTCTTCGCGCTGGCGTACACGGGGTCGATCACGACGAAGGAGGCGACCTACCTGACGGTCGCGGTATTCCTTCTCTACATCAACGGGCAGCTTGCAGTAGACCTGGCGCGAAAGACGCTCGCCGGCCGCGATACGGACACGCTCATGCGGCGGTCACTGCTGGCGGCGGGGATCTTTCCGTACGCGTGGGCGATAGCCGCGTTGTGGCCGTTCATCGGCGGGATCCGGAAGCGGGCCGGGTGGGACGAGATGCCTGCCTCAGGCGATGTGCTTGTCGTGATGGGGACGCTCACGGTGCCGCTCCTCCTGCGGTTCGCAAAACCGGTGTTCGAGAGCCCGCCACTGGGGTTGTGGCCTGCGCTGCCTGATGGCCGCTGGGACTGGAACAACGTCTGCCAGGGGGCATTGCCGACGTCCGCGCGGGACGCACAGGCATTGGGCGGGCTCTTCATTCTCGGGTGCGGAGCGGCGGCGTTCGTAGGTTTGAACTGGCGCGCGAAAACGTGGGCCTACTGCGCCGGCGCGTCGGCTGTGGTGTATCTGACGCTGATGACGTCGTTCTGGACGAACCTCGATGGCGCTTGCACGGGGCCGTGGGGTTCGATTGACTACTGGGTTGGCCAACATAACGAAGTGCGTGGCGACCAGCCGTGGTTCTACTACTTCATGCTGATGCCTGCGTACGAATTCCTGCCGCTCGTCCTCGCGGTCGGCGGCGCGTACTGGGCCGTGGTGAAGGGCAATGCGTTCTCGCGATTCCTCGTGTTCTGGCTGGTCGGGGTGTTCGGGGCGCTTTCGTGGGCGGGGGAGAAGATGCCCTGGCTGAACGTCCACATCGCGCTCCCGGCGTGCATCCTTGCGGCCTGGACAGTGCACTATGCGTGGACGTCGTGGGCCAACCGCCCCGACCCGCGACAGCTGAGCTTCACCCTCACCAGCATTGCGGCGATCGCGATGGGGGCGCTGGCGATCATCGCGTTCATGCCGGGCGGGCCGATCGCGGCCGGGATCCGGCTGCTCGTACTCGCGGCGGCGGTGGCGTTCATCGTGATCGCGGCGCGTCCCTTCGGGCGGCAGGCCGTGGGGACGGTCGTGGTCGTGGCGGTGATCGGGGCGCTATCGCTCTTCTCGATGCGGACCATGCTGATGGCGGTTTTCGAACGGGGCGATGACCCGAAGGACCTGCTGATCTACACGCAGAGCGCGCCACAGATCACCGAGGTCGCGGACCAGATCGACGCCCTCGCGGCGGCAACCGGGAAGGGCTTTGACCTCCGGATCGCGGTCGATTCGGCGGATTCGTTCTCCTGGCCGTGGGCCTGGTACCTGCGCGACTACAAGGGTGCGTCGTACCTCGACTTCTCCAGCGGGGTTCCAGCGGGCGAATGGGACGTGCTCCTCGTGAACCAGTCGAACGCGAGCAGGGTGAACGACTTCGTGAGCAGCGCCGGTGCCCCGACATTCGGCAGCCCGGTCCGCTATCCGCACCGGTGGTGGTTCGACGAGACCTACAAATCCGCGATGAGCGTCGATGGCGGGCGGACGTCTTGCACCGCGGAGACCGGGAATTGCGGCCCGTTCCGGCCGGCGACGTGGGGGCGAGTGTGGGAAGGCATCTCACAGGAGGGATGGCTGACGACCTGGGCTGAATACTGGCGTGACCACGACCCGCATCGCACGAACGGCTCGGTGGATGCGTTCGCCTATTTCCCGGCGACATTCAACCTGGAGACGGGTGAGCTATCGTTCCGGCCACTCGAGCCGCCGAAGCCAGGGGTGGACTCGGAAGGACGCCCGACGATCGGCGGGTTCGGGACGCTGCCCGGTCAGTTCCTTGCTCCGGCCGATGTCGAGGTCGACGCGGCAGGGAACGTCTATGTGATCGACTACAGCACACGGAAGCTGCAGAAGTTCGACGCCGCGGGGAACTTCGTCGCGGCGGTGGACGTGCGTGAGGACCCGGCGAACGCCGCCGAATCGGCGGAGCCGTGGGGACTGGAGATCCTGGCCGACGGCCGCGTCGTCATCGCGGACACGTTCGGGTGGCGGGTTCGTATCTTCAGCGCGGAGCTGGAGCCCCTGCTTTCTTTCGGGCAGGCTCCCGCGAACACGCCTCCGGGCCCGCTTGAGCTCTTCGGCCCGCGCGATGTCGCGGTAGATGCGGACGGGAACCTGTGGGTAACGGATACGGGCCACGACCGCATCCAGGTGTTCACGGATGGGGGCGAATTCGTGCGCACGATCGGGACTGAGGGCGCGGGCGATGGGCAGTTCGATGAGCCGGTGGGGATCGACATCGCACCTGATGGACGGGTCTACGTTGCCGACATGTACAACGGGAGGGTTGTCGTCCTGGGTACCGAGGGTGACTTCGTCGCCGCATTCCCGGTTTCGGGATGGGGCGGACAGGATGCGACCGACAAACCCTACATCGAGGTCCTCCGGGATGGCGGGATTGCGCTGAGTGTGCCGGCCCTGAACGAGGTGCGGGTGTACTCCCCAGACGGTAACGCGGAAGTGACGATTACCGGCGGCGAGGAGCCGCTCCAGCGTCCGTACGGGATTGTGGAGATTGCAGATGGTAGGCTCTGGGTATCGGAAGGCGCTGCCGGGAGACTTCGCCTCTTCGAAATTCGGTAGTCCCCGGGCGGCATCAGGCGTGCTCCGTTCCCTTCGATTCTGGATTGGCGTTCTCGTCAGCGTGGTGTTCATTGCGCTCTTTTTGCGCACAACACACCCCTCTGAGATTTCCGCTGCCCTCGGCGAGGCGAACTACCTCTGGCTGATCCCGGCACTCGGGGTGCTCTTTGTCTCCATCTCGGTGCGGTGCGTGCGCTGGTCGGTCCTGATGCGGCCGGTAGCGCGGCTGAGCCCTGCGCGTCTCTTCCCTTACGCGATCATCGGGTACATGGCGAACAACCTGCTGCCCGCACGCGCTGGCGAAGTCGTACGGGCGTACGTACTTGGCGACCGCGAGCGAGTCTCGAAGATGTCGGCGGTGGGTTCGATCGCGGTCGAACGGCTGTTCGACGGGTGTGTGCTCGTGCTGATGCTCCTTATCTCGGGGGCGATTGTTGGGTTCGAAGACTCACGGCTTTCGGCGATCGCGGTGGCGTCGAGCATCGTCTTCGTGCTGGCGTTCGCGGCGTTCTACCTGCTGACGCTTTCCGAGGAGCGAGCGCACCGGGTGATGCGATTCTTTCTCCGGGCGTTGCCTGCGCGGCTCGAGCCGAAGGCGGAGGGAATCGCGAACGCACTGGTGCTGAGCCTGCGCTCCGTGCACGACTGGAGGACACTGCTTCTCGTGACCGTCCTGAGTGCGGCCGCCTGGACGATCGAGGGGGCGGCCTACGCCGTCATCGGGATCGGTTTCAACCTGGACGTCGGCTTTGGGGAGTACTGCCTGCTGTTGAGCGCTTCGAACCTCGCGATCATCATCCCGACGTTCCTCGGGGGCACCGGGCCTTTCGAGTGGGCGACCAAGCTCGTGCTTGTGGGCGCCGGGGTTTCGAGTGGCGTCGCGGGGGCCTATGCGATCGTGGCGCACCAGCTCGTCATCATCCCTACGACTATCCTCGGGCTTATCTTTCTCTGGAGCTTCGGCATCGCGTTCAAGAAGATCGCTGAGATCGAACCCGTGGAGAAGGATGTGCTGCCAGCGTCATGAGAGTAGGGATCGTCGGAGCAGGGGTGGCGGGGCTCGCAGCCGCGAAGGTGCTGCAGGAGCGTGGGCACGACGTGACGATGTACGAGAGCCGGCATGAAGTCGGCGGGCAGGTGGTGACGTTCCCGGTCGGCGGGACGCCGCTGGAGTGCTTCTACCACCACATCTTCACGAACGACACGACGGTCGTCCGCTACATCGAGGATCTCGGCCTGGGCGACAAGCTGCGCTGGATCGAGCCACACAACGGGCACTTCGTGAAAGGGAGGATATTCCCGTTCGTGACGCCGATGGACCTCGTGAAGTTCACGGCGATCCCGTTCACGAGCCGGGTGCGGCTGGGCCTCGCGGCACTCTGGTTGCGGCGTCAGCACAACTGGAAGAAGTACGAGGGCATCACGGCGCGGAAGTGGATGGAGCGAGCCGTCGGAAAGAAGGCGTTCGCGGCGTTCTGGGGGCCTCTGCTTCGCGGGAAGTTCGCCGACCGGGCCGATGACGTGGGGATGGCGTGGCTCTGGGGCAAGATCTACCTGCGGTTCGCATCGCGGCGGGGAAGCGGGGCGAAGGAGTCGCTGGGCTACCTGGAGGGGTCGTTCCGGGCGTACTACGTGAAGCTGGCGGAGCTCGTCGAGTCGCGCGGTGGGGTGATCAAGCTGAACACCGGCGCGGAAGAGGTGGTGAGCGAGGACGGGAAGGTGGTCGGCATCCAGTCGAACGGAGAGATCGAGCGATTCGACGCGGTGCTGATGACGACGCCGAACATCATCGTGCGGCGAATCGCGCCGGGGCTCCCGGAGAGCTACGTGAAGGTGCTCGACCGGGTGCAGTACCAGTGGGCGACGTGCCTCGTGCTCGCGCTGGACCGGCCTATCAGCGACTACTACTGGCTGAGCATCGCCGACGACCTGCCGTTCGTGGCGTGCGTGGAGCACACGAACCTGTTGCCGCCCGAGATGTACGGCGGCAACCGCGTGGTCTATCTCTCGAACTACACCCGGCCGGATCACCCGGTGCTCGCGATGGACGAGGACGAGGTGCTGGCGTTCTACCTCGACGGAATCCGGAAAATCAACCCGGCGTTCGACCCGTCGTGGGTGCGCGAGAAGTGGTTCTTCAAGGATCCGGGCGGCCAGCCGATCATCACGACGAACTACAGCGATTCGATCCCGGATATGCGGACGGGGATCGACGGGCTCTACCTTTCGAACACGACCCAGGTCTACCCGGAGGATCGCGGGCAGAACTACAGCCTGCTGCTCGGGGAGAAGGTCGCGGCGCTCATCGACGAGGACGGGCGGGCGAGGCAGCGCGGGTGACTGCGCCATTGGGGATGTCTCGGATATAGTGGTGCCGGATTTCACAAGCGAGGGTGGGCATGCACGCTGAGCCGTCAGTGCAGGAACTCCGCGAGTTACTCGCCGAGTTTCAGCCAGGAAAAGGTCACGTCCTTCCGGCGCTGCACAAGGTGCAACACCACTACGGATACATCTCCCGGCCCGCGATCGAGGCCGTCGCGCGGCAGCTCAATACGACGGCTGCGATGATCTACGGCGCGGTTTCGTTCTACAGCGACTTCCGGACGGTACCGCCCCCGGAGACCGAAATCGCGTGGTGCAGCGGCCCAGCCTGCCGCCTCGAAGGTGGCGACCGGGTGCGCGAACTGATCGAACACGTTCTGGACATGCCGCTCGGCCACCAGAGCGAGGACGGCAAGTACGGGTTCATCATCGGGCAGTGCAACGGCACCTGCACCGAGGCGCCCCAGGTGTGGCTCAACGGCAAGGTTGTCGGGCGGCTGACGCCCTCGGCAACGTTGCGGCTGGCACGGTCGGTCAAGGAGAACGCATGAACGCGAAGCTATCGACCATG
>JBPPMX010000313.1:0-2254 GCA_051306275.1 Tepidiformaceae bacterium
CGTCGGGCGGGTCGAAGTGGGGGTGATGCGGAGCAGAAGGCGGTGATCGCGGCGTTGCGGGCGCTGGCCCGCGAGGCCGCTGAGGGGACAGGTCACAGGTCACAGGGGACAGCGAAGGAGGACCAGGGGCCGTGGCCGGGGTCGGAGATTGCGAGTGTGATGTTTCCGATCGACCCGAGCGAGGATGTGGGGTGGGAGTCGCGGTTGCCGGCGTTCCGGAGGAAGGAGTTGGAGGAGGAGGCGAAGCTGCAGAAGGCGATCGCGGCCGGGGTGGAGCGGTGGATGAAGAGGCAGGCGGCCGCGGCGCGCGGGCCAAAGCGGAGGATCGCCCGAGGCGGGCGGCGCTAGGTCACAGGTCGGGTTTAGGTCACAGGTCACAGGTCACAGGGGACAGTAGGAATGAGTGCGGAGCTTTAATGGGGGTGCGGGAGGATTTGGGGCGGCTCGTTGCCGACGACGGAATAGGACACAAGTCACAGGTCACAGGGGACAGCGAGGTGAGTTCGGTGATTAACGTGAGTGGGGGAGGATTGAGGGGCGGTTCGTCGCTGGCGACCAAAGACTAACGACTAACGACAGCGGGGCGTCGGTGCCGGGCCAACAGCTAATAGCCAATGGCCAATAGCCCCGCTGGCGGGCCGTATCCTTGATCGGGGTGGCGATCCGTCCGACGATTAGCGGTACCCCAAACGGAGCCCCTACGTGAATCTACGCATCCCCGGCCCTACCCCCTGCCCGCCGGAGGTCCTCGAGGCCATGACTGGCCAGATGATCAACCACCGCGGGCCTGAGTTCGCTGCAATTCTGCGTCGTGTGACCGATGGCCTGAACTGGGTTTTCGGGTCTTCGAGCGATGTGCTTTCGATCACGACGTCTGGCTCTGGTGGGCTGGAGACGGCGGTGGTGAACACGCTTTCGCCGGGCGATAAGGTGCTGGCGGTTTCGATCGGGTCGTTCGGCGACCGGTTCGGGACGATTGCGAAGACGTATGGCGCTGAGGTTGTGAAGTACGACCTGGAGTGGGGCGAGGCTGCGGACCCGGCGGAGATCGGGCGGCGGCTGGACGCGGACGCGGAGATCAAGGCGGTGCTGGTGACGCACAACGAGACGTCGACGGGGGTGATGAACCCGCTGGAGGCTATCGCGAAGGAGGTGCGGTCGCGGGACCGGCTGATCCTGGTGGACGCGGTGAGCTCGATGAGCTCGGTGCCGTGCCCGGTGGAGCGCTGGGACCTGGACGTTGTGGTTTCGGGTTCGCAGAAGGGGTGGATGGTGCCGCCGGGGCTGGCGTTCGTGTGGTTTAGCGAGCGGGCGTGGAAGGCGAACGAGACGGCGAAGATGCCGCGATTCTACTTTGATGCGAAGAAGGCGAAGGATTCGCTGGCGAAGGGTCAGAACCCGTGGACGCCGGCGGTTTCGATCTATTACGCGATGGACGCGGCGTTCACGATGATGCGGGCGGAGGGGATCGAGGGGATCTTCACGCGGCATGAGGCTATCGCGGAGTACACGCGGAATCGTGCCAAGGGGCTGGGGCTGAAGCTGGTGCCGGTGGACGAGCAGTTCGCTTCGAAGACGGTGACGGCGGTGTGGTGGCCGGAGGGGGTCGATGGGAAGGCGATCTCGCGGCGCGCGCGGGAGGAGTTCGGGGTGGTGCTCGGCGGTGGGCAGGGGAAGCTGGAAGGGAAGATCTTCCGGGTGGGTCACCTCGGGCTGGTTTCGATGCAGGACGTGACGGAGGCGATGGACGTGGTCGAGAAGTTGCTGGCGGAAGCAAAGGCGGCTGTCTAGCCCATGACATCTGAGCGTCCACGCATCCTCGTCGCCGACCCAATCGCGCCAGAAGGCGTGGAGATGCTTCGCGCTGTGGGCGAAGTGGATGTGAAGACCGGGATGCCGGTGGATGAGCTGCTGGCGTGCATCGGGCAGTACCACGCGCTGGTGGTGCGGAGCGAGACGAAGGTGACGCGGGCGGTGCTGGAAGCGGCGAAGCGGATGATGGTGATCGGCCGCGCGGGCGTGGGTGTGGATAACATCGACCTCGAGGCGGCGACGGAACGGGGCGTGATCGTCGTGAACGCGCCGCAGGGGAACACGGTGGCGGCGGCGGAGCACACGCTGGCGCTGCTGTTCGCGCTGGCCCGGCATGTGCCGCGGGCGGATGCTTCGACGCGGCTGGGCGAGTGGAAGCGCAAGGAGTTCATCGGGACGGAAGTGCTGGGGAAGGTGCTCGGCGTCGTGGGGCTGGGGAAGA
>JBPPMX010000314.1:0-2850 GCA_051306275.1 Tepidiformaceae bacterium
CGGTCGGGCTGGCCAAGCGCTTCGAGGAGCTGTTCGTACCCGACGAGGACGCGCCAGTCGTCCTGCCGCGCGGGTCAGAGGCGCTTTTACTCGTCCAGCGCATCCGCGACGAAGCCCACCGGTTCGCGATCACGTACCACCGCCAGGTCCGTGGCAAGACGGCCATCCAGAGCGTTCTCGACTCCGTCCCGGGCGTGGGACCCCGACGCAAGAAGGCGCTCCTGAAGAAGTTCGGCAGCGTCAGAGCCATCCGCGAAGCCCCCGTTGAGGACATCGCGAGCACGGTGGGCTTCACCCGGGCCCTCGCCGAGAAGGTCAAGGAGTTCGTCTGACCGACTCAGAGATCGGGCACCGGGTTCCCTTCGCGCCCTCCGCTCGCTAGGATCGCGGCATGGCACTCTACGAATACCGATGTGACTCTTGCGGCGACCGCTTCGACAAGCGGATGCCCATGAGCGAAGTCCTCCAGATCCTTCCCTGCCCGAAGTGCGGGAAGAGCGCGAAGAAAGTCCTCGGCGGGTTCGCCCTCGTCGGCGTCGCCGAGCCGGGGATTTTCGACCAGGAAGCCCCCTGGGACGGTGGCGGCGACGACATGGGCGGCGGCCACGACCACGGCCATTCGCACGGCCCCGGTGGCCATTCACACGGGATGGAGGGCATGGACCTCGGCGGGATGGACTTCTAGGGCTACTCCCGCCGCACTCCCGGCACCACGACCTCGAAGTCGTAGCTCAGGGGTGTTGGCGGGACGGTCGTCTTCGTCGGCGTTGCGGGGACGCTCGTCGCCGTGGGGGCTGGCTGGCCGCCGTAGAGGGCGAAGTAGCCGTCGAGGTCATCCGCCGTCAGCGCGCGGCGCTGCTCCGAGAAGTCGATAAAGGGCGACATCACCGAGTCGGGAACGGCGGTATGGCCGAGTCCGAGGGCGTGGCCGAGTTCGTGGAGCATCACGGAGTAGAGGTCGTACTGTCCGACCGGTGTTGTCCCGGCGACGGACCAGTTGGTCCAACCGTCGAGGATCATGTCGAACTCCCGGGTGCGGTCCCGCCCACCAACCATGCCCTCTGTGATGGAGCAGGTTTCGCCGAGCACGCCGTCGTCGAGCGTGTAGGAGAACCGGACCGTGTTCTCGCCGTCAGACTCGGAGACGGCACAGAAGGTGAAGAACGTGTCCGTTGCTCCGCCGTCGACCCATGCGAAGCCGTTCCCGGGTGCGTCATTCCAGACCTGCATTGCCCACTCCATGGCGCCGTTACCATCGACGCTGGGGGGGTCGAAGTCGGCGTTGTAGCTGACGCCGACCGGGATGTCGCCAGGGTGCCACTTCCTCAGCAGGACGAATGCTGCCGAAACCGAGCCCGAAGCTGGCTGCGCGGGGGTGCGCTCGATGATGCGCGCCATCACGTCGTCAGGGTCTGCCTCGACCGCGTCGATGAGAACGTGGAGGGTGGCAACGCGGCCATCGTCGAGGAGGAAGACCTGCTCGCGCTCGACGACAGTCGGCGTGGGGTCCGCCTCAGCGTTGCTGCTGTAGGCGAGCGCAGAGACGGTCAGCACCAGGGCGACGCCGAAGATCGCGAACAGGCCGATCCGCACAGCACACTCCCATGCTGACGAACGTTACAAACGCGGGATCGTAGGAACAACGAATCGCGGAGTTCGAGCGGTAATGTCTAGTGACGTCCGAGTCCGGGCACGACCACGCGGTGTTCGAATACCGGTGCTTCCAATACAGCGAACGGCGCGCTGAATGCGTGGTCGTAGGGCGGCGCCGATGTCGCGACGACTGTGTAGCCCATCCCAGGGGCCGAGACTGTGCAGCCGCTAAATGCCGCGATCCCGGCGACCACCGCTCGCTGCAGTCCACCCGGGCAGTTGAGAGCGCCACCGCCACCGCTGGTCAGAGCAAGCGTGATGATGGTGGTCGAGTCTGAGGTGACCGGCACACCCCGCGCGTCGACCACCGCCACGCTGATCCCCGGGTTGAGCGCGGCGTTTGCGTACTGCTGTTGCCCGGGTTGTGACGTGAACTCGAGGCGGTCTGGCGGCGTAGCGAGGATCCAGCCGAGATCGGCGAGGATCCCCATCGTGATTGGGCCGGGATCGTGGACGACTTCCTGGGCGCTGATGATGGGGGTCATCAGGGAATCCGGGTTGCCGGGGGGGTAGGTGTCGTTGTCGAGGTGGTAGGTGGAACTGCCGTCGAGGAACTGCGGCGGGGCGAAGATCCGGGGGCGTTCCCCGCCAGCCGCGGCCATCGCATTCGGTCCGCCGAAGTAGAGTGCACCGCTGGTGAGGGCGGCGCCGAGCGCCTGGCTGCCCTGCACGTAGTCGATAAGTAGCCCGCCGTCCGCGTTTTCGAGGAAGCGGTCGAAGATGGTCGGACGCTGCCCGTAGATGGTGCCCGCACCGCTACCGAGGACTCGGGCGTTCCCGGAGATCCCGAGCCCGTGACCGATCTCGTGAAGGACGACCGTTACGAGGTCGTACTTACCGGGTGGCGCCTGCCCATCGAGGCCGAAGTACCAGTGCGGAAAGGTCGAGTTAAAGGTGGCGGAGATGTCTGGCTGGTCTGGATCGAGGTCGTAGCCCGCGATCGCGTTGGCGAGGGCGGAAGGGTAGCGCGTGGCGGGCAGGGCGCCCGGGAAGTCGAAGTAGTCGTCGGGGGAGCCCGCGCTGCCGAGTACGCCGGAACCTTGCATTCCCCAGACCGCGTAGATCCCGATGGGCACCGGGGACGAGATCCGCGACTCCCAGATGGTGACTGCGAACTCAAACGCCGCCTGTGCCTCCGGCGTGAATCCGATGTACTCGACCACGATGTTCGAGGCGGTGGCCGCTGAAACCGATTGC
>JBPPMX010000315.1:0-2562 GCA_051306275.1 Tepidiformaceae bacterium
CGGCGTCAGTCGTCGTCGTCCCGGGCGTTTCGTTTGTCGTCCGGGTCTTTTTCCTTCTTCGCTCTCCCGGGTGGGACGGCCTTCGAGTCCTCGTCGTCAGCTTCGACAACGACCTGCGCGTCGGAGACGGGCTGCGGTTCGACGATCGGTGTCGCGGCAACTGCGGCTTCAGCGGGTTCGGTGGTAGGAGTCGCGAGGTCGACGACGACACCGGTCCCCTCCGCGCCGTCACCGTCCCGCTGCCCGCGCTCCAGCCCGAAGGCGACCGAGATCAGGGCGACGCCAGCGAGCGTCGCTGCGGCAAGGGCGAGCGAGGTTCGACGGTGCGACTGGCGGGCGAGCGGCAGTGGCGCTGCCACTGGCAGGGCAAGCGCCGCGACGGGCGGCGGCGCCAATGGCTCGAGCGCACCGATCAGTTCATCAACCGTCTTGAAGCGGCGCTGGGGCTCGGGGTGCAGGGTGTGGACAAGGACGTCGCTGAGCTCGCGCGTGATCTTGATGTCCGGCGGAAGGGCAAGCCAACCACCAGCGCGCGGCGGGCTGCCAGCGAGACATTCGAACAGAGTCGCGCCGAGTGCGTAGATGTCGCTCCGGATTGAAGGCGGGTCGCCGGCGATAACTTCGGGAGCGAGGTAGGGGAGCGTCCCAGCGAACTCAGCGGATGCGGCCGCCGGGATCGTCGCGACGGGGATGCGGGTCGCCAGGCCGAAGTCGGCGAGCAGCGGAGCACCGGCGGAGTCGTAGAGGATGTTCGCTGGCTTGATGTCGTTGTGGAGGACGCCCCGGCCGTGGGCGAACGCGACGGCGCGAGCAACGGCGATCACAACACGCCGAGCCTCGTCCGCCGGCATTGCACCCTCACGAAGGATGCGGTCGGCGAGCGAGCCGCCGGGGCAAAGCGCCATGGCCATGTAGGGGCCGTTCTCGCTCGCGCCAGCGTCGTAGACGGGGACGATGCCTGGGTGCGTTAGCCGTCCCGCGAGGTAGGCCTCCGAGAGTTGGGCGTCTCCGGTGAACTTGACCGCGACCTCGCGGTCGAGCCGGAGGTCCGTCGCTGCCCAGGTTCCGCCCGCTCCCCCGGAGCCAAGGCGCTCCCGGAGCTGGTAGCGCGAGTCGATGATCGTTTCCATTCGCCTGTCCCCGTCCCTCAACGCGGAAGGCCGGCTTCTCCAGGCATCCGCTATCACCAGGTTCGTTGCGTTAGCGCGAGCCGGGGAGATCACGTTCGAGGCGAGCGCGCTGCTCGGCCTGCTCTTCCGGGGAGAGGACTCCGTCGGCGCCCTCGAACTCGTGGCTGGGGCGGGCAAGCTTGTAGGTATCAAGCTGCTCACGCGGGAAGACGAGCCGGGCGCCTTCGCCATCGGCAGCAAGGACCTCGCTGCGGGCGAGCCAGAAATCGCGGTGCCAGCGGACGCCGACCTTGAAGAAGTGGTCGCTGACGTCCTTCACCTGGCCGATGCGGTAGCCGTCGAGGGTGACGACTGGCATGCCTTCGTCGAGGCGGATGCGTTCGAGCGTTGTGGTGGTCATGAGAGGGGTGCCCTCCTTCGAGTTGTGCGGAAGGGCTTCGTACGCCTGCGGGGTTAGCTGACGGGCTACGGTGGAAGCTCACCGTCCTCACTGGTGTGAGGTTCGCCCCGGATTGTGAGGGTGGTTCCCCCGCTCCCTTCGCGGGATTCGGCGATTGACTGCCTTGAGACTAGGCCCGGAAGCGTGCCATGCGCGCAAAGGGGCTTCGCGGATCGGGTAACAGCTCCGTAAATACTGCCCCGGGGCGCAGCTGGGGTCTCCGCCCTTGGCGGACGCGAGGTAGAGGGAGGCCGGGCACACTGGTGCCGCGCAAGGGCGCATCGAGGGGATTCAATTGGAAGCATTGTTCGAGGTCGAAGGGGCGCGGGTACAGCCTTCGTCCCATGCAATCGGTCCGTGGAGCGCGTCGCTGCACGGTGGCGCGGTCACGGCGCTGTTCGCCTGGGCTGGGCCCGTTCATGGAGATGATGGACTTTCGCGTGGTGATGGGCGGGTTCCGGGCGCCATGAGCGGCCGCGGCATGGATCCGGCCGACACTCCCAATCGTGGCCGGACATTTGAACTCGCCGACGATGGCAGTCGCCGCGGTGGCCGATTGGGGGAATGGACTTAGCTCACTCGCGAGCCCGGAGGAGCTTGCGTTCATCAACCCGGACCTGACGATCGCGCTGAGCCGTGCGCCTGAGAGCGATTGGGTCTGCATGTCATCGGTGACCTGTCCGACAGACCACGGACACGGGTACGCGGAGAGCCAGCTCGCCGACCGATCCGGGCGAATCGGGCGCGCTGTGCATACGCTGTTTCTTGAAACTCGCACACCGACTAGCGCCTAGCCGTACCTTCTGACTTCTCAGGGAAACAATGCCGCCATATACTCCCGCCGGAATGCCAGCCGTTTTGAAGCGCGCAGTCGGCCCGCAGGGCGCAGTGCTCGGCCTCATGGTCGTGGGTCTTATCCTGCTTGTGACCGCGCTCGCGACGCTGAGCGGGCCCGCGCGGCCAGCGGGCGCAAGCTGCAATCCCGACGACTAC
>JBPPMX010000316.1:0-3224 GCA_051306275.1 Tepidiformaceae bacterium
CCCCCGGCCGACGTGGTCGGGCTGGCCCTCCCCGGGGCGCGCGTCGTGGTCCGCCCCAGCGGCACCGCGCCCAAGCTCAAGTGCTACGTCGAGGTGGTCGAGGCGGTGCCCCCCGGCACCGACGTGGCCGGGGCGCGCGCCCGTGCCACCCAGGGCCTGAGCGACATCACCGCCGCCCTCCCCGCCGTCCTCGGACTCGGCTAGCAGGGTTGCGGAAGAAGGGCCGCCCGGAAGGCGGTCCTTCGGGGTGGGGGATCGATCGTGTTGTTGGCCGCCGATGGCGCCGGCATCTGCGACGGGAAGCCGCTCGGTCCTAGTCGAAGAACTTGCGCTGGCGGAGTTCGGCGCGCCGGCGCCGGATGCGCCACCCGCTGCTGGTGTGGGCCATCTCGTCGTGGTAGTCCCCTGTCACCACGCCGCCCTCGTTGGGGAACCCCAGGAACTTGCTGTGGACGCGTACGGCGCCGTCAGGTCCCTGGGTGATGCTGACGTTCGTCGTGACATGGGCGTACATGTTGCGGCCCTTGAAGTTGGCGACGATGTCGGCGATCCCGTGAAGGTCGGGTCGACCCGTCCCGCCCATGTCGAAGACGAAGTCGTCCGCGAACACCTCGCCGGCGCGGTCCCAGTCGTGGTCGTCGACGACGTGGCCGTAGTCGGCCAAGACCTTGTTGATCTCGTCGATGTCCTCTGGCGTGAGCATCATCTCGACCTCCCAGGCGGTCGGCGATCCCCAACCTACGGTCGAATGACGCACACCCCTCACCCGGGCCGGTGGACCGGGCGAGGGGCGCGAGGGTCGCCGGGGAACGGGAGCGCCATTGCCGACGCTCGACGAGCCCTACGGGTGGAACCGGATCGTCGGTCGGTCGCTCGTGGCGGGTTCGGAGGTGCCCGCCGTCACGGAACGTCCTTGACATACCATCCAGTATCATGAGCATACTGAGCGGTATGAGCAGTTCCCGAGGGATCACCGGCGTGGACGGATGCGGGACCGCGGTCCGGCGAGCGTTGGCGCTGGGCCCGCACCAGTGACCACCGAGCCCCACCGCGTCACGGGACCGACGCCGGGTGCACCCGAGTGGCGCGCCGCTGTCGAGTCAGCGAACGTCCCCACCTTGCTGATGGTCCTCGTCCAGCTCACGGGCGACCGGCGCTGGCTCCAGGACCCGTACCGCCCGAAGAGAGCCCCGGGCCTTGGCGACAACGACAGTGGCGGCCTTCCTGAGGAGGTCCAGTCCGAGATCCGGGAGGCGGCCCTCGTCGCACTCCAGGACTGGCGCGACGGCCGGGAACCCGCCATCCCGGCACCGACGCCTGAGCTGCTCGTCGAGATGCTCAGCGTCTCGATGGGGGAACCCGTACCGTCGGAGTACGGGCCGATGCTCAGTGCGGACCTGGGACTCGGCGTCGATGCGGGGGTGCCGCAGGAGGCGATCCCGCTTCCGAGCGACGGGTTCAGCGCCATCGTCATCGGCGCCGGCATATCCGGGCTGTGCGCCGGGGTCATGCTCGGGCAAGCCGGCATCCCCTACACCATCATCGAGAAGAACGACACGGTTGGGGGCACCTGGTTCGAGAATCGGTATCCCGGCGCAGGCGTGGACACGCCAAGCCACCTGTACTCCTTCTCGTTCGCCGCGCACGACTGGGAGCGTCACTTCGCCTTGCGGGACGAGATCCATGCCTACCTCGAAGGCGTGGCGAAGGACTTCGATGTCATGCCGCACGTCCGTCTGGCCACGGAGGCCGTCATGGCCGCCTATGACGAACAGCACCAGCGTTGGTCCGTCGAGGTTCGCGCCGCAGATGGGCGATCTGAGACGCTAGACGCGAACGTCCTCATCAGTGCGGTGGGCGCCTTCAACCCGCCCGCCGTTCCCGAGATCGAGGGCTTGTCTGACTTCGACGCTCCCTGGGTCCATACCGCGGCCTGGCCGGCTGACCTCGATCTCTCCGGAAAGCGAGTGTCCGTCATAGGGAACGGCGCGAGCGCGATGCAGGTCGTGCCGGCGATCGCTGATGAGGTCCAGAGCCTCACCGTGTTCCAGCGAACGCCTCAGTGGGCCGCCCCGTTCGAGCAGTTCGGGCAGGACATACCGAACGGTCATCGTCTCCTTCTCCGGGAAGTGCCGCTCTACCGACGCTGGTACCGCCAACGCCTCGCGTGGACGTTCAACGATCGCAACCACGGCGCGCTCCAGAAGGACCCGACGTGGTCTCATCCCGACCGTTCGGTGAGCGCGGTCAATGATCGACACCGTGAGTACTTCACCGCCTACGTCCGTTCGGAGCTCGACGGACACGAGGAGCTCCTCCCTGATGTACTCCCCGCCTATCCACCGTTCGGTAAGCGGATCCTCCTCGACAACGGATGGTACAGGACGCTGACTCGCGATCACGTCCAACTGGTGACCGAACCGGTCCAAGAGCTCCGTGGCAAACAGGTCATCACGTCATCCGGTGCGGCGTACGACACAGATGTTCTTGTCTTCGCCACTGGTTTCAACGTGAGCCAGTTCCTTTCGACTGTGGATGTTCGCGGCCGCGACGGTCGCTCCCTTGAGGAGGCTTGGTCCGGCGATGATTGCCGCGCCTATCTGGGCACGACCGTTCCAGAGTTCCCGAACCTCTTCATACTGTATGGGCCGAACACTCAGCCCGGGCATGGTGGAAGCCTGATCTTCGCCATCGAGGCGCAGATGCACTATGTACTCGACCTGCTCAGGAAGTCGCTCCTCGAGGGTGCAGGCGCCGTGGAGTGTCTTCCCGAGGTCTATGACCGGTATGGGGAGGCGGTCGATGACGCTCACGAACGAATGGTCTGGACACACCAGGGCATGGGCACCTACTACCGAAACTCTAAGGGCCGCGTGGTCGTTCCTACACCATTCCGCGTCGTCGACTTCTGGAGCATGACTCGAGAGGCTGACGTAGAACACTATGTCGTCGAGCCGGCTAAGTAGAGAATTGGATCACCGCACGGTCCACCGGAGGCGAGCCATGGCAGCAGGTTCTCTGCACCTCGACAGTTGTCCCCGCCGAGGGCCTGGGGCCCTCTGACGGACGAATGATTTCGACTGAAAGGCACGAACGATGCAAGGATTTCCGTACAACGCTGCGCCAACCGGATGGTTTCAGGTCGGCTGGCTGGACGAGCTGGAGCCGGGGCGGGTCCGGTCGATGCGCTACTTCGAGAAGGACCTCGTGTGCTGGAGGACCGA
>JBPPMX010000317.1:0-8315 GCA_051306275.1 Tepidiformaceae bacterium
CTTCTACGTCGGCCCGATCCTCATGCTCTACGGCACCGACGCCCAGAAGGCCCAGCACCTCAGCGCAATCGCCAGCGGTTCGAACTACTTCTGCCAGCTCTTCAGCGAACCCGCTGCCGGTTCGGACCTCGCCTCCGCACAGACCCGTGCCGTCCGCGATGGCGACGACTACGTGATCAACGGCCAGAAGATCTGGACCTCCGATGGGCACCGGGCAGAGCACGGCTGGCTCGTCGCCCGGACGAACCCCGACGCCCCGAAGCACAAGGGCCTGAGCTCGTTCATCATCGACATGAACTCCCCCGGAATACATGTGCGCCCCCTCGTAAACGTCGCCGACAAGCACAGCTTCAACGAGGTCTTCTTCGACAACGTCCGCGTCCCCGCCGCACGAATGGTGGGCGAGGAGAACCGCGGCTGGTACCTCACCGCCGCCACGCTGGACTTCGAACGCTCAAGCGTCGCCAGCTTTGCCGGGACGCGTCGCTTCCTCGATGACCTCGTGCCCGTCCTCAAAGCAATGGGCCGCTGGGACGCCTACCGGCTCAACATCGCGGACTTGGTCGTCACCCTGGGCGCGGGCGCGCTGCTCTCGTACTCCATCGCTTCCATGCAGGATCGCGGCGTCATCCCCACCCGCGAAGCCTCCGCCGCTAAGCTCCTTGGCTCCGAGCTCAACCAGAAAGCCGCCACCGTCGCCGTACAGGCACTGGGCATGGCCGGCCAGGTTCGCGGTGGCCCGGGCGCCGTCTCCGAGGGCCAGTACGCGATGGACTACCTCGCCAGCATCTCGGCCACGATCGCTGGCGGAACCTCCGAGATCCAGCGCAACGTCATCGCCAACCGCGGCCTGGGCCTGCCCCGCGGCTAACGCACGGCGCGAATCGCGCGGCCGATGCCGACCATCCGCGAGCTACCCATCCTTGCGGGCGAGGAACACGAGAAAATCATCGTCGGCGGTCGCCTCAGCGTCGTTATGGTGTCCGCGCACTTCGACACCCAAGAACCCCGCGCGCTCGAGCATGAGCACGATCTCGTCCCGGAAGTAGAGGCGCAGCGTGAGGAGATGCTCCTCCTCCGCCACGAGGTCGCCCTCACGCCACATGAACGCCTGCAGCTCCATCGTCGTCGCTCTGATCGAGCGGGTGGAACGCAAGGACGCGGCTGCATAGCTCGTACTCGGCGCCATCGGAGCCCACGCGACGCTCACCCGGCTCGCGACACGGTCGTGGGAGCTGTGCGCGCTTCTCCTTCAGCCAGTACTGCCACAGACCGCCATTCGCGTACGGGACTTCGTTGTCGAGCACGAGCAAGCCGCCCGGCTCGAGATGGTGGTAGAGCCGCCGCAACCCCTCGACATCCTGCAAACGCGTCGTCCCCAGCCCAAAGCCCCGCACACGTAGATCGTCCGATAGCGGCGCCGGAGTTCGAGTTCGTCGATAGCCTGTGCGTACAGGTTCGGCGCAAGACCGTCCCGCGCAGCCGCGTCACGGCAGTACCGTCGCATGTCCGGCGATACGTCACAGCCATCGACGTCGAGCCCATCGCGCAGGTACGGCAGCAGCAGCCGGCCCGTTCCGCACGCCACATCAAGCGCGGGCTGCCCCGCTTCGACGAACTGCCGGAAGTACGCGATCTCTGGCCCATCGGTGTTGAACTCCGCCCACCATCGGGCAGTCACTCCGTAGTGCCACGTCGAACCTGCCGGGGTTGCGGACATACATTGCTCCCGTGTTTCCGGTTGTGACCGCGCAGCTTCGCAGACGCCCCCGTTCGAACCTACAGCCGAATCTCGCACCGACGCCCTGTTCCTACTATCCTCCCCGCATGGTTACTTCCGTGCTTGTCCTCGGCGCTGGCTTCGGCGGACTCGAACTCTCCGCTCGCCTCTCAGAAGAACTCGGCGATCAGGTCGCCGTCACCCTCATCGACCACTCCGACGCGTTCGTCTTCGGCTTCTCGAAGCTCGATATTATGTTCGGCAAGCGAACCCTTGACTCGGTCCGACTCCCCTATCGCGACATCAGGACCGCGCACGTCGAGTTCCGCAAAGAGACAATCACCGCCATCAACCCGCACACACGGCGCGTAACCACCGATCAGGGCGCCTACGAGGCGGATGTCCTCGTCGTCGCACTCGGCGCCGATTTCGACATGGCCGCCACCCCCGGGCTCGCCGAGTTCGGCAACGAGTTCTACACGGTCGCCGGCGCCGAGACACTCCGGGACATGCTCCCCACCTTCACCTCCGGGACAGCAGTCGTCGGCGTCTGCGGCACGCCGTTCAAGTGTCCGCCCGCGCCGAGCGAAGCAGCCATTATGCTCGACGAGTTCCTTCGAGAACGAGGCCTCCGGGACGCCGTGAAGATCCAGGTCGTCATCCCGTTCGGCAGCCCCGTCCCGCCCTCGCCCGAGACCTCAGTAGCGATCGTCCAGCGATTCACGGAGCGCGGGATTGAGTTCATCAGCAACCGCCGTGTGACATCGCTTTCGAAGGGCGCCGCCGTTCTCGATGATGGGGCGACCCTCCCGTTCGAGGTCTTTCTCGGCATCCCCGTCCACCGCGTTCCGGATGTCGTCGCCGCCTCGGGCATGACCGACGACGGCTGGATCGCAGTCGATCCGGGGACGCTCGCAACAAAGTTCCCCGGGGTCTACGCGGTCGGCGACGTGACCAGCGTTGGCACTCCGAAGGCCGGCGTCTTCGCCGAGGGAGCCGCTCGCGTCGTCGCTGATCAGCTCATCGCCCGGCTCCGCGGGGAGAGCGAGCCCCCCGGCTACGACGGCAAGGGCTCCTGCTACATCGAGTTCGGCGAGGACGGCGTCGCGCGCGTCGATGTCGACTTCTTCTCGATCCCGGGGCGCCCCACCGGCTCGTTCACCGCTCCGTCGCCGGAGACCGCCGCTGACAAGGTCGCGTTCGGCGCCATCCGCCAGGCCCGCTGGTTCGGTACCTGATCAGGTCACCCGGTCCGGCTCCGTCGCGTCCCATTGCGCCCGCCAGCCGCCCCGAGCACCGGTGACCCGGCCCCGAGCAGGAATCCGAACTGGTACCAGCCACCATCGCGCCCCACATTGAAGACGGGATAGCGCTCCCATATATCGAACACGTGCAGGATGAGCAGCGGCCACGCCGTAATCCCGTTCCACAGTCCCCACAGGAAATCTTCCATTGCGCCCGTCCTTCCGACGCCGGTCACCGCACCGGGAGACCCGAATCCGCGCGCAGCCTAGCAGCCCATCGGCCCCTCAGCGATCGGAGGTGACCGGGATGCCCGAATCCTCACCGAGGAATACGATGCGCGGTGCATTACCCCGTCTGGAGACCTCCTACAGTGCACGGCCCCGTCATCTCGCTCCGCGAAGAACTGATCTTCCTCCTCACCCAGGCTACTGAACTCGAGCACAGCCTCTCCTGCAGCTACCTCTTCACCGCCTTCAGCCTCAAGTCAGCCGATGACCCGGCGTTCACACCAGAGACCGCCGCAGCCGTCACCCGTTGGAAGCGTGTCTTCAGCCGCATCGCCGTCGAAGAGATGATGCACCTCGCGATCGTCAACGACGTTCTCGTCGCCGTCGGCGCCGCCCCGAACTTCGACCGGCCCAACTTCCCGCACATGTGCTCCTACTACATGCCGGACCTTCACATCGAGCTTCAGCCGTTCAACGAGGACCTCCTTCGGCATTTCATCGCCATCGAACAGCCGACTGGCGGCACGCTCCCGCTCGCCCCGGCCCCGGGTGGCCCCCGCCGAGTCGAAGGCGCTCGCGAAAATAAGATCGGCCCCGACCCGTACGAACTCGGCTCGCAGGGCGATGTCTACACCCTGATCTTCTCAGGCATGCGCAACCTCGCCGATCGACTCGGGGAGACGGGCCTGTTCATCGGCCCGCCTGCCACCTCCGCTCTTTCGGGCTTCCTTGGGCACGACGGCTGGGAAGCCATCCGCGGGCTCGATTCCGCTGAGCGCATGCTCGGTCGCGTCGTCGAACAGGGCGAAGGCGGCCCCGGCGCCACCGTCGATTCCCACCACGAGCAGTTCGTCTCCGTCCTGGACGAGTACCTCGCCATCAAAGCGGTCGACCCCGCCTTCGAACCCGCACGGCCAGTCCTCGCGAACCCGTTCGCCCGCACCCCGCCGGAAGCCTCCGGCGGCGAGGTCAACCTGATCGACGACCACTTCGCGATCCAGGTGAGCGACCTCTTCAACGAGGTCTACGGCGCCATGCTCCAGATCCTCGCCCGGTTCTTCACCACCACCACCGAGACCGAAGAAGAGGCCGCCGCCCTCGGGGATGCCGCCGTCATTCTCATGGTGGGCACCCTCCTACCGCTCGGCGAGCTCCTCACACGGCTCCCCGCGGGGATCGGGCAGCCCGGGAAGACTGCAGGGCCGAGTTTCGTCGTCCACACCATGCACCCGCTCCCCCACAAGGAAGCGGCGTGGGCGCTCATCCGCGAACGCTGCGCCGAACTCCGCGACTACACGCTCGAGCTTGCCACCGAGGCACCCGCCGAACAGGACGCGGTCCGCACAGCGGGCGCCGGGCTCCAGCAAGTGTGTGAACGGCTGGCAGCATAGGCCGTCCTGCTCGGTCGCCCGCCCTCAGCCTCGGCGATCCCTGACTTCCACCCGGGGGCCCGGCAACCCCGCGGGACCGCAATCGTACTCACGTCGATCCCTGCCTGCGCCAACAGCCAGGCCACGCACGAATCCGATGTCCACATCTCCGCGTGACCCGGTCGCCGCCTGCCCCAGACGTAAGAAGGGACGGTTGCGGCGAGTTCAGACGCGCCGGGCAACCGCAGCGGCATCGCTCAGGACGACTGGCGCGACCACGGCGAACTCCTCATCCGGGATCGCCCCTCGCTCAAGCAAACGCACCTGGTACCGGAACATCCGCAAACGATCCGCGCCGCTGATCCCGACTGGCCCAGTCACCGCATGCCCGGGGTTGGATCCGGGCGGCGCGGGAGCTACCTCTACGGTGTATCGCCGGCCCTCGAACCCTAGCCTCAGACCTGCGTGGAGGAGCGTCTGTCGTTTCCGTCGGCCCCACGCCGCGAGCACGCCCTCGTACGCAATCAGGCTCAGGCGTTGAAATCGCGCGTTCCAGCGCCGACCGGAATCCAGAGAAGCTCGACCATGCCGCCCGGCTCGCCCAATAGGTCACCTCACAACCGGTGACTCCGCGAGGGGCTAGCGCCCGAAGAGCCCGCCCAGCTTCTTCGTCACGTCGCCCATGTCGACTTTGCCGTCTTCCCCACCGCCGATCAGCCCCATGAGCTGATCCGGGTTGTCCTTGAGGAAGCCCATGACAGTGTCTACGACTTTCGTGGCGGTAGCTTCATCGATGCCCACGCGATCAACTATGAGTTTGATGATCTGTTCGTTCACAGGACGCTCCTAGTGGGTTACAGCCGGAGGCATGGTCTTGGCCTCGGCAATCCAGGTCTCGACTTCGGTCATCGTCGGGGTGCGACGAACAAGCTTCTTCGCCGAGTTCACTTCCTCGAGCTTCGCGTGGAGGTTGTCGGCGCGGCGCGTGGCAAGTTCCTTCACCGTGTCGACGCCAGCCGCCTCAAGGAGGTCGGAGTACTCCGAGCCGATGCCTTTGACGCGCATGAGGTCGGCGCGGTTTACCCACTCAAGGACCTGGGCCGTGGTGAGGCCCGTCTTCTCCGCGAGGGCGGTCCGGCCGGAGGCGGAGCCGGCAGTCGCAAGGAGTGCTTCGACGGTGCCGACACCGGCGGATTCGAGCTTGGCGGCGAACGATTCGCCAATGCCTTCGATTTCGATGATCTTCGCCATGACATGTACTCCGGCAGGGGTTAGCGCGAGGGCGCGGGCGGAGTGTAGCAGGGAAGATCGCTTTATTGTGCGAACATGACTGACGCCCTCTGTGAGATGACCGCGCGGGACCTGGCCACGCTCATCCGGCGGCGCGATGTCTCGGCCCGTGAGGTCGTGGAGGCGCACCTCGCGCGGATCGCCGCGACCAACGCCACCGTGAACGCGATCGTGACGCTGACGGGCGAGCAGGCGCTCGCGGAGGCATCCCTGGCAGACGAACGCCTGGCCTCCGGGGCTGAGGCCGGCCCGCTCCACGGCGTACCGATCGTGCACAAGGACCTGCTCGAGACCGTCGGCGTGCGGACAACACTCGGCTCACCGATCTTCGCTCAGCACGTACCGATGGCGGATGCGCCGATCGTGGCGCGGATGTGGGACGCGGGCGCGATCATGCTCGGCAAGACGAACACGCCCGAGTTCGGGGCAGGCTCCCAGACCTTCAACCCGGTTTTCGGTGCGACACGGAATCCCTACGACCTCACACGGACGTGCGGTGGGAGTTCCGGCGGGTCGGCCGTGGCGCTCGCATGCGGGATGGCCCCACTCGGGACGGGGACAGACATGGGGGGCTCCCTTCGGAATCCCGCAAGCTTCTGCAACGTGGTCGGGCTGCGCCCATCGCCGGGGACGGTACCCATGCCGCGAGGCTCCGAAGCATGGGACGCGCTGAACGTGCACGGGGTGATGGCCCGGACGGCGGGCGACGTCGCCCTCGCGATGTCCGTGCTGGCGCCCGGCGACTGGGCTGTTGAGCCCCCTGGTGACATGCGGGGAGTCCGCATCGCGTTCAGCGAGGACGGTGGTGGGCTTCCGGTGGCACCCGAGGTGCGGGCCGTCATGCGCGACGCTCGCCATGCGCTCCAGCAGATGGGCTGCGAAGTCGTAGACGCGTGGCCAGACTTCAGTGGCGCCGACCTCGCATTCGAGACGATCCGCGCAGCGGCGTTCGCGTCGGAGTTCGGCGCGCTGTACGCCCGCGACGGGGACCGCATGAAGGCAACCGTGCGGGACAACATCGAAGCGGGGCGCCAACTCCCCCCGGACGCCCTGCGGCTCGGCTGGCAGCTCCGAGCCGAACTGCATACGCGAGTTTCAGAATTCGTTGGGCGGACGCCCTACCTCGTGCTGCCGACCGTCCAGGTGCCGCCGTTTCCCATCGAGCAGGAGTACGTGACAGAAATCGACGGCGTTTCGATGGGCAGCTACGTCGAGTGGATGCGATCGTGCTCGCGCATCAGCATCGCTGGCGTCCCCGCTGTGTCAGTACCTGCAGGATTCACAGCCGACGGCCTGCCGGTTGGGATACAGATCGCCGGCGGGCCTGGGAGCGACCGCAGCTTGTTGGCGTTCGCGCACGCGTTCGAGCTGGCGACGGGCCACGCCGCGCGAAGGCCTCCTTCGAGTCTGGAGAGTAGCGGGTGAGTGTCAGGCCCGAAAACATAAGGGAATCACCTGACCCGGATCAGGGGTGTACTCCCAATCTTCACGGGTTCGTGCCTATCCCACCCGATTCGGTGGACAAACAGAATACGGCCATACCAATGAGGTCCCTCCCGCAAGTCGGACAGGGACCGGAGGACCGGGGAGAGATGGCCGTCGCAGCAGTCGCAAACAGGACCTTTGAGACCACCAGCCGGGAAGCGCTCATTCAGCAATACGCTCCTCTCGTGAGGTACGTCGTGGGACGAATGGCGCTTGGTCTGCCATCGGTGCTCGATCACGAAGACATACTCAGCTACGGGACGATCGGCCTGATTGAGGCCGTAGACCGGTACGACGAATCGCGCGGCGTGAAGTTCGAAACCTACGCAATCACGCGTATCCGCGGTGCGATCATCGATGCCCTCCGCGCGCTGGACCGCCTTCCGCGCTCCGTCCGCCAGAAGGCCCGGGCGATCGATGCAGCAAGCCAGTCGCTCTCGAAGGACCTGGAGCGGACGCCGACCGAATTCGAGGTCGCGGACGCGCTTGGCATGAGTCTCCCGTAATACCGGAAGGCCATGGTCGACGTGTCCTGGGTCACGGTGTCGCTCGATGGGATGCTCGACCAGCACGAAGACCACGAGGGTGCCGGGATGGAAGTCGCAATCGCCGACCCCGATGCAGACCGGTTCACCGGCGACGTTGAGCACAACGAGCTGCTCGCCGAATTGGCCGGCGCCGTGAGCGACCTGCCCGAACGGGAGCTGTACATCGTCAGCCTCTACTACCAGGAAGGCCTGACTATGAAAGAGATCGCCGAGGTGCTCGAAATTTCGGAGTCGCGGGTGTGCCAGCTCCACGCACGGGCGATCGGACGCCTTCGCGGCACGCTCGTCGCGAACGCCACCTAGGTGTACTGAGCACAGAGGTTGGTGACAGGCCGGGGTGAACGAAAGGGACCTCCGAAGGAACGTGTGGTTAGCAATCACACCGGTCCAAGGAGGCCCCACATGCACGGTAACGCGAGACTGACTCCTG
>JBPPMX010000318.1:0-10910 GCA_051306275.1 Tepidiformaceae bacterium
GAACTGGAGTCACCCGCCCACCCCGTGCTAACCTGATCCTCCGCGTCCGCACTGGGGACTCGTCTAATGGTAGGACAGCAGATTCTGGATCTGTATGTGAGGGTTCGACTCCTTCGTCCCCAGCCACTCTCGCCGGATACACACGCCAGGTCGGCCGATCGGGCCGCACTTGGCGCCGCAGGACAGTCACCCGCTCCGCCGAACGCTATCCAGGCCACGCTGACGATCAGGAAGTCAGCACCGTCGCCGCGATGTACAGCCCGTAGCAGCCGAGGAGCATTCCCCCGCGTGCACGCGGCAGCAGTCCCTGCCGGTTCGGGATCACCAGCAGCAGCACCAGGGCACTTGCGACTAGCGGCACCGCAATCTCCCCGTTCCCGATCCGGATTGGCTCGACCAGCGCCGTGATCCCGACGATCCATAGGTTGTTGAAGATATTGCTTCCGACGATCGTCCCGAGCCCGATCTCCGCGTGGCCTCGGATCCCCGAAATGATCGTCGTCGCAAGCTCAGGTGTCGAAGTCCCCGCGGCTACGATCGTCGCCCCCATCACGAAAGGGTCGATCCCGAGGTCCTCACCTATCCCCTTGGACGCCATGACAATCAGCCGCCCCGCAATCGTCAGCAACACAAGCCCCGCCGCCGAGAACGCGACTGCCACGCCACCATTGCCAGCCCCTATTACCGCGGGAGTTGCACTCCGCGCCCGTCGTGCTTCCAGCACCGTCAGCACCAGCCACGTGCTGAACACTGCTATCAGGATCGCCCCGTCCGTCCGCCCCAGCTCGCCATCCAGGAGTACCAGCACAGTAAGCGCCGGGCCCACGAAAGCGAACGGCAGATCACGGCGCAGGTCCGCCCTGCGTGCTGCCACGGGCGCCAACACGAGCCCTATTCCGAGCACGAGGGCGACGTTCGCCACGTTGCTACCGAGTGCGTCGCCGAGTGGCAGCTCAGGGCTGCCTGCCGTCGCCGCATTGATCGCAACCGAGAGTTCGGGCGTCGATGTCGCGAACGCCGCAACCGTCGCGCCGATGATCCCTGCGGGTATCCGCAGCGAGGATGCGAGCCCGATCGCCCCGCGCACGAATAGCTCGCCGCCAGCCCCCGCGGCAGCGATCCCGAGCGCGAGGATGACGAGGTCAGGCACGAATCTCTACCTCATCAGCCGCGAACCCAGGGTCGGCGCATCCTAGGTACACCGCGTAAGCATGATGGGGATGGGGGCCTCAGTGAGTACCCCGTGTGCCGCGCTCCCCATCAGCAACTGCCGAAGCGCACTGTGCCCCCGCGTCGACATCACGATCGCGTCGCTACCCTGCTCCTTCGCCACGCGGAGGATTGCATGGGGCAACGTCTCGAACTCCCGGCACGTCCCGATAACCACCTTCGGATCCTCGACCCCCGCGACCTCGGAAGCGAACGCTCTGACCGCCAATTCTGCCATCGCTACTTCCTGCCTCTCGCCTCCGTCCTCGAGTGTCGGCACGTAGATGCGCATAAAGGTGAACTCCACTCCTGACTTCCCCGAGAGCGCCTCGACTGCCTTCGCCACCGACCTCGCCCGCGGCGACCCGTCGTCCGTCACAACCACCCGGTAGGGTCCGGATCCCCTCGGCGGTTCAGTCCGTGGGCCGCTTAACAGCACCGGCACGCAATCGCGCCCCACGATGGCCATGGCAACACTCCCGAGGAGCGCCTGCTTCACTGCACCCCGTCCACGTGAGTCCATCGCGATGATATCCGCGGCTTCCCGCTTCGCGACCCGGATGATGGTGTCCGCGATATCCTCCGTGCGCTCCTTCTCCTCGACGACGATCGACACGGGGTGTCCCCAGCTGGCGCACTCCTGATCGATCTCCGCTCGGACGGTCCCACGCACCTGCTCCATTGCCGCGCTCAGGCTCGGATCAGTGATGTGAGCGGCGTCAAGGTGTGGGTCGAGTACCCGGAGCACCACGATCTCCGAATCCAGTGCCGACGCCATTCGAAGGGCGTGTGGCACTACCCGCCGCGCTGCACGTGACCCGTCACTCGTCACAAGGATTCGCATGGACCCCCATCCTTCCGCTCAGGCGCTCCTGCCTCGCCGACGGCCTCTATCTTGCCCTGCGGGTTACCCCACCGCCATGGTCGACCGCCTCGCCGCCGGGGGCCGTTCGGCCGCGTCCGCCCGCATTCCAGTACGAAGCCCGGCAGTCGGAGACGGCTGCCGGGCTTCGCCTACCCCAGCCTGACGCGCGGCGCCGTCGTCACGGCGCCGCTTCGAACACCCGGTTCGTTGGCGTCTCCGTCGCCCGCCGGAACCCGGAGAATCCGGCCGCATCGAACACCGCCTTCAGCTCGCTATCGGTCGCGATCGTCCCCAGCGCCTTACCACCCTCGGAAATTGCGTGCGGCGTGCAGACGAACACCGAAGCCCCCGAGAAGATCCTCCCAACCAGGTTCAGGTTGTCCTCCACCCGGTCGCCCGCCATCGGCTCAACCGCCATCACCTTCCCGTCCGCCGAAAGTGCCTGCCGCGCGTGTCGCGCTGCGCCGACCGGGTCCCCCATGTCGTGCAGGCAGTCGAAGTACGTGATCAGGTCGTACTCCCGCCCCGGGAAGTCCTGCGCACTCGCGACCTCGAAGGTCACCCGGTCCGCCACCCCGGCTGCCCCGGCCGCCTCCCGTGCTTCCTCGATCGACGGCGCATGGTTGTCGAACCCGAAGAACCGCGAGGCCGGGTACGCCTTCGCCATGATGATCGTCGATGCCCCGAAACCACACCCGACATCCGCGACCGTCGCTCCGCGCTGCAGGCGGCCCTCTACCCCCGTAAGCGCCGGGATCCAGCCCTGGGCGATGTTCCCGATGTAGCCCGGCTTGAAGAACCGCGCCGTCCCGCTGAACAGTCCGGCGTCCTGGTCGCCCCACGAGAGACCGCCGCCCGTCCGCATCGCATCAACGATCCGCGGCTCCGCCTTGATGATCGACGTCATCAGCCCGAATCCACCCGCCAGCGCCGCCGGGCTGTCGTCATCCGCGAAGACCATCGCCTGCTCCGGCGAGAGTGAGTATTCGCCTGTCTCGGCCGAATAGCTGACGTACCCGGAAGCCGCCTGGTTCAACAGCCAGTGGCGGAGGTACCGCTCGCTCAGGCCGGTTCGCTCGGCGAGCCGCGCTGGCGTGCTCGCGCCCACCGTGTTTAGCGTCTTGTAGAGGCCCAGCTTGTCGCCAACGACAACCAGGCCTGCTGTCACCGTGCCAGCGAAGTCGTTCAGCGCCTGCCCGACAATCGCGTTCAGGCGATCCTCGTCGATCTCAACCGCTTTGGTTTGTGTGCTCGTCATGTTCCTGCTCCTCCTATCGCTCGCCGGTCGCGCCAGCGGCCAGTGAAACATGACAGTCAGCCCAGCCCCCGAGATCAGTGGAACTACTGAACCGATCGCGCCGCGACTACGGAGATTCCGGCGCGGAGCCGTCGGCCCCACCCGTGACCAGCCCGTGAGCCACCGCCCACGCAGCCAGCTGCGACCGCGACGTGTAGCCCAGCTTCCCGATCGCATTGGCGACATGCGTCTCGACCGTCCGCGTACTCAGCACGAGCTCCTCCGCGATGTCACGGTTCGTCCGGCCCCTTGCTACCAGCCCGGCGATCTCGACCTCCCGCGCTGTCAGTCCGTCCACGCCCCGCGGAGGGGCTCCACCCCTCACCGCTGCCGGGATCTGGCCCGTTGCGCGACTCACGAAGTTCCCTGCGATCTCCGCCTGTGGGATCCGCTCGCCAAGCTGCGCAATGACCTCGATCGCTCTTCGCCCCGCCCCCCGAGCCGCCTCCCGCGCTCCCACCGCAAGCTGCGCCCCCGCGAGGCTCGCCAGGACCCGCCACCTCAGTGCCAGTTGACCCTGCGCCGCGGCCTCCGATTCGGCTCGACCCAGGCACGCAACCGCCTCCTCATGGCGTCCTGTTGCAAGAAGCACTCGCCCACGGAGCCACCCCAACCGCACCGAATACCCGCCCGGGACCGATCGTTCCGCCTCCATCTCAAGCGCCTCCAGCATCGCCAGGGCGACCGCATTGTCGCCCCTGGTCAACGCGAGTTCGGCACCGCCTGTGTAGATCGGACGAGTTCCGAACGCCCCGGGCCGCTCCGGCGCCACCGCCGCGTAGATCTCTCCTGCCTCCTCCACCCGGTTCGCCGCCATCAACGCATCGAACTGCAGCGCGGATACCTGCCCCGGCCACAATGGCCCGCCAAGTTCACTGGCCAACGCCCCGGCCCGTTCGAGCAGGGGGAACGCCTCCTCCGCCTTAAGCACATCCGTGTACAGCGCAGCGAGTGCACACGACGCGCCGATCTCCCACTGCGCGTGCCCGATCTCTCTAGCCATCGCCAGGGACTCCTCCGCGCAAGCGAATGCTTCCCCATATTCGCCCTGTGGCCCAAGCGAGAACGTCAGTTGCCAGAGTGCATACGCCACTGATGCCGCCGCGCCGCTTTCCCGCGCGAGCGCCACCGCTCGCCTGCCATTCGCGCTTCCCTCCGCCAGCGAGATCGCCGGGGCCACCGCCGCAGTCTGATATGTCGACGCGGCGATCTGAATCGATGCCAGGCATGAACTCAACGTCAGCCGGTCGTCGAGCGATTCGAGGAGCGTCGCGGCTTCTCGGAAATAGGTCACAGCGGCCGAAAGCTGCAGGGTCTGGACACACGCCATCCCCAGAATATCGAGAGATCGTGCGACCTCCCGGAGATCTCCTGCCTCGCGCAGAATCGCGAGTCCTTCCTCAGCGAACCGCCGCCCCGCATCGAAGTCCCCCATGTTCGCGTGCCAGTTCCCAAGCCGCTCCAGGCTCTGTCCGATCGCGCGCGCGTCGCCTGTCGAACGTGCCAGCGCGAGTGCTTCAAGGTAATAGGGCGCGCACCGCGAGTAGTCCCGTGATGCCCAGAGCAGACCAAGCTGCAGCAGCGCCCGCCAGCGCACCCACGCGTCACCATCCCCGGCGGCGATCTCAACGTCCTTCCGCGCCGCCTCGAATTCGCCAATCGCCTCGTACGCCGAGCCGCGCAACCGGTGGATCTCGCCGAGTCGCGGGTCTCCTGAACGCGCTCCCGCCTCCAGCGCCCGCGAAAGATGCTCAATCGCGACAGCCGGCGAGAACAGTCGCAGCGCCCGCTCCCCGGCGAGCTGCCCGTAGTGCATTGCCCTGTCGGAATCGCCAGCGACGAAGTAGTGCCACGCGAGGTCCTCAACGTGCGCATCAAGCCTTGCTGCGTGTACCTCCTCGATCGCCTTCGCGATCTGTGCGCTCAGCAGCCGCTCTTCCCGCGCGAGCATCCCAGACCGGATAGCCTCCCGCGTCAGCGCATGTCGGAACACGAACTGGTCGGGCGCCTCCTCCGTGATCAAACCCGCCGCGATAAGCTCCTTCAAATGCGCAACAAGCAGCGCCTCATCGCCGCTGGAAAGCCGTCCCAGTAGGTCGAAATCGAATCGGGTCCCCGCCACTGCGGCCACATTCAGCAGGCGGACTGCCCCTGGAGATAAGCGCGCGGTCCGCCGCCGAACCGCCTCCCCAACGCCTCGCGGGATGTCGAGCGACTCCAGGTCGCGCCCACCCGGTGGATCAAGGTCTCCAACCTTGTCCAGCATCGACCTCAAGAACTCCTCGACGAGGAACGGATTCCCGTCCGAGAGCGTGAAGAGTCGATGGAGCACATCCGCGCGGACCGCCCGCTCCGTCCCCACAATCGCACGGACCATCCTGTCTACTTCGCTAAGGCTCAGGCGCCGCAGCTTCGTCTCCGAAGCGATCCGTTCGCGCTCAAGGTTCGCGAGGAACGCGTCGAGAGGCGGCAAGATCTCCTCCGGTCGATAGCTGACGGCCAGCACCGTCCGCTCCCGGATGGTCCGCGCGAGCACGAGTACCGCATCCAGGCTCGCATCGTCCGCCCAGTGCAGGTCCTCAAGTATGAACAGCGTCGCGCCCGGCCCACTCCGCGCGGAAAGCGCACCGGCGATCTCAGACGCGAGCTGGAGCCGGTCCCCATCACTTCCCACGGCCGCGCTGCTGCTGCCGTTCAGGTCAGTTAGCCCGGATGTTGCAAGTGCCGTTACGTTCGTCTGCGGTGACCCCCGCGCCCCGTCCTCATCCTCGACCTGCGCCAGGAGACGGCGTAGGCCCGAATACGGGCTCTCCGCGTCCCGTTCGAAGAACGACGTCGCGATCGCCCGCCAGCCGGCCGTCCGCGCTCTCGTCACAATCTCGCGAAGCAGCCTGCTCTTCCCGACGCCCGCTTCGCCCGATATCAGGATCGTCCGCGGTCGGGAGGCATCCTCGATTTCCCGCGCAATGTCAGCGACTACCTGGTCTCTGCCCACCAGTACCGGACACACAAGCGGTGCGGACAGGCCGTCAGTCACGCCGCCATTATCGTCATTTTTCGGCCCGCCGCGGGGTCCCTACCCCGCCTGCTCTCCCCGTTTCCAGCGCCGCCTCCGATTCCCACGAAACGCCTTGCCCGCCAGCAGCAAGAACGTGATAACCGCAATCGGCCCCGCGAACCCGAACGTCACCAGCGTGAACGTGTCCAGCGCATCGTGGTCCGACGCGTCAAGCAGCAGGTAGACCGTGTACGCACAGTAGAACACCAGGAAGACCAGTCCGTTTAATCGTGTGATCGCATACCCCGCGAAGAACACCGGCAGGCACATCAGTGCCACGACAGCCGCGAACGGGATGTCGAACGTTCGCGCCGCGTCCGCTACCGGGATTCCGCCATCTGCCAGCAACGCCGTCACTCCCAACACCGACAGGATGTTGAACATGTTGCTACCGACGACATTCCCGACAGCGATGTCCCGCTCGCCTCGGATACTCGCCAGGATCGACGTCGCGACCTCAGGCAGTGACGTACCAACCGAGATGATCGTGAGTCCGATAACCAGTTCACTCACGCCCAGGCTTTCGGCGATGTCCACCGCACCGTTCACGAGCCACTCCGAACCGAGCACCAGGAACACCAGCCCCCCGGCGATCAGGCCGATGTCCCGCAGGATCGTCCTTCCGCTCGTATCAGTCGCCGAGTACTCCGTCTCGAATTCATTCGCCGCCTTCTCCGCCGCCGTCGCCGATCGGCTCTTCACGATCGCGAACACGGTGTACGCCACAATCCCGGCGACGAGGAGCGCTCCCTCGTATCGCGCGATCCTGCCGTCCGCCGCCATCGCGAGCAGGACGAACGATGCGATGACCATCAGCGGCACGTCCAACCGTACCAGCTGCCGGGCCACCACCAGCGGAGTGATGATCGCCGCCACCCCCAGGATGAAGAGCACGTTGAAGATGTTGCTCCCCACCACGTTCCCCACCGCGATGTCGGTATCGCCACTGATTGCCGACGACGTACTAACCGCCAGCTCCGGCGAGCTCGTGCCGAACGCCACCACCGTCAGCCCGATAACAAGCGGAGAGATCCCCAGGGTCGCCGCTAGTCGAGCCGCGCCGCGCACAAGCGCTTCCGCCCCGACCAGCAACAGCCCGATGCCGACGATGAAAAGGATCAGCGTAAGGAAATCCATGCACCGCCATGTTCGCCGAGCGAACCCGAACAGGAAATTAACCCCGCTCGCCGCGGATGCCCCGTCCGCATGATCGGTACAGGGCCCCGGTTTGCTACCCCAACCGCGCCCGGACTACTCGGTCGCCAGCCGTCGCTTCCGGTTCCCGCGGAACGCCTGCACCGCCAGCGCCAGGAACGTGAGGAGGACGATCGGGCCCGCGAAGCCGAACGTTACGAGGGTGTAGTTACCTAGCGCGTCGTGGTTCGAAGCGTCGAGCAACAGGTACACCGTGTACGCCACGTAGAACCCGAGGAAGACCACCCCATTCAGGCGAGTGATCGCGTACCCGGCGAAGAACACCGGCAAACAGGCGATCGCAACCACCGCTGCGAACGGAATGTCGAACCGTATTGCCGCATCCGCGACCGGGAGGCCGCCAGCAACCAGCGAACTCACGCCGAGCACGGCCAGGATGTTGAACAGGTTGCTCCCCACAACGTTGCCTACCGCGATGTCGCGCTCGCCCCGCAAGCTCGCCAGTACCGACGTCGCCAGCTCTGGCATCGATGTCCCCGCAGAGATAATCGTGAGCCCGATCACCAGCTCGCTCACGCCCAGGCTCTCAGCGATCTCCACCGCCCCGTTCACCAGCCATTCCGAACCGACGACGAGGAGCACCAGCCCCCCAACGACCAGACCAATGTCCCGCAGGATCGCTTTCCCGCTCGCATCCCGCTCTGAGTATTCTGCCTCGAACTCGCCCCCCGCCTTCTCCGCCGCCGTCTCCGAGCGGCTCTTCACGATCGCGAACACCGTATACCCCACGATCCCCGCGAACAGCAGTGCTCCCTCGTATCGCGCAATCTCCCCGTCCAGCGCCATCACGAGCAGGATCAGCGAAGCCGCGATCATCAGCGGGACATCCAGCCGCACGAGCTGCCGGGCCACTACCAGCGGCGCCACAACCGCCGCTATCCCGAGGATGAAGAGCACGTTGAAGATGTTGCTCCCCACCACGTTCCCGACCGCGATGTCGGCATCCCCCGCCAACGCCGAAGACGTGCTCACCGCGAGCTCCGGCGAACTCGTTCCGAACGCGACCACGGTCAGCCCGATAACGAGCGGAGAGATGCCAAGGGTCGCCGCGAGCCGCGATGCGCCCCGGACGAGCGACTCCGCCCCCGCGAGCAACAACCCGATTCCGACGATGAAGAGGACCAGCGTGAGAAAATCCATGCTTCCCTATATTTATCGACCAACGTCAAACAGGATACGGAACCCTGGAGCGCCACCGGCATCACTGAGAGCGTTTCGATACACCCCCCGCCGTCCTTGCGACGCCGATCGCCCCCGCGGGGCCCGATGCTCTGGTGTACCAGGCACCGAGGATTCTGATGCAGCCCCTGTTTGACTTCGCCCTCGCCCAGATAGACTCCATGCTCCGCCTCGCCACCATCGCAACGCTGGCCGCTGTCGTCATGGCCTGGGCAATGGCCCTCGCCTGGACGCTCTTCGACCTACAGGGTCGGCCAGGGAGCATCATCCGCTGGTGGTCGGTCATCCCGGTCGCTGTCCTCGGCCCCCTGGGCCTCCCCATTTATCTTGGTACCCGGCCGCTCGTATCGGGCCGCCACCTCGCCACATGGCAGGACCTCGCCGATTCCGCTGCGACCCTCTTCTCCCGATGCGCCTGCGGGTGTGCGCTCCGCGAAGACTTCCGCTTCTGCCCGATGTGTACCGCGCCCGTCGCCGATTCCTGCCCCAGCTGCTCCCGGCTCGTCGAAAACACGTTCAGCGCCTGCCCCTTCTGTGCCACCACGCTTACCCCGCTCGCCCCAGCAGAGGAGGTTCCCGCAACTCCCGCCTACCCGGCCCCCCGTAGCGAGCCGGAGCGGACTCCCGCCAGGGCGCTCGGATAACCCGGATGCGGTCTGATCGTTCCACGAGGCTCAGGCGCCAGGCTCTTCTCCTCCGGAGCCGCCGCCGTCGCCAGGCGAGCTTGCTGCCCGCCATCGTCATTGCGGGGCTCACCCTCGCCGGTTTGGCCGTCACCGTCGCCTTGGCCGCCGTTGCCGGAACTTACAGCCTCTATGCCCGCGACTATGTCCCCGTTGCCAGTCAGCTCGAAGGCCAGCGAGGCCAGCTGACAGCCATCTTTGACCGCTACGGCCCCACAGATGGCTCGTTCCTCGGATTCCTTTCGAACCCATCCGGCGCCGAGACCTACGCGATCTCACTCGACGCCGTGTCCCCCTGGATGGTCGCCGCAACCGTCTCCACCGAAGACCAGCAGTTCTGGGACCACAACGGTGTCAACATTCGCGGGACCGGGCGTGCCGTAATCGCGCTCGCCAACGGCGAAACCGAGGTCGGCGGAGGCGGGTCCTCCATAACCCAGCAGCTCGTGAAGAACCTCTACCTCACCACCGATTGCACCCTCGTCGATGGCGTTCGCGTTTGTGTCGCCCCACGCACACTCGACCGCAAGGCCCGCGAGATGGTCTATGCCTTCGAACTCGAACGCGAGCTCACCAAAGAACAGATCCTCGAGCTCTACCTCAACTCCGTCTCCTACGCCGACCGGTATGTCGGGATTGAGGCCGCCGCCCAGGGCTACTTCCGCAAGCCCGCCGCCGAACTCACCATCGCTGAGGCCGCACTCCTCGCTGGGGTTCCGTCATCACCCGGCCGCTATCACCCCAGGGCCAGCTGCGTCACCGATGAGGCAGGCGCCTGCCTTATCGACCCCGAGGGCCGCACCCTCCTCGGTGGCGCCGCGAAGGAGCGCCAGGCTGACGTCCTCTCGCTCATGGTCCAGCACGGCGCAATTACCGCGGACGAAGCGGAAGCCGCAGCAGCCGAACCGCTCGCAATCTGGCCACTCGAACAATCGAGCCGCGCCGACGCGTGGATCGAAAACCAGGTCGAGCCCCGTCTCGAGCGCATGTGTATAGCCGGCCTTCTCCCCCTCGAGTCCGGTGCCGCAAGCTGCCTCGATAGCATCCGCACCGCCGGCTACCGCGTCACCACCTCCCTCGACCAGCCGCTGACGAACGTCGCTCGCGATGTCGCACGCACCTCTATCGCCGAAGGCCTCGATAACGGCTGCAACTGCCACAACGCTTCCATCGTTACCATCGACCCCACCTCCGGACAGATACTCGTATACGTCGAAAATGTCGACCCCACCAGCAGCGTCCCGCAGGTAAGCGGGAACATCGACCAGGCGACCGAAATCAACCAGCCCGGCTCGTCCATGAAGCCCATCATCTATCTCGCCTGGATGGACATCCTCGGTCGCGCCCCGATGCATTCCTTCTGGGACACGAACCCCCTCACGCTCGAAAACCCCAACGACCGCG
>JBPPMX010000319.1:0-15794 GCA_051306275.1 Tepidiformaceae bacterium
GGTCGCCGCCATCGCGGCGACCTTCACCTTCGCGACCTCCCCGCAATCCGAAGCCCAGCCGCCTCGCGCTGCGTCGACCGCTGACGAATCCGCCACCCCCGACGACGTTACCCAGCGAATCGACCCATCCGTCTGCTCGAACCCCCTCGCTCGCCCCGATCCCGGCCAACCGCGAGAGTTCCACTCCTCCTACACCCAGCGCCGTGACCTCCTCGGCATCTCGATAGTCGCCAACGCGGACGTGGATCCGCGCGCGGTCGACATCGCCGAAGCGACCCTCATCGACATCTTCGAAGACAACGACCTCGAAGATGCCCTCGCCGCCCAGGGCGCCTACATCATCATCGCGGACTCGTCCCAGGGGGTGCTCGAAATCCCTGAGTTCGCCTGCCTCGAAGATGAGGGGCGCAGTTTCACCCACGTTTGCGGGGTTGCAGACCACGCGGACTACCCCGTCGCCACCGTCAACGAGTCCGACCTGCTCGGCCGGTCCAGTGGCCCCTGTCGCGGACTCAACATCCTCTATCACGAGGTCGGTCACCTTGTGCAGGGCTGGTCAATCGGCCCCGCCGACGCGATCGACATCCGCCTGCTGTACCAGGATGCCCTCAACGCCGGGAAGTACGAGGGCGCCTACGCGGCCACCAACGCCAACGAGTACTTCGCCGAAGGCACGCAGGTCTACTTCCTCCGTGGGAGCTCCGGCGAAGACCGTGACTGGCTCGAACGCTACGACCCGGACCTCTTCGCGATGCTCGAAAGCATCTACAACCCCTAGACCGCGCCTGTCCTCGACATCACCACGTACCGGTCGATCGCAGCCAGGATGTGCTGGTCGAACGCTGCGTACTGCCGCCGAAGGCGTGTCGAGTACTCGTTTAGCGGCAGGCGCCGCCGTTCGTACCCACTCTCAGCCGGCACGTCCGAGATTTTCTTCGCTACCACCACCATGAACGGGCGCACGGTCACCGCCCCGGCTTCAAACTCCGGGTTGTGGCTCGTCGCCTTGCATTCGAGGTAGCCGGTCACGAATACGGTGCCGGCCGTCGCACCCGTCTGTTCCTTCGCGATGCGCTTCGCCAGCGCCTCAGCCTTTTCACCCTGGTTCGCTGGCCCCTCGACGGTGAGCCATGGCCCCTCGTCGCCCTTCTTCCGTGTCACGTACCCCTTCTCGTCCATCAGGACGAGCGCGTATCCGTAGGCCACGGGCACACCTGCAGGCAGATCGTCGCCCGCGATGAACTTGGCCCGCCACTCATCCCCGAACTTGATCTCCATAACCCCCGGCCAGCGAGGGTCATACTCAATGTTGGGCGCGTCTGGTACTCCACCTGGCATCATGGCGGTTATCGTCTCCGTCGAAGAAAAGGCTTCGCGACCACTAACGTACGCCGTCCCGACACCACGAACTCAGCGCCCGGGAGCGAACGGCTCGATTCGACGACCGCGAGCGCGATCGTAGCGCCCACCGCCGGTGACCGCACGCTGCTCCGCACCTCGCCTATTCGTACCCCGTCCGCAAGTACGAAATCTCCCGCAGCGAACGGTTGCCCATCGTCTCCGAGCAGCCCGGTGAGGATCCGCTCCGATGCGCCCCCGTCGATTCCCAGCAGGACATCGAGGTCGGCCTCGGCTGGCGTCAGGCCCCCCAGCAGGTCCGGGTCGAACGCGGGAATGCACGCCTCCACCCGCGCGGTCTCATGCGCATCTTCACCGGCCAGAACGGCACCGGCCTCGGTGAGCGTCTCGATCAGGTGCTGCGCGACAGCGGGCGCCAGCATCATCTCGAACCCGTCCTCGCCCGTATCGCTCGTCCGCATCGCCAGCGATCGAAACCCGTGGAACTGGAACGCTGAACAATGCATCCCCTGCATTCGCGCCGAAAGCCCCTCCGCGAGGTGCTCCGCCGCCAGCCCTGCCGCGTTCGGCCCGACGAGAGCGATCAGACACGTCCCCTCCGTCCGGTCGTCCACCCGTGCTTCGTAGTCCGATTGCACCGCGCTTGTCAGCCGCTCTCGTGTCTCCTCCCGCTGCCCCGGCTCCCCCGAAACCAGGTACGCAATCCCGCCAGTCCGAGCGATCAGCGCCACGTCCCGCACGATCCCCTGCTCATCGACGATCGCCGCCCGCATACAGCGCCCCTCTTCAAGCTCCCGCACCTCACCCGCGAACACCGCATCCAGCACATCCAGCGCGTCCGTCCCCGTCACCATGAACCGGCTCCGCGACGAGCGGTCGATCAGCGCCGCCCCCTCCCGGATCGCCCGGTACTCCGCGCCCCCGTCTCCGAAATGTCCCGGAACCAGCCAGCCGCTTCGCTCCGCGAGTTGCGCTCCGCGACTCGCATAGAGGTCTCGAAGCGCCAGCGAGTAGACGCGTCGCCCTTCCTCGGTCATTCGGGGGTATACGTCCGTCGCCCGCCACTTTCGGTCAATCGCCCGGCCCCTGGATACGGCGCATGCGTGCACATCAGGAGCGCGTTCTCCCGGATAGCCCGTTCCGCGATCGTCTTCTTCGTCTCGAGGCTCACCAGCGGTAACACGTCGAACGCCGAGATCCATGGCACCCGCTCGATATGCGCGGCGTGCTGCACCATGTCACCAAGGTAGTACCCCGTCGACCCCTTCGAAGAGATCACAAGCGCAGCGTGGTCGGCCGTATGGCCCGGCGTCGGGATGAACCGCACTCCCGGCACGATCTCCGTCTCGCCCTCGATCAGGTCGAGCTGCCCTGCCTTCTCGAGTGGCTCGAAGTTCTCGCGGAGATACGTCGCCTTCGTCCGCTCGTTCGGGTTCATCGCCGCCTCGTATTCCCCCGCATCGATGTAGTACCGCGCGTTCGGGAACGTCGGGCGCAGCCGGTCGTAGTCCTTCACCGTGTTCCATCCGCAGTGGTCCGCGTGCAGGTGGGTGTTCGCTACCGCGGTCACATCCGAGGCCCGAACGCCCGCTGCCAGCATGGCCTCCATCAATGTCCCGTATTCGCCCGGGAAAACCTTTTCCCGCAACGAACCGACGAGCTTGTTCCCCATCCCCGTTTCCACAAGCAGGAGATCGTCCCCGCTCCGGACCAGCAGGCAGTTCAGGCCCATCGTGATCCGGTGCTCGTCGTCGAGATTCTCACGCCCGACGATTGGCTCCCACATCACCCGCGGGACGAGCCCAAACACCGCCCCGGCGTCGAGCCGCACCTCTCCGTCCGAGACCACCGTCACCTGGATGTCGCCGATGTCGTACCGCACGAGTTCTCGCATGATGCCACGATACGAAACGCCATCCGCCCATGCCACCACCTGCGGCGGCGCCTGTTTGCGGCGCGTTAAGCGCAAGGTCTAGACTACAGGTTCAATTCTCGATCTGAGCCCCGGAGAACCCCTTTGCTTACTATCGGACTAACCGGTGGGATTGCCAGCGGCAAGACCACGGTCTCCCAGTTCTTTCGCGCGCGGAATGTCCCCGTTATCGATGCCGATATTCTCGGTCACCGCGCCTACGAACCCGGCTCTGAAGGCTTCAAGGGCGTCGTTGCCACCTTCGGTGACGACCTCATTGCCCCCGATGGCACCATCGACCGCAAGGTTCTCGGCGCCAAGGTCTTCGGCAAGCCCGAAGAGATGACGCGCCTCACCGATGTCGTCTGGCCGGCCATCCGCAAGATGGCGAGCGAGGAGCTCTCCCAGCTCGAAACGGCCGGCAACAACCTCGCCGTCCTCGAAGCCGCGGTCCTCTTCGAAGCCGGCTGGGAAGACCTCGTCGACGAGATCTGGGTCGTCGTGGTCGAGCCCGACCAGGCCGTCGCTCGCCTCGCCGCCCGCAATGGCCTCGACGAAGCCGCAGCCCGCGCCCGCCTGGCCTCGCAGCTTTCCAACGACGAGCGCATCGGGCGGGGACACCACATCATCAACAACAGCGGTTCTCTCGAAGAGCTCGAAGCCGCCACCCTCGCCGAGTGGGAAGCCCTCCAGTCCCGCCTTACGCCCGCAAGCCAGGGAGGCCTATAGCCCGTGAGCGAAACCGCAACCAGGGATATCTCTACGTCATACGCCGTCGAGGAGTATGGCGTTGCCACCGAGCCCTACTACCTCCCGATCTCAGACGAGATCCCGCTCTTCGAAACCGCTTTCGAACAGCGCATCCCCGTCCTGCTGAAGGGCCCCACCGGTTGCGGCAAGACGCGCTTCGTCGAGTACATGGCTTACCGGCTCGGCCGGCCGATTACTCGCCTCACCCACTCCCCCGAGGGCGGCACCGAGGACATTCGGCCGCTCATTACCGTCGCCTGTCACGAAGACCTCACCGCCAGTGACCTCGTCGGACGGTACCTCCTCGACTCCGACGGCACCCGCTGGGTAGATGGCCCCCTGACCCGCGCCGTGAAGTCCGGCACCATCTGCTACCTCGACGAGGTTGTCGAGGCACGCAAGGACACTACCGTCCTCATCCACCCCCTCACCGACCACCGCCGCCTTCTCCCCATCGAGAAGCTCGGCCAGGTCATTGAAGCGGCGGATGGATTCCTTCTCGTCATCTCCTACAACCCGGGCTACCAGAGCGCCCTCAAGGACCTGAAGCACTCCACCCGGCAGCGCTTTATCTCCATCGAGTTCACCTACCCGCCTCGCGAACACGAGGCTGAGATCATCGCCCACGAAGCCGGCGTATCGGCCGAGAGCGCCGCCGACCTCGCCCGCCTCGGCGAGAAGGTCCGCAACCTCCGCGAACACGGCCTCGGCGAAGGCGTCAGCACCCGCCTCCTGATCTATGCTGGCCGCCTTATCGCAAGGGGCATCGCACCGCGCCGCGCCTGCCAGGTCGCCGTCACGTGGGCACTCACCGACGACCTCGAAGTTCAGCGGAGCATCGAAGAGGTAGTCACCTCAATCTTCGAATGAGCTGGCGTCATCTCCTTGCAATCGTTCGCGTCGTCGCCCGACCGGGCCGGGCAGCGCCCTCCCCGTGCCCCCCGCAGGGGACGCCATGCGCATAGGCATAGTCTCCGACATCCACTGCAACTTCCCCGGCCTCCAGAAGGCTTTGGAACTCATGGGCGATATCGATCGGCTCGTGTGCGCGGGCGATGCCGTCTTCCAGTTCCGTTGGTCGAACGAAGTCGTCGGCTGCCTCCGTGACCTCAACGCCCTCGTGGTCCAGGGCAATCACGAAGAGACGCTCCTCGCCCCCGATAGCCGCGCACTCGAAGACCCGGCCGTCGACCAGGAGCTCGTATCGTGGATGCGCGCCCAGCCGTTCCGGGTTGAGACCGAAGTCGGGGGCAAACGCCTCCTTCTCACCCACGGCTCCCCCTGGGAACCCTGGCGCGACTACGTCTACCCGCACCACAAGCGCATCTGGTCGAAAGCCGCCGACATGGGCTTCGACTGCATCATCGTTGGCCACACCCACTTCAAGATGGCTGAACGCTACGGCAGCGCGCTCATCATCAACCCCGGCTCCGCTGGCGACGCGCGCGACCCCAGCAACGAGTTCCAGCTCTCTTGCGCCGTCTGGGATACTGAATCCGGCGACGTCACCTTCTACGACTACCCCGATCCACTCCGAGCCTATATCAACCTGAACCCTGCCTCGGAGGCCGGTGCATGACTATCGTCGGCGAGCTTCTTTCGCGTCACCACGAGCGCATCTCGAGTTTCCCCGCTCCCCTCGAAGAGCACTTCGAAGCTGGGCTCCGCGCCCTCGCCCCGCGTCTCTCGCCGTCCCAGATGCAGATCTGGGCCGAAACCGGCGTAGAGATGACTGGCCTCAGCCTGCGCTCATGGGAAGCCGCGCTTGAGTACTTCCGCGCTGGCGAGCACCTCCCTGCGAACAGCACCTGGGATGCGATCGAGACCCTCGGACGCGAAGCTCTCGCCATGGCCGGCGACTCCGCCCCCCTTGCCGTCGCCTTCCTACGCGCCGCACCTGAGACCATTGAGACCGTCGGTCCGAACCACATCCGCCAGTGGGCGGACCTCGGCCGCCGTCTCTACAAGGGGAACTGGAAGAGCTCCTCCCTCGCTGCGCAGTTCTTCGAGATAAGCCCGCCGATCTTCTCCACCCTCCGTATCAGCCAGGCCACACGCCTGACGATGTTCGTCGACGAACTCGCCCGCCACAGCTACGAGCTCGCTGCTGCCTGCCTCGCGCAGTCCCCGCGCGTCCTCTCCCAGCTCGACGAAGACGACCGCCTGCCGTTCGTGACCTTCGCCGTGGAACTCGCCCAGTCCTCCTGGGCCGACTCGCGCCTCTTCTTCGAGCGCGGCGCCGTCCTCCTCCAGAAGGTCCACATCCCGGTTCGTGAACGCTACCTCCTCCTCGCCGCACAGGTCGCGCGCGGCCAGGCGCGCTCCGCGTTCCAGTACTACGAAGAAGGCGCGAACGCCCTCTCCGAGCTCGAACCAGACGATCACACGAGCATCATCGAGCTCGCCGAACAGCTCGCCCCGTTTTCTCCCTATGCCGCTATGGACTTCCTCGCGAACGTCCCGACCGTGTTGTCCCGCATCCGCCTCGACGAGCTCGAAAACTGGCAGCAGTCCGGCCTCCGCATCCTGCAGTCCAGCCACGATGGCGGCGAAGCCTACTTCCGCCTCCAGTCGACCCGCGGCGAGGACGTTCTCGAGAACCTCTCCGCCCGCGTCGAGCTGTCGCGCATCGGCGAGGTCCTCCGGCTCTACTGCAAGGCCCTCACCGGTCGGAACGTCAGCGTCCAGACGACCGAAGCGCTCGCCGACAAGGGTATCGGTTGGATCAACGAACACCGAGCAACCACCGAAGGCACCGCCATCTTCCTCCCCGATGTCATGGAGCGTTTCCACGACAAGGACGAGAACTACGCGGCGATGAAGGTCTTCGCCACCTTCCAGGCCGCCTATATCGAATTCGGCAGCTTCGAACTCGATCTCTCCCGCCCACCCGGCGTCCTCGACGGCTCCCTTGTTCGGCTCGCCGCCAACGACTCCCCCGCCGTCACTGCGATGGAACGCTTCTACGACCGCTTCCCCGACCGGAAGCTGATCAGCGACATCTTCACCGTCACCGAAGCTCAGCGCGTCGATGCGGCGATTAAGCGCGACTATGCGGGCGTGCGCCGGCCCCTCGTCCGCCTCCAGCAGCTCGAACTCGACAAGCGCCCGGACCCGCAGGAGCTCCCCCTCCGCGAAGCGTTTGTCGAGAACCTCGTCCGCGTCAGCCTCGATGGCGTCGACCGCGTCCGCTGGCCCGGCAGCCGTGCCGACACCATGGCCGGCGCTCTCAACCTCCTCGATGCGCTCAAGGACCGCGAGGCCACCGTCGAAGACGCCGCCGAGGCCGCCTTCCGCCTCTACCATGTCGCTATCGGCCTCCCCAACGTACTCGACGAATCGCTCCAGGAAGAACCATGGGACTCGGTCGAACCGGCCTCAGGCCCACCGATGCCCGGCGGCGAACCCGGCGAAGCCGGCTCGGCCGGCATGCAGATGGAGATGTCCGACGTCGGCGAAGGCGAGCAGGAGTACCAGAGCCCCCAGGAAGTCGACTTCCGCGGCGACTTCAAGCCCGAACTCGTCCAGCTCCTCATGAAACTCCGCGAGGACGCCCAGATGGGTGGAGATGCGGGCGAACAGTCTGCCGTCCCCCTCACCCCCGAACAGCTCCAGGAACTTCTCGAAAAGAGCGTCGAGATCGACCTCGATTCCATGATGGAAGGCGACCTCGACTCCACCACCGGCATGTTCATGTCCAACCTCATGAAAGAGGCGGGGACGCCCAGCCAGGACCAGAAGAAGGGCGATCCCAAGGACGACTCAAGCACGCCCGGTGACGAGGATGAAGCACCGCTCGCACCGGTTGTCACGATCTACTACTACGACGAGTGGGACTTCCGCGCCCAGGACTACAAGCCCCGCTGGTGCGCCGTCAAAGAGTCGAAACTCGAAGAGGGCGAGGACGAGTTCTACGAGAACACTCTGCGCGAGCACTCCGGGCTCGTCTCCCAGACCCGCAAGCAGTTCGAACTCATGAAGCCCGAGCTCTTCCGCAAGCTCAAGCGCCTCCCCGATGGCGAAGACATCGACCTCGACGCCGCAATCGAATGGATGGTCGAGTACCGCGCCGGCGTGAATCCGTCCGAGAAGATCTACTGGCGTCGCAACAAGATTGAGCGCGATGTCGCAGTCGCTTTCCTCATCGACATGTCCGCGAGCACGGACGAAGAGATCAACAAGCGCGAGAAGAAGTACGACGACGACGACTTTGACGACGACCCTCGCAAGTACCTCAGCTGGTGGGTCTCCAAGCGCCGCCAGGAGCTGAGCGCCCCCCCGAAGCGCATCATCGACCTGGAGCGCGAATCGACCGTGCTCCTCATGACCGCGCTCGAAACTATCGGTGACCAGTACGGCATCTACGGCTTCAGCGGCTACGGGCGCGACAACGTCGAGTTCTTCGTCATCAAGGACTTCGACGAGACCCTTGATGTCCACATCAAGAACCGCCTCGATAAGGTCACGCCCATCCGCTCAACCCGGATGGGCCCGGCTATCCGCCACGCGACCTACAAGCTCGAACGCACCGAGGCCAAGGTGAAGATCCTCTTCCTCCTCAGCGACGGCCGCCCCCAGGACCACGGGTACGGGCGTGACCGGACCGAGAAGGAATACGCGATCCACGACACAAAGCAGGCCCTGAACGAAGCCAAGCGCATCGGCATTACCCCGTTCTGCCTCACGGTGGACCGCGCCGGCCACGACTACCTCAAGACCATGTGCGAAGACATCGGTTACGAAGTCGTCGCCGACATCGAGGCCCTCCCCAGCCGCCTCCCCACCCTCTACCGCCGCCTCACCGAGTAGCAGTGGGCGCCAACGCCTACCACTTCGTCACACACTGGCGGGTGCCGGGCACTGTCCTCGAAGTACACGACATCCTCGCCGAGGCGCTTGACCTGCCGCGCTGGTGGCCATCTGTGTACCTCGATGTCACCGAGCTAACCCACGGCGACGACGAGACTGGTATTGACCGTGAATTCGCCCTCTACACGAAGGCTGGCTCCCCTACCGCCTCCGCTGGTCGTCCGGGTGCCGGACTCGCGCCCCGATGGTTTCGGACTCGAAGCCTGGGGCGATTTCGTTGGCCGCGGCGAGTGGGCGTTCGTCCAGGACGGCCCGTTCGTCGACATCACCTACGACTGGCAGGTCCGCGCCGACAAGCCGCTGCGCTTCAGCCGCCTTTTCAAGCCTGTCTTCGCCGCTAACCACCATGGGGCCATGGCACGCGGTCAGGACAGTCTGCTGCTCGAACTCCGTCGCCGCGCCGCAACCACCGCAGCCGAGCGGGCTGCCATCCCCGCGCCACCCGCTCCATCGAGCGTCCGTGGGTGGTCCTCGCAGTGCCCATCGCCGCTGTAGGGCTCCTCCTGGTCGCACGCGGCCGGCGCTAACCTGCGCCCGCCCCCGCGAAGCGCTCCACCACGTCCATGAAGATCTCCATCCCCCGCCGGTAGCCCACCACCGGCACCCGCTCGTCGTCGCCGTGGAAAACCCGGCGAACCGCATCTCCCCGGGCAGCACCAGCGGACAGAACCCGTAGCACTGCACCCCGAGCTTCGAGAGGTGGTACGCATCCGTAAATCCCACGTTTAGCCATGGCACGGCCTTCGATCCCGGCTCGCGCTTCTTCACAACGTCTCGAATCACCCGCATCAGCCCCGAATCGAGCGGCACCTCCCCCGGGGCGCCCGACTGCAGCACCTCGACCTCGATCCGCGGCCCTACAACCCGCCGCACCCTCGCCAGGTACGCCTCAAGCGATGTCCCCGGCAGGATCCGTCCATCAACGATCGCCTCCGCGCTTCCGGGCACCACGTTCTCCTTCTCGCCCGCTCGCAAACCCGTCGGCGTCGCCGTGTTTCGCAGCATCGCTCGGAACACGCGGGCATCGTCTGGCTGTGCGCGCTCCAGCACCCGCAACGATGCCTCCCGCGTCGCATCGCGAAGCAACCCCCGCACCACGGTCCCGCGCGCTCTGCCCGCTGCCCTCAGCCACCTCCTGGAAGAACGCCCGCGCACTCGCCCGTACCTCCCCGCCCAGCCGTGCCCGGCTGAGCCTCGCCGCCGCCTCGGCCACCGCCACGACCGCATTCCGCCCACCGGGCAGCGATCCGTGGCCCGTGTCCCCCCGCGCCGTGAGGCGCATCCAGCAGATCCCCTTCTCGAAGGTCCCCACGAGAAACAGTCGCTTCCCTCCCACCGTCGCGCTGAACCCACCAACCTCGTTCAGCGCGTATTCCGCCCGGATCAGGTCCGGCTGATTCTCCACCATCCACTTCGAACCCCAGGTCATCCCGGCTTCTTCGTCTGCGAGCACCAGCAGGATCACGCCCCGCTCAAGCGTCACACCGGCCCGCTTCAACGCCACCATCGTCGCGAGTTGGAACGCGGTCATCCCCTTCATGTCGACCGTCCCGCGCCCCCAGATGTACCCGTCGCGCTCCACGGCCTCGAACGGCGGATACGTCCACCTCTCCGCCTCGGCGAGCACCACGTCCACGTGCGAGGTCATCAGCAGCGCTCCGCTCGCAACACACTCGCCACGTACTCGACCGCCGGCAACTCGTTCCCCGGCGGATTCGTCGTGTCGAACCGCACCAGCGCCTTCAGGTGCTCGACCGCTTTGTCGACCGCAAGTGCGCGAAGCCCATCCGGGATCATCGCTGCCTCACGCCCCTACAGCGCCGCGACGACGCCATCCAGCTCCTCCGCCAGCCCTTCCTCGACAAGCAGGTCCACACACCCCTGCACCGTAGATACGATCTGCCAGAATCGCCGTCGCGCGGCCCGCGGGTAGATCCGCTCCGCCAGGGGATATACCGGCGCCGGGCCCTGGGCCTTCAACGTGTCCCACACGCGGTCGGCCCGCTGCTCTACCTGGTCGAGGTTCGCCGCGATCACATTCGCGACGCTTCCGAATGACTCGCCGTGGCCCGGGTAGCACCGCACCGGGTCATACGCCTCCAGCCGCCGCATCGAATCCAGAAACCGCGGCAGGCTCGCGAACCGCGAACCATCCGCCGTGAACTGCAGCGCCGGCGTCGGCGTGATGTCCCGCAGCAACTGGTCCCCCGAGAAGAGCGCCCCCGACTCGCGCCCGAACAGCACAAGATTCCCCGGCGTGTGCCCAGGGCTCATCACCACCTCCAGCTCCCCTATCGGTAGCCTGCCATCGCTGAGCATCAATGACGGCTCGAATGCCTCGTACCGCAGGCCCGTCGGCCACCGGCCGTCCTTCCCGCCGTCCGGGTAGCCCTCGCCCCCCGCCAGCCGCGCCCACTGGCGCCGCAATCGAATCGCCGCGATCGCTTCCTTCAGGACGTCCGGCTCCGCCCCGCTCGTCCTCGCGTACGCTTCAAGCCGCTCGTAGTCCTCGGCCGCGTGCTCCGGTCCGTGTCCGAACCGCCGGTCTTCCGCACCCAGCGCCACCGGTACTCCTGCACGCACCCAACGGCCGCCCATGCCCGCGTGATCCATGTGCCCGTGCGTCGCGACCACAAGGTCAGGCTGCCGCCCGCCCAGCGCCGCCTGCACCACTTCCCACGCCCCCGCATAGTCCGGGCCGGTGTCCACGAGCACGCGCCAGCCCGCCCCGTCCACCACGTACACGCGGTTGTACGCCAGCTCGATCGTCTGAACGTCCAGCACCCGGCCAGTCTAGCGCGCCCGGTCGATACCGCCGCAGTCGCGCCCTTTGTCGCGTCTCGCGTACCATCGGCTCCCTACGGAGGGGATCGCTTGAGCACTGTCGAACACGCGGGACGGCTATCGCCAGCCGATGTCGAGGCGATAGCCGCCACAGCCGCAACCCTCCAGCACAGCGTTGAGCGCGTCATCGTGGGCAAAGCCGAAGTCGTCCGCCTCGCCCTCGTCGCCCTCCTCTGCGAAGGGCACATTCTCCTCGAAGATGTCCCCGGCATTGGCAAGACCATGCTCGCGAAGTCGATCGCACGCTCGATCGGATGCTCGTTCCGCCGCATCCAGTTCACGCCGGACCTCATGCCGTCTGACGTCACTGGCATCCACTTCTTCAACCAGAAGTCCGGCGACTTCGAGTTCCGCGAAGGTCCGCTCGTGGCCCAGGTCGTCCTCGCCGACGAAATCAACCGCGCGACGCCGCGCACCCAGGCCGCACTCCTTGAAGCGATGGAGGAGCGCCAGATCACCGTCGAAGGCGTGACGACTGCGCTCCCCCGCCCCTTCCTCGTCATCGCGACCCAGAACCCCGTCGAACTCGAAGGCACCTTCCCCCTCCCCGAAGCGCAGCTCGACCGGTTCCTCGTTCGCCTCGAACTCGGCTACCCCGGCGAAGACGAGGAGGATGAGATCCTCTCCCGCTTCGAATCCGCGAGCCCACTCGAATCGATCGCACCCGTCGTCTCCGCCGACGAACTCGTCCGCCTCGCGATCGCGCTCGGCCACCTCCACGTCGACCCCGCCATCCGCCGCTACGCCGTGCGCATCGTCCAGGAGACCCGCCGCGATACCGCCTTCGACCTCGGTGCCAGCCCGCGCGCCAGCCTCGCCCTCTTCCGCGCCGCTCGCGCCTACGCTGCCATCCAGGGCCGAGACTTCGTCCTCCCCGACGACGTGAAGACGATGGCCCGCCATGTTCTCCCCCACCGCCTCATACTCTCCACCCAATCCCGCCTCCGCGGCCGCGACGTGAACGACCTCCTCGCCGACCTGCTCCAGCGCGTCCCCGTCCCGGTCGAGGCCTGATATGCCCTTTCGCGACGCCTGGCTTCACGTCGGCGCGCTTCTTGTCCTCCTCGGGTTCGCGGCCAGCGTCCCAACCCTTGCCGCGATCGGTTTCGCGGTCGTACTCATCGGCGCCGTCACCCGCTATTGGAGTCGCCATCTCTTCGACCGAGTCACCTTCACGGCCCGTCTCGGCGAGCATCGCGCCTTCATCGATGAGGACGTGCCCCTCTCGCTCTCACTCGGAAACCGCAAGCTCGTCCCGCTCCCCTGGTATGAGTGGCGTCTCACGCTTGCCGACCACATCCGCGTCCGCGACGAGCATCTCATCGCCCAGGCAGTCCCCGGGTACTCGTGGCTTCTCCGGCGCGGCGCCCTCGGTTGGTACCAGCGCCACGACTGGGAGTTCGCCGTCCACGCGGGCGTTCGCGGTTACCATCAGTTCGGGCCTGTCGCCATCCGCTCCTCAGACCTCCTCGGCATTTTCCCCCACGTCCACGAACCCCTGGGGACCGAGAATCTGATTGTCTTCCCCCGTGTTGTCCCCCTCCAGGATCTCGGACTCCCGGGTGATCGCCCGTTCGGTGAACGCAAAGGCCGCGATCGCGTCTTCGAAGACCCCCTCCGTATCAGCGGGCTTCGCGAATACCGCCCCGGCGACCCATTGCGTCGAATCGACTGGAAGGCCACGGCGCGCCGCGGCGACCTCCAGGCTCGCGTCTACGAACCGTCCGCCACCCACCAGTTTTACCTGCTGATGAACATCGATACCCTCGAACACGCCTGGGAGGGATACCTCCCGAATGAGCTTGAGCGGACTGTCACTGCGACTGCCTCGATCGCCGTATGGGCGGCCGGTGCCCGCTACAGCGTCGGCCTTCTCGCCAACGGCTCATTCCCCGGGTCCGACCGCCCGATCCGGCTCCCGCCCTCCCGCTCGGCTGAGCAGCTCCCCCGCCTCCTCGAAGCGCTCGCCGTCATCCAACCCCTCACGATGGGGGACCTGGCCGGCGCGATTCACCGCGAGAGTGGCCGCATGCCGATCGGCTCGACTGTCGTCGTCGTCGCGTCCCTTGCGCCACCCACTCTCGTCGGCGCCGTCCTTCGTCTCGCCTCCGAAGGGAATCGCGTCACCGTCGTCGCCACCTCCGAACGCATCGACCCCGCCGACTTCCCCGGCATCGAAGTCCACCAGGCCCGCTGGGCCTACGAGCCGATGGGGGTCCCGTCGTGATCGGCGCCATCGCCGTTGTCCTCGCCGTCGCCGCTGAGGCGATCGTCATCTACGTCATCGGCGCATGGTGGAGCGTCAGCTACTCCTCCGACTCCCAGCACGCCGTCAACGCCGTGACGGTTGTTGCCGTCACGCTTGCTGCCTTCGGGCTCCCCCGCTTTCTTGGCAACCTCGATGTCCCCGGCGGCGCCCGCTGGATCATCGCTGCCTTCGTCATCTGGATCGTGCTCTACGGTGGGCTCCGAATCGAGTTTGGAGGGGACTTCTGGATCTGGGAGTTCGGCTGGGTCACGCACTTCATCCAGGATCCGAGCGGGACCACCCGCGACCATACAGATGCCATGGTCGGTGGCATCCTCTTGATCGCGGCGCTCGGATGGGGCCTCTTTCGCTCCGAAACTGATGTCGACCTCGAACTGCTGCCCAAACAGCTCGGAGGTGGATTCGCCGCGGTCACGCTCATGTCCGTCCTCGCCTCGTCGGCGAGCGCCGCCGGTGATGTTGCTCGCGGCGCGGGGGGCTTCTACGCCGTTGCCGTCGTCTCGCTCGCCTTTTCCCAGTCGGCCCGAAGTGGCGCGACCATCGGCGCAGTCCGTACCGGCGGCATCACGGCAATGCTCATGGGCGGCACCCTCGCCGCGATCGCGGTCTGCCTACTCGTATTCGGCCTCCTCTGGGGTCCGCTCGCCCCGCCTGCCGGGCGCCTCATCGGCGCCGTCCTGGAAATCGTCCTTTTGGTCATCTTCACCCCCCCGGCATGGCTCATGGCCCAGTTCCTCGAACTCCTCTTCGGTGGCGCTGGCGGCGGCCCCGATATCTTTTCGAACGTCCGAGACATCTCCGCCGACGCCCGCGACCCATCCCGTGCCGAAGATCGCTCGGGCTTCGAAAGGTTCGTCGTCTACGCGGCGCGCGCCGTCTTCCTCCTCGTTGCGGTGGGGGTTATCGCAGGCGTAGTGAAGGTCTTCACCCGCTTCCGTCGGCGCTCGCAGCCGCCCGGCGCAACCCCGGGCGCGACGGGCTCGACCGGGAGCTTGGGCGACGACCTCCGCTCCCTCCTCGGGAACCTCTCCTTCCGGCGTGCGGCCCCCGCGCCACCGGCCGGCGGCAACGCTGTACGTCTCTACCTCTCCGTCCTCGACGAAGCATCACGTCGCGGCCACGAACGTCCGCCTGCTGCCACACCTGGCGAGTTCCGGCCGGAACTCGCCGACACCTTCCACGCCCCCGCCACTGACGAGATAACCGCCGCGTTCGAACAGGCTCGCTATGCCGGCCGTCCCGTTGACCCCAACCGTGTCCGTGAACTCGAACAGCGGTGGCGATCGAGCCTCAAGTAGCCCGGCGGACGCCGTTCCTCACGCCATGCCCCCGCCCGCGGCCCGAACATCCATCAGCCGAGCCCAACCCTCGCCCCACTCCACTACCGTCGGCAGCGCACCCGATGTGTTCTCCTGGGTGGCGAACTGGACATCAGCTCCAAGTCCCAGCGCGAACAGGTCCCGCGCGTGCTGGGCACTCCCAATCAGCCGTCCGCTCCGGCCCGTGCGCTGGATCCCGGAAGCCAGCCAGTCTTCCATCCCCGGGGCGCTCACCGCGATTCCCGCCGCGTCTCCGAGGTCACTGCCCGGCGCTTCCTTCATCGTCATCTGCAAGATCACACCGGCTGCCGCGAAGTCCTCCTGGGCGAACCGTCTCCCACCCTGCTCCCCCGCGCAGACCACCACCCCACGTTCCTGGCCGCCGAGAAACTCCACCACAACGTCGAGGTTCGCCAGTGCTCCCGTGACCACCACCCCGATCGGTGCCAGCGCGCACAGTGCCCGCGTCCCG
>JBPPMX010000320.1:0-7130 GCA_051306275.1 Tepidiformaceae bacterium
GCGATGGAGCACATCCGGGAGATGGCGATCCGGAAGTTCGGGTTGCGGTACGTGGAAAAGGCACGGGCTCCGAAGCGACGGTGGTGGTTGGGGGAGTGGGGTTGAGGGAGTTCTGAGTTGCGAGCGCTGATCGCGGTCGCCCCCGGTGCAGGCTAGCTACTTTGGTCCGATGTACACGACTTCCCAGAGGATTCGGTCGGGGGATTCGAACATGACCTGGTAGTAGGTGGCGGCGTCGGAGGCGGAGAACTCAGGGCGATGGCGGGGGGTTTCGAAGAGCGCATCGACTCCGGTGGTCTTGATGTGTGCGGCGACAGCGTCGACATCGGCGATTGAGTCGGCCGTGATGCCAATGTGGTTTACGCCGGGGCCGTCGTAGTTGTTGCTCGCGGGGGCGGCGCCGACGGAGAACCAGAGGCTCGCGCTGTTATTGCAGGTGACGCCGAACATGCCGGGGTCGTCGTAGATGGTTTCCCAGCCGAGGACGCCCGCCAGGGCTTTGTAGAACGGCAAGTTGGCGGCGTCGATGTTGAGCTGGAGGTGTCCGAGGCTGGTCTTCACGTTGAGTGCTCCTTCGCGGGGATACCGAGCATGCCCGGCCGGCCCGGGACTACACATGGGGGTGTGACGCGAACGCAGCACCCCCAGCGGGTCGAACGGACTAGCTCGCGGCGGGAGCGACCTGCCGCTTGAAGACGTAGAGGAGCTGCGGGGAGTTCGAAGCGGCGTTGTCGGCGCGAACGACGCTCACCAGTTCCCAACCTTCGGAGCCGAGGTTGTTCAGTTCGTCGCGGGTTGCTGGGCCGCTGTTGAGCAGAGATGCGTATTCCCAGGCGGGCAATGAGTACTCCTGGCGTTTCTTAGTCGGGGTTCTCGCCGAGCGAGCGGAGGACGTCGAGGGCGTGGGTCGGGTGGGATTCGAACTCGCGGCCTTCGGTGTAGATATCGCGGACGATGCCATCCTTGTCGATTACGACGGTCGTGCGGGAGTGAGTGCCGTACTTCTCGTTGTAGACGCCGTAGTCCTTACCAGCCTGGTGGGCCGGGAAGTCACTGAGGAGCGGGAACTCGAGGCCGAGGTCCTCTTCGAAGCGCCCAGCGGAGGCGGTGGAATCGACACTGACGCCGTAAACCTGGGAGTTGGCGCGGGTGAATGCATCGGTGTGAGTGCGGAAGGCGGTCATCTCGGATTCGCAGCCGCCCGTGAAGGCGAGGGGGTAGAAGGCGAGAACGATGTGCTTGCCCTTTGCGGACTCAAGGGTGATTTCTTCGCGCTTCTTGTTCTTGAGCACGAATGGCGGCGCTGGCTTTCCGATTTCGAGGTCCACGGGTCGATCCTTTCGGGCTAGTAGCCCTTGAACTGTGGTTCGCGCTTTTCGACAAAGGCGCGCGGGCCCTCCTTCGCATCCTCGGTGCCCTGGGCGACGGTCATCGCCATTTGGGCAACGTCAAGGTGCGCATCGAAGGTTAGCTCCTGAGAACGGTACACGAGCTTCTTGGCGAGTTGCACTGCTACATCGGGGCCGCGGGCGATTTTCGCGGCGAACTCGTGGACTCTGGGCAGGAGTTCATCGGGTTCGTAGACCGCAGTGAGGTAGCCGATGCGGAGCGCCTCTTCGGCGGTGATCATTTCGCCGGTCCAGATGAGCTCGAGGGCCTTGGACGTCCCGACGATGCGGGGGAGGGTGTAGCAGCCGCCGTCACCGGGGATAAGGCCCATTTTCACATAGGTCATCCCGAGCCTTGCCGTGGTGCTGGCAAAGCGGATGTCGGCCATGGTCGCCATGTCCATGCCGGCGCCGGCGGCTGGGCCGTTTACGGCGGCGATGTAGGGCTTTTCGAGCTGGATGAGGGCGCGGGGGATGGGATGGACGCCGTTTCGGAGCGACTGGCGGCGGACCTGCATGTCGGGGGTGGTGGAGAGGATTCCTTCACCCTGAGCAGCGGCCTTCACGTTCATGCCGACACAGAAGCCGCGACCGGCACCGGTGATGATGACGGCACCGACGCCCTGATCGCGGTCGGCTCGGAGGATGGCGTCTCGCCACTCGGCGAGCATCTCGTCATCGAAGGCGTTCAGGCGCTCTGGGCGATTAAGCGTGATGGTGGCGACGCGATCGGTGATGTCATAGGCGACGGATTCGTAGGTCACGGGCGGCTCCACGCGGAGGGATTCCGCGAGGGCGATTCTACGGCAGGCGCGACGGGAATAGGCGGGGCGCGGATGGGGGTGCCAAGCGGTAACACATGAGTGACAGATGTTGGAGCGGCGTTAGAGAGCCGGTATGCGGGGGCGGTAGCTGCCGATGATTCAGGCAGAGAGTTGCGGAGTGCTAGCGGCGAACGCCGCACGGACACCGTGACCCGAGCACGCGATGCCAGGGCAGCCGGCCGGAGGATAGTTCAATGGGTGAGCAGGAGATGCGATGGGCGCCGGACGAAGGTCTTCGTCAACTGCCCCCGCTAGTCGGGTTGCAGGTACTGGTGGTCTCGCGGGCGCTTGAGTTTGCCTATGACCGTGGGCGAGGGCTTGAGCAGATGGGATACCGGGTGTCAGCCTGTGGCGACCCACGCGGCGTCGCGCGGTTCGTCGAGGAGATGGCTCCGGAGGCGGTGGTGGTCGACATGGGGCGGGAGATGGCAGCGCCAGCGGAGATCGTGGCACTCGTGCGCGAGGTGACGTCGGCGCCGATCGTCGTGGTGGGGTGCGTTGGGTCGGCGGCGGAGATGATGCGATCGATAGAGACAGGCGCGGACGACTACACGAAGCCCGGCGCCGCGACCGAGGAGGTCGACATCCGGCTGCGGGCGATCTTCCGGCGCGTCGGGGCGATGCAGGGGCAGAAGCCAGCCGAGAAGCCGGTACTCCAGGTGTTGCGAATTGGGGATATCGAAATCGACCAGGGTGGGCAGCTCGTTCGGAAGCGCGGAACGCCTGTGGCGCTTTCGCCGACGGAGTTCCGGCTGCTCGTGACGCTTGCGGAACACCAGGGCGAAGTCGTGCCGTCTAAGGCGCTGATCGCCCGAGTGTGGGGGACGCAGTACGCGAGCGAGACGCACTACCTGCGGCTCTATGTTCGGTATCTCCGGCAGAAGCTGGAGGACGACCCGAGCCAGCCGCAGTACATCGTGAACCGGTGGGGGACAGGGTACGCGCTGGAGGCGCCGGTCAAAGCCGCTTAGTAGGTGACGGGTCACCGGTGACAGGTGACGAGCGGGTCCGTCGGAGGGCGGATTCGCCAGCGGACGGGCGGTCGGTGATGCGGTGGCGGTGGACGGTCGCTGGCTAGATGCGGATGATTCGGGGCAGGGGGATCCCGATGACACCGAACACGATTTTGCGAGATGGGTTCGCGAGCGCGCACCGGCTGCTGACGAGGGCCGTCGAGGAGATGACGGCGGAGCAGTTCAACTTTCGGCCGCGCGAAGGCGGAGTGAGCGCGTTCTTCAGCCTGTGGCACTGCGTGCGGACCGAGGACAACATCGTGAACTTCGTCATTCAGCGCCGGAACACGGTCTGGTTGGACGGTGGGTACGACGAGGCGTTTGGGCTGCCGCGGACGAGCCAGGGGACGTTGATGACGGAGGCGGAGGCGAACGCGGTTACGATCGCCGATGTGGAACGGTGGTCGGAGTACCAGCGGAAGGTGTGGGACGCGACCGACGACTATGTCGCGTCGCTGAGCCCGGAAGACCTGACATCGATCACGGTCCGGATCAAGCCGGTGGGGGAGATGGCGCTGTGGAACGGGCTGTTCGACATGTGCCTGACGCACAATTTCCGGCACGCCGGGGAGATCGAGCACGTGCGGGGGATACAGGGGCTCGGTGGGCTGACGATCTAGGTCAGAGGTGACAGGTTACAGGTGACGGCGGGTGGCGAGCCGCCCGCAACGCCGCCACCGGAACGCCATCCCGAATGCACGGTCGGCGGCTAACGCGTGGCTCCGGGGACGACGATGCGGAAGGGGAGTGGGCCGCCGATGAACTCGACGTTGACCTGAACCTGGTAGACCGATCCGCCGCCGTAAAGAGGTTCGATCCAGAGGGTGGCGGTGCGGTCGCCGCCGGGATAGGCGGGGACGTTGACGGTGACGTTGAGGACGCTGTCGTAGCCCTGCTTCACGGTGCCGCCCGAGCTGACGGGGACGTCGGCGCCGGCTGCTATGCCGCCATCGAGGGTACGCGTTGCGGCGTCATCGGGATGGCGAGCGACGAGCCAGGGCGCTGATGAACGGATCCGGTAGGGCGCAAGGGAAGTGCCCGTGTTCCGAACCGTGACGGTGAATGAGCTGGACGAGCCGTTGGCGTTCGCGACGAGCTCGGCGGACGGGGGGCCGGAGATTGAGAGGATGGGAGCGCCGAGGATGCCTGATGGGATGCCGGGGTCCGGGGTGTTGTCGGGGTGCGTCCAGATTTCGCGTTCGGGGATGGTGGTGGGGTAGTCCATCCCAGGGCAGCCGCCGCTGAAGTTGGCATCTTCGCAGGCGGAGTAGACCTCAGGTGCGAAGGCCGCTGAGACTTCGAAGACTTCGGAGCTGGGGTAGACGGCGGGCATTGAGACGGTTTGGGGCTGCCAGAGCGGTCCCGAGCTCTTCGTCGGGGGATAGACCATGCACCCGTAGACCAGCTCCGGGTAGGTGTAGTGGCCGCGGTTGTAGATGCTCGTGAGGCTTTCCGGCGCGATGGGGCTGTAGCAGTGATAGAGACCGCCTCGCAGCGGGTCACGAGCCGGGTTGAGTGGGTGGTTTACGAAGGCGAAGCCGTTGTAGCTCCAGATGGCGTAGTACCAATCTTCGAGGGCGGCGGGGTTCCCCTGGCCAGCGATTGGGCGGAACGACGGCGCGGAGTTCCATTTGTCGGCGAGGATGCGAATCGCTTCCATCATGTTGATGACGGGGTGCGTGCCGATTGCCGCCTGGCGGCCGGACGGGGTCCCGGTGTTGTTGCCCATCCCGCTGGTGACCTGTCCAAGGCCGTAACCGCAGTCGAAGGAGCGGATGACGGCACCGATGCCGCCCCACGGGACGCTGGGGCCACCGGGAGGCGCCCCGTTCGCCCAGCCGGATTCGTTCCAGACGATGGACTTCAGAATCGACGGTGGGATCACATTCGCGGTACTGGGAATGGTTCGGGCCGCGCGGGCGCCGGTTTCCAGGCCCTGATAGCGGAGGTCGACGTGGTCGCCGGATGCGAGTTCGTAGTTGAGCTGGGGAAGCCGGCCGAGAGCGGAGTAGGTGATGAGATCGCCGTAGCCGAGGCCGGAGTTGGGGTATTCGTATGTGTCGAAGTCATAGGGGCCGAACGAGCCGCAGGCGTTGGCTTCGCGCGCGGCCGGCGCGGCGGCGACGACGAGAACGCCGAGGGCGAGCATCGCGCCAAGCGCGAGTGTCTTCAGCGCGTAGCCCATCCGTAGAACCTCTCATGCCCGGTGATGGGGATGCGTGTGCCGTTTGCGATTACGTCGAGGGAGACATCGCCGGGGGCTGCGAACGATCCGCCGGTCCAGTGCTGGACGACGAGCGACGCGCCGTCGGATGCGTAGCCCTGCGGGATGTCGAATCCCGATGCGAGGGCGGACTGGGCGGAAAGGCCGGTTGCGGAGGAGGGGTCGTTTCCAAAGACCGGCAGGGGGCTGTTCGCGGGCCAGGCTGAGCCCAGCGCTTGCCCGGCCGACAGCGATTGCGCCGCAACCCCAGCATCGCCGCCTTCAAGCATGGCGACGCGTGGGAAGTAGGCAACGCCGGCCTCAAGATTGGCTTCAACGTAGGCGAGCGCGAGGCCGTCGGGGCTGAGCGTCCAGTCACGCGTGTACCCAGGGCTGATGTGGAGAAGCGATTCGCCGTCCCGGAAGACGGTTGAGCCGTCGGCTTTGATGACGACGGTGAGCAGGCGGCCCGATTGATCGAAGGCGAACGGGAAGGCGCCGAGAACGTTGAGGTGCGATTCGAGGATGGTCTCGCCCGAGAGGTCGACCGGGACGCGGACGACGGAGACGTCGCTCGTAGCGCCGCCTTCGTTGGTGGTGCGCGTGATGACGACAGAATCGCCATCGGGAGCCCAGAGGGGGCGCTGAAGGTGGTCGGCTTCGATGGCGAGGCGAGTGGTCTCGCCCGTGAGGAGATCCACGACAAGGAGCGAGGCTCCAGGTCGGGTGGGCGAGCCCGCATCGACAGTTGCGAGGGCGAGGCGGGCGCGATCGGGAGAGACGGCGCCGAGGGAGCCGAAGCCTTCGAGGTGGTCGACGGTGGCGATGGGGATAGCGGCCGCGAGGTCGGTGACGGGCGCGACGCTAATGAGTTCGGCGGTGCGCTCGGCGTTGTCCGCGGCGAGGACGATGTAGTCACCGGACGGAGCGGAAGCGAAGGCCGTGGTCGGACCCCCGGCGGAGCGGTCGAGCAGAGGGGCCGCCAGTGGGACAGCGACGAGGATTGCCGCCGCGACGATGACCGGGACGAACCCGCGGGGACGCCACGCTGGCACGCTGGCGCGCAGTGTGGAGGAGGCCATGGGTTACTCCCGCGCCCCGCCGGCGCTACTCTCCGCGAACAAACCCGAGGAAACGTGCACCGTCCTCCAACAGGACACGTTCGTTTGAGACGACAAGCTCAAGGGCGCCTTGCGGAGCGACGCGCCCGTCCTCGACGTTATGGATGGATGTTATCAGGGTCGAGCCATCGGGCGACCATGCGAGGGGCCAAACGAAAACGGGGCTTTCCGGTGCCGGGTCGAGCTGCCAGACCTCGCCATCGAGTGAGCCGAAGTCCGGGAGAGGCGAGCCGGGGCGCCAGGCAGCGCCGAGCTGCATGCCTTCGATACGCGCGACCTGAGACTGTTCGCCGACGCCGATGTGGAACATGCGGCCGACGTATGCGCGCTCGGATGCCGAAAGGGCCTCGATATAGGCGAGCCGGGTGGCGTCAGCATTCAGGGTCCAGTCGCGGGTACGGCCACCGCTGAGCGAGCCACTCGGGGTGAGTTCGCCAGCTGCCTCTACGTAGAGCGTGGAGCCGCCATTGTCGACGGTGACGATGTAGAGGCGATCGGCGTTGACGCTGTAGCCGACGGGGGCAGCTTCGAAGACGCCGGTGAAGTGGGCGACGACGGTGGAGGTGCCGGTGACGAGGTCG
>JBPPMX010000321.1:0-3421 GCA_051306275.1 Tepidiformaceae bacterium
AAGCCCTCATGGCGCTGTAATACTGGTACGATAGGTAAGGCATCGTACAGGAGGTATTACTGTGCCCACCAGCTTCAACTCAAGCCTCACCTCGAAGGGCCAGGTCACCGTCCCGGCGGAGATTCGGCGCCTCCTTGGTCTTTCCCCCCACGACCGCGTCCGCTTCGTCGTCACCGATTCCGGCGTCCGCATCGAGGCCGCAGGCTCCTGGGTCGAGCAAACGAAGGGCGTCTTCCGGGGTCGGCCGGCCCTTACCATCGCCGACGAAAGGGTGGCCGCGGAGCGAGCCTTCGCCGACGAGGCCGAACCGCCGCAGACCGCCGGTGGCTGACCCAGCCTTCCTCGACACGAACGTCATCTTGCGTCACCTGCTCCAGGATCGGGCGGATTGGGGACAGGCATCGTCGGCGCTTCTCACGCGTCTTCAGTCTGGCGAGATCACCTGCCGCATCAGCGATATCGTCGTTTTCGAAGCCGTCTTCACCCTCCAGCGGTCCTACGGCATCCCCCGGCCCGCCATCGCCGCCGCCATCCTGCCCTTCCTCGACTTCCCCGGCATCGTCCTGCCCAACAAGTCGAAGTACGCCGATGTCTTCGCCCTCTACGTCGACAACCGCGCGGGCTTCGCCGACTGCTATCACACCGTCATGATGCGCGCCGCCGGTATCGACACCGTCTACTCCTACGACGCCGAGTTCGACTCCCTCCCCGGCATCACCCGCGTAGAGCCCGAGCCCGCGCCTCTCTGACCTCTGCGTCCGCTCCTGGCGTGACCGCCGTTACGCCCGCGCAGAACCTCCCGATGTTTCGACACGCTCTACCTGTGACCTGTGACCTAACCCCTAACCAGGCGCTACCGCCCGCAACGCCGACACGTAGCTATCCGCATCCGGCTCGTTGAACACCAGCCGGATCTCGTCGACGCCGCGGTCGAAGAACACCTGCATCTGGTCCCGGCACTCGTTCGGCGTCCCGATGATCGTCATCGCATCCACCATCTCGTCCGTCACCAGCCCCGCCGCGCCGCCGCGGTCCCCCGCGTGGTACGCCTCCCGCACCTTGTCCGCCTCGGCACCGAAGCCGATCCGGTGCATGTACTCGTGGTAGAACACGCCCATCCCGCCGATGTAGAACGCGATGTGCGGCCGCTCCCGTTGATAGGCCGCGCCCCGGTCACCCGTGACATAAATCGAAACCTGCGGCGAAATCGCGATGTCCTTCAGCGAACGACCGGCGCTCTCCGCCCCCGCCTTCAGCTCCTCCACCGACGACTCCATCCGCGACGGCGCGAGGTAGATCGGCAGCCACCCATCAGCGAGCTCGCCCGTCAGCCGCAGGCTTGCTGGTCCCAGCGTCGCCAGGTAGATCGGCAGCTTCTCCCGGTACGGCGCCAGCGTCAGCTTGAACCGCTTCGACGTGAAAAACTCACCCTCGTGGTCCAGCCGCTCGCCCTGCGAGGCCTTCCGGATCACATCGATGTACTCCCGCATCCGCGCCAGCGGCTTGTGGAACCGCTCCCCGTGCAGGTCCTCGATTACCGCCTTCCCGCTCGTCCCGAGTCCGAGGAAGAAGCGCCCCTCCGACATCCGGTCCATGTTCAGCGCCGTCATCGCGATGTTCGCCGCCGACCGCGCATATACCGGCACGATGCTTGTCCCAATCCGGATGCGGCTCGTTACCGCCGCGATCTGCGCCAGCGACGTGAACGCATCCGGCCCCCACGCCTCGCCAGTCGAAATCGATGCGTACCCGAGGTCCTCGGCGGTCTTCGATGCCTCCAGCACCTCCTTCCAGCCCATTCCCGGGCCCGGCAACCCCATCAGTCCGATATCACCCACGGTCAGCACCTCTCGTGTTAGTCGCCCGCGCATCTTGAATCGCCCCGCTCGTCGCGGCAACGCCGCCGTTCAGTACCCGAACCACCCCTTCCGCCATCGCAGATGCCTGCCGCTCCTGCCCCGCTTGCGTCAGATGGAACCCATCCTTGAAGAACTCGCTCTCCGGCGTTTCCACCTCCGCCCACTCGAAGTGCCACCCCTCAACCACCGCTCGCATCTCCGCGTTGAACGCTGCCCGGATCTCCCGCGATCCAGGGCTCTCCTCCATCGCCCGACCCGCGAGCGGCGCCGGGCACACCACCGCCACCACGTCCTCCCGCTGGCCGAACACCCGGAACGCCTCCCGCAGCGCCCACTCCACCGCATCGCGCGAAATCACCGGATCCGCCCCGATCACCCGTCGCGACACTCTTCGCACGACGCGTTCTGCGGTGCCCGGCGCGCCCTCCGTTCGTGGTTTCGCGAACCGCGTCTCCATCCGCCGCAGCAATCGCGCCGCTCGGGCCCCCTAGCGCCGCGACACCCGCTCCGTCACCGTTGTCACCGCGAAGTCCGTCGTCCCGAACTGGAACACCACCACGTCCGGCTCGACCTCATCGAGCAGCCGCCGGAGATACGGTGCCGGGTCTCGCCCCGTCGCGTGAAACGGCCGCACTTCCACCGCGACCAGCTCGCCGATCGCGGCCCCCACCAACTCACCCGTCAGCTGCGGCCATGCCCTCGCCGGATCGACCAGCCCCGCCCCAAACGCCCCACTTCGACCGAACGCCAGCAGCTTCACCATCGGTGCGAAGTATATCCGCCCGCGCGCTAACCCTCGGCGGGGCGCGGCCCTGCTGCTGGGCGCGTCAGCATCCGCAACAGCGGCGCCCCCAGCAGCAGCAACGCGGTCCCGGTCGCCGCTGCCGACGCGATGAATGCCCACGTCAGCCCCCGTTCGTCCGCGATGAATCCGAGCGCCGCCGCAAGTCCGGCCATCGTCAGACTGCTTACCATCCCCTGGATCGACAGCACGGTTGCCCGCCGCTCCGACCCGATCCGCCGGTTGATGTACCCCACCGCGATCGGGTTCAGGCTCGCCGCCAGCGCGAACACGATTGGCAGCGCCAGGTATCCGGTCAGCCCCGGGCTCGCCGCCAGCACAACATAAGACACGAGCCCGACCATCGGCACGACCAGCAGGAGCGGCCCGGCTCGTGTCCCCCCAACCAGCCGGTTCGCCACCAGCGCGCCGAGCGCCCCCGCTGCCAGCAACGGCACCTGCAGCATCGAGAACAGCACACCGACCTCCACCCCCCGTTCGATCAGGTACGGTTGCACCAGGTACCCAATCGCCTCCAGCGAGGCGAACGTCGCCCCCGAAAGCAGGATCACGGCCCGCAGTTCCGGCACCCGCCACGCCTCGCCGAACGCCCCCCGGATCGACGAGACATAGCTCTCCTTGTTCTCGTCGCGCGTGTGTGGCGGCTCCGCTATCAGGAACGCCACCGCTGCAGCCGCCAGGCACGTCAGCACCCCTATGAGGATCGTCGCCTTGATGTCGAGTACCGCCGCCACCGGCCCACCCATGAACCTGTCTCTTA
>JBPPMX010000322.1:0-7677 GCA_051306275.1 Tepidiformaceae bacterium
CCACCGGCCACGCCACCCACGGCCCGCGCACCGCGCTCCACGACGCCCAGCCCGCCGCTACCGCCGCGACCCCCAGCGCGAGTCCGCGCCAGAGCAACCCCCACTCCGGGATCAGCCGCCGCACCTCCGGCTCAGCCGGTCCGTGCAGCGCCTCGTGGAACTCCTCGGGCGTCACTGGTTCCGCAGATCCTTCGGCAGAAGGTTCGGGATGCCATCTTCGATCGGATACGTATCCGGGCACTTCGCGCACGAAAGCGAACCTTCGAGCACCAGCTCGTCCGTCTCCTTCGTCGCCTTCAACTCCAGGTCACCCTTACACACCGGGCAACACAGGATCTCCATCAAACTCTTGCGCATGCCCGATAGCGTACAGTCCGCGCCGCGCAGGGTCGCGGGGCCGCCCACTGTCACCTGTAACCTCTCACCTATAACCTGAACGCGATGGCCGAGTTCTCCCTCCCCCAGCACGTCGTCACCCGCCGCCGCGATGGCAAGCAGGAAGTCGTCCTGCACCGCTCCATGGCCGTCATCTCCCCCGAGCGCATCGATATCAAGTCCGCGCGGAGCACCGTCGTCCTCCCGCTCATCGGGGTCGCTCTCGCCATCGCTGCAGGCTGGTGGATGGCCTACGGCCCCGCGCTTCCCATCTGGGGACTCCTCGCCCTCCTCCTCTTCTGCCTCGCCATCGTCCCGCTCTCCGTGATGTCCCTGATCTCCTCCATCATCGGCGCCGACGTCGTCATCGACTCCCGCAAAGGCTCAGCCACCTGGCAGCAGGGCTACCTCGGCATGGGCATCGGCACGAAGGAACTCGTCCCCTTCCACAAGATCGACCACCTCGAAGTCACCATCGAAGGCGACAAGCCCGACCGCTGGCACAACGAAACCGACACCCTCCGCCAGTTCGCGCTGATCCTCGTCAAGCAATCCGGCAAGCGCCTCACCCTCGCCCAGGTCCCAGTCCCCGAGGCCTACCAGGAAGACGGCATGGACCGCATCCTCGCCGTTGCCCACGCGATCGCCGCCCTCGTCGAGACAAGCGTCACCCTCCCTGAAGGCTGGGCACTCACCACGATCGATCTCGCCACCGGCATCGAACTCCCGGCGAAGGGTGCCGCCGCTCAGCGCCCTCGGCGGAAGCGGCGGCGCTGACGCTGCTGTCTACTCGCCCCGCTTCGCCCGGTCCGCCGCCACTTGCCCTTCCATGATTTCCCGGTTCGACTGCTCCTGCTCCGCCGTCAGCTTCGGGTCGGCCGAAGGCATACGGTAGCGCGCCGAATCCGGTGCTTCTTTCGTGCTCTTCTTCTTCTTGAACATGTCGAAAATTCCCATTGATCGCGCCCTCTTTCCCGCGGGAATTTCATTGGGCCGCCAACGGCCCACCTGCGTCTTGCCTACCATACGCGATCGGGGCAACCCCTTTCCGCTTCGCCACCCCGTACAATAGACATGCAGCTGGGCCCGACCAACCCCGGGTCCAGCTGCCGGACATACCGCCGAGGAGGCAACCGATGACGACCGGCCAGCCAGCACTCGAACCCGAAGTCGCAGCACTCCGCGACGCGAAGACCATCGCCGTCGTCGGCCTCGATACCCGCACCGACCGCACCGCCCATCGCATCGCCGCCTACCTCCAGTCGCAGGGCTACCGCATCATCCCCGTCTGGTTCCAGCAGGAAGCCGACGAAGTCCTCGGCGAGAAAGCCTACGCCCACGTCCAGGACATCCCCTTCCCCGTCGACCTCGTCGATGTCTTTGTCCGCTCCGAACAGACCGACGCCGCCATCGACGATGCGATAGCCGCTGGCGCGAAGTGCGTCTGGCTCCAGCAGGGCATCTTCAACGACACCGGCCTCGAACGCGCCCGCGCCGCCGGACTCATCGTCACCCAGGACCGCTGCACCCTCGTCGACCACCAGCGCTACATCCGGTAAAGCCGGTGCTCGGGTTCCTGTCCCCTGCAACCTCTCACCTGTAACCTACCCCCATGCTCCGCGGGCTCCTCTACCGCCTCTACCAGTCTCGCCTCGAAGTCGCCGTGCGTGATGGCGAAATGCCCCATCACGTCGGCGTCATCCTCGATGGCAACCGCCGCTTCGCCCGCTCCCGTGGCGCCGCCGTCAGCGACGGCCATCGCTTCGGCGCCGATAAAGCGGAAGAGCTCATCCAGTGGTGCGATGGCCTGAAGATCCCCGTCGTCACCGTCTGGGCCCTCTCCACCGACAACTTCAAGCGCGACCCCGAAGAGCTCCACTCCATCTTCACCATCATCGAAGACAAGATCAGCGCCATGGGCCAGGCCCAGTCCCGCGCCGGGCGCCAGCGCCGCATCCGCGCCGTCGGCCGTCTCGAACTCCTCCCCGAATCCACCCGCGAAGCGATCGCCCGCGTCGAAGCCGAGACCGCCGCCTACGGCCCCTACGACCTCTTCGTCGCCGTCGGCTATGGCGGCCGCGAAGAGATCACCGACGCCGTCCGCCGCATGATCGCCGACCGCCTCCTCGCCGGTGAATCACTCGAAGGCATCGCCGCCCGCCTCGAACCCGACGAGATCGGCCGCTACATGTACGCCTCCGATGCCCCCGACCCCGACCTCATCATCCGCACCTCCGGCGAAGTCCGCCTCTCCGGCTTCATGCTCTGGCAGTCCGCCTACAGCGAGTACTACTTCTGCGACGTCGACTGGCCCGCCTTCCGCCGCATCGACTTCCTCCGCGCCGTCCGCTCCTACAGCCAGCGCAAACGCCGCCGCGGCGCGTAAGGTCCAGCGGGAAGCAGGAGCAACTGGGCTGTGGCGTTGTCAGCCGGTGAGCAACGAGTGGGGAAGCCCAGTCTCGATCGCCGCCATCCGCGCACACTTTCCGAACCGGTTCGACCCGAGCCCCCGCCCCCCGTCCTGGACCCAGTCATCGAACTCTGCCGAATCGATGCGTGGCATTTCGATCCCCGCCTCCGCCATACACGTCTCGATTGCCGCCTGCGCCTGGCGGATGTGTTCGGCGGACGGTGGGTGCATCAGACCCCAGAGGATCTCGATATAGGCGCTGTGTTGCGTCTCGCACTCCGACAGATTGGCGTACAACGCAGCCGGCGGTAGTGCTCCCGAAGGGTCCGGGGATGCCTGCCAGGCCATGTACATGCCGTCCGCCGTCGGGCCTGGTCCGCTGACCTCGTGGCCATATGCCGCCAGGCAAGCGGCGGTCGCGCGCACGGCGCTGGCGTACTCATCAAACTCGAGCGAACCGTCGGTCAGGAGGTCCTTCTGGGAGTCTGGCATCCGGATCCAGGATGCCCGGTCGATCCCCGGGGCGACCTCGCGAAGCCACGCCGGCGGATCAAGGTTCTCGGACGGCGGTTCTGATCCGGCGCACCCAGTCGCCAGCACAAGGCAGGCTGCGAACGATCCCACGAACACCATCCACGTCCTGCGAGGCACTTCCATCACCCTCCGGGTCGGACCCGGTCCGCCAAACCGCTCGGCTCTCACGGCGAAACCGTAGCAAGCGACTCGAAAAACATCAAAGCGTCCTCGTCCGTCGGAATGGAACCCGTGAACGCAGCCCCGGTTAAGGGCGCGGCGCCTGTCCATCGTAATACGATGCATGCGAGGTTCTCCAGCGATGCGCACGGTCAACTACGCAGGCGTCACGATTGTCCGCACCGACATCCCGGATCACGGTCGCGGCATGGTCGACGACCCCGGCCTCCTCGCAGCCTATCTCGACGAAAAGCGCCGGGACGCTGAGTGCCAGCGCAAACACGCCCGCATCCCGACGTGAAATTCCTTCGATAGCCACCCCTTCGCACCTCCGCCTTGCCGCCCCGCACCCTAACCCTGCTACACTGGTGAAGCCGTTAACGTCCTTCTGTTCTGACCTGGAGGCGCCGCGTAGTGGATTCAGCTTTCGATCACCCGCGCGAAGCCTGCGGAGTATTCGGGGTTTATGCGCCGGGCGACGATGTAGCCCGCATCACCTTTTACGGTCTCTACGCCCTTCAACACCGGGGACAGGAAAGCGCAGGCATCGCCACAAGCGATGGCCAGGAGTTCCACCTCCGCACCGGTATGGGCCTCGTCTCCCAGGTCTTCGATGAAGAAGACCTCGCCTTCCTCCGGGGACACATCGCGATAGGCCACACCCGTTACAGCACCGCTGGCGGCTCCATCGCCTGCAACGCCCAGCCAATCGTCGTCCACGACCAGGAGACCCAGGCCCCCATAGCCCTCGCCCACAACGGCAACCTCACCAACTTCGACATCCTCAAGGCCGACCTCGAAGCCCAGGGTGTCCAGTTCGAAACCACCGCCGACTCCGAACTCATCGCCCACCTCCTCACGCTCGCACCCGCCGGCACCTGGGAAGAACGCTTCCACTACGTCATGCGACGCATCGAAGGCGCCTACAGCCTCGCCATCATGACCCGCGATGCCCTCTTCGCCGTCCGCGACCCCATGGGCGTCCGCCCCCTCTGCATTGGCCGCCTCGGCACCGGCTGGGTCGTCGCCTCCGAATCCTGCGCACTGGAACACCTCGGCGCCACCTTCGAACGCGAAGTCGCCCCCGGCGAGGTCGTCCAGATCGACGCAGCCGGGATACGCAGCTTCTACCCGGTCGCGCCCGCTCCAAAGCAGGCCGCCTGCACCTTCGAATACATCTACTTCGCCCGCCCCGATAGCCGCCTGTCGGGGCAGTTGCTTTACCCCGTCCGCGAAGAGATGGGCGCCCAGCTCGCCCGCGAATTCCCCGTCGATGCCGACATCGTCATCGGCGTCCCCGACTCCGCCATCCCCGCCGCCATCGGCTACGCCCGCGAAGCCGGCATCATGTACCGCGAAGGCCTCGTCAAGAACCGCTACGTCGGCCGGACCTTCATCCAACCCGACCAGCGCATCCGCGAAGCCGGCGTCTCCCTCAAGTTCAACCCCCTGCGTGATGTCCTCGAAGGCAAGCGCGTCGTCGTCGTCGACGACAGCATCGTCCGCGGCACCACCACCCCCCGCGTCGTCGGCCTCCTGCGCCGCGCCGGCGCCACCGAAGTCCACATGCGCATCACCTCCCCCCCGATCGTCTCGCCCTGCTTCTTCGGCGTGGACATGGCAACCAAGTGGGAGCTCATCGCCGCCAACAAGTCCGTCGACGAAATCCGCCAGCACATCGGCGCCGATTCCCTCGGCTTCCTCAGCCTCGATGGCCTCGTCCACGCCACCGCGAAAGAAGAGCGCGACCTCTGCAACGCCTGCTTCACCGGGCGCTACCCCATCAACGTCCAGCTCCAGATGGAACGCCTCGAAGTCGTCCAGCGCCGCGACCCCGAACTCATCGCCGCCGAAAGCCTCAACTTCGCCGGCCGCCCGTAACCCGCCGCTACTCCTCCATCAACTCCCGCATCGCATCCTTCACCAGCTCCACATCCGGCACCGTCTGCCCGCGCACCCGCAGCGATATCTGCATCCCGTCCCGCATCGCCCAGATCCAGATGTCCTTCGGCTTCTGGTCCAGCCGCACGATCATCCGGGCGCGCACCCCCTCTATCCCCAGGTCCACCACCTCCGCCGACGCGTCCACGTCCTGCTCGCCCGCCACGTTGTAGCCGACCGTGACCGACAGGCCTCCAGAGGGCCAGATGTCGTAAGACGCGCGAGCCGTCGGCACCCCGAGTGGCCCCGGCGCCAGGTACGAATCCACCCGTAGCAGCGTCACCTGATCATCTAGCAATCCGCGTGGGATCGGCAGGTCCATCCCAACCCGCTCCTCGACGAGCCGCGCCGCCGTCTTCGCGTCCGAACCCCCGAGGAGCACACCCTCTTCGTACACCTCACGCGGTACGCCATCCCAGGCCGGCTCCCGGCGCGACTCCCACAACAACCCCAGACCCGCGACCGCCGCGATCGCAACACCAAGAGTGCCGAATCCCGCCCACCTCCAGCTCAGGCGGCGGCGCAAAGACGGACCACCCAGCACCTCGTCAGCGATAGGCACCTACGGAGTCTTTCACACCCTCTCGTCCGCCCGCAATCGGGGCCATCTAACGGATGATCGCGACATCGCCCGTGTCTATCCCAACCGCGAGGACGCCAGCACTGCTGACCGCGACGGCCAGTGCGTGATGTCGCATCTCGATCCCGCGATTGCTCTCCTCAATCGCAGCCGTCACTGTCGGGTCGGACGAGGCCCCCGGGCCGGACACGAGCACGTAATCACTGCCCAGCTCGTACCGGTCGACAGCCCCGCTGGTGCAGTCCAGCCGCAGCACTGCACCGTCGATCGAGAGCCCCATCGCAATGAAAGACTCGTTCGCAGCGATCGGCTCGCGCGGCTCCATACCCAACCCCTCGACCGACACGGCACGGCCGCCGAAGGCAAACTGCGCCGTCCCCGCCGAGACATCCGCCGCGGCGCCGCATGACGCAGTCGCCGCCGCGACCCGCGACCCCGGCGCCTCCAGGCCGGGCGCGTCATCGACGAAGCTGACCTCATCGCCGTCGAATCTATACGGGCGAGCAGCCCCAGCGACAAGCTGCAAGCCATCCGGCGCACTGGTCAGGCGCTCGGCGACCACCACCCCCCCTGGAGTCACCGTGTAGGTAGCCAGTACGTTATTCCGGACGACCACCAGGTCCCCCGCGGCACCAGGCATCAGTCCGGCGATCCACGTACCCGGCAGCGAGTTGCCCCGGTCGAGCGCACTCGGCTCCGCCTCCGCAGACTCCGGGTCCAGGGCGATGACCGACGTGAACGAACCGCTGGCTGGATCGAAGGCGGCGAGCGAATAGCCCACGCCAACCCAGAGAAGGCCAGCGCCATCCTCCGCCACGTAGGTGTGCGGGGTCTGTCCCTCCGCGAACGGGGCCTTCCAAGTGGTCGACTCCCCGGATTCCAACTCGAAGCGCACCACGGAAATCTCATCGCCCGGCGACGAGCGCACATACCAGAGATCGTTATCGCTCGACCAGTGAAGCGCGTAGACGTGCGCGCCGTCCGCTGACGACCCGGCGATCGACTCGATCGCGGGATCTCGCTCCGTTGGGACCACAGGGCCGGTTGCCGCGGCCGTTGGGCTCTCCCCCAGCTGGTCCCGGAGCCCAGCTCCAACCCCGAAGCCGACCGCGACCACGGCAACAATGGCCGATATATATTTCCCAGCCGAATACGGTGTCATCAGCATGAACTCCACTTCGCCTGAAAGGCACGATAGCTTACCTGCGGACAGTGCCGGATCGGTGGCGATGATGGGTAGTTGTCGATTATCGTGGCGCCGTTCGAAAGCGCCCACGTACCCCAGCTCGAATTCGGCTGGTCGAACCATCCCAAGCCATAGCCAATCTGATCACTCGGGTTACCGAAGGAGCGGGTGCCGTTCCACTCCCACGAATAGGGGGTCGTCAGACTCACCACCTCGACTTGCGCGGACCACTGCGGACTCGCTGTTGTCAGCCATCCGTACGCCAGCGGAGGGCTGAGGTAGCTATCTTTCTCGGTCACATACTCATAATACGTGCCCGACGAGCCGCAGTAGGTTAGCGAAACAGGCGCGGCTCCGTCAAAATAGGCGTAGTACGCCTTATTGATGCCCGATGGTGCGCCGAAAAATACACGATGATATGATGCCATACAGTTAGCTTTCCTTAGGTTCTCCACATACACGACCGGGGATGCGTTGTAGTTCGAGCCAGAC
>JBPPMX010000323.1:0-2568 GCA_051306275.1 Tepidiformaceae bacterium
TCGCCTTCGGCGGCCCAGTCGTCCGGCTCCAGCGCGCGCGATGCCGGGTGCTCGTCGTACATCACCAGCGCCCCGCCGGGGAGCAGCGCCTCGGACACGTCCACAGCCCAGTCCGGCAGGTTGTCGGTCCACGCGAGCGTCGTCGGCCCTGCGTAGACGATGTCGAACTGCGAGTCGCGTTCGCTGTCGTGCAGCCCCGCCAGCGTCTCCGCGATGAAGGTCACGTCCAGCTCGCGCTCGGCGGCCAGCGAGTTCCCCATCTCGATGTTCAGCCCAACGTAGTCCTGGTCCGATTCGCCGGCGTTCATCGCCAGCACGCTTGCCCCCAGCGCGCCCAGCGCCAGCGACTCAAACGGCATCCCCGAGACAAGGTGCAGCACCCGCAGGCCCGCCAGGTCGCCAAGCGCTTCGATCTCCGCGGGCATCAGCTCGCAATCGAAGTCGCTCTCGTCGTGTTCGAACAGTGGCTCCATAGTCATCCGCTCGATGGTACACCGCCCCCACAAACGGACGCGCCTTGGATCGGATGGCGAAATTCGGTTCGGTGGCTAACGCAGGAACTGGTTTGCGGCGAATCCCGGCCGGCCATCGGGCGTGAACACTGCCGTCCATCCTTCCGGCGCTGTGGCCTCTCGTTCCCGCAAGAGGACGCCCGTCGCGAAGCAGCCGAGGCTCGCGGCAGCCGTAGAGCCCTCCTCGCGCACGTTGAGGCAGTCGTCGCCAGCATCCACACGCCAGAAGCTGCCACGGATTGCCATGACGGGCCACGAAAAGGCGCCGGGGAGCGGTGAGGCGTCCCGTGGGAGCCCGTTGATCGGATGCATCAGGCCAGTCGCGGTGTCCACCAGGACCGCCCGGAAGTTCTGGTTCCCACCGAGCGGTTGCTCTCCGTCCGCAAGTGGAAGGACGGTGGCTGCGAAGAACGAGTCTGCCGAGAGTCCGGTGAGCCATGCGATCTGTTCGTTGGCGGCGTACCCGGCCAGCGGAGTTCCGGAGCTGTCTGCGAGGAAGAGGACCGAACCGCCGTCAGGGCCGTAGTAGGACTGCCACAGTTCCAGCCCGGTTACCGGGTCTCCGGCCCCGTCGCGTAACTCTGCGCCGAGGGCGGCATCCTCGAGGGCTGCTCTGGAAACGGCGTTGCCTTGATCGTCGAAGACGAGGTTCACCCCCGAGGCATCACGCATGGACCACTGTAGTCGCCCGCCCGGGTCGACCCGCGGATAAGGAAACGGGAACGTGTTCAAGGCTGTAGAGGGGAGTCCCGGGGGTACGGCCAATGGGGTGAATGAAGGAATCAGATACGACTGGACGGACTCGATCTGGTTGCTTGGCTGGTATTTGATGGCCGTCGCGACGACCTCGCCTTCATACCACCCGCCGAACCAGAACTCCGTCCGCTCAAAGAGCGGCGAGGGCACATCCTGCCATGTGATGCCGCCGTCGTGCGAAATGACGAAGCGCATAACTGCCGTCTCAGACGGAAATCCCTCGCCGCCGCAGTAACCGCTGCAGATCCCGGAGATGATTGTCGCCCCGTCGACCGAGACGGCCTCCAGGGCGCTGGAGCCCGGCGGTTCGGCGTGGTCGGCGGTCAGCTGCCCATCGTTCCCCCGGTAGATCCGCCAGAGGTCGCCGCCCCCAAAACCACAGTTCGCGCAGCCTGAGACTGCGACATAAAGCACAAGGTCATCAGGAAACTCGATGGGCGCGCCAGGTGCGAGTTGGGTCACCGGTTTCCCGCCCACCGTTGTCGGGGGTGCGATTGGTGTCGGTGTCGTATCCGTCGTTGCGGTAGCCGTCGCGGCCGCGGTGGCGGTGTTGTCCGCCGCCGCTGGAGGCTCATCGTCTTTCAACGCGATCAACGCCAAGGTTCCGAGCACTCCCGCTATCACTACCACTGCAACGCCCGCCGCTATTCGAAGCACCGTGGCGCTCACCAGCACTCGCGCTGCGCGCTGTAGACGTTGCGACGGGCGGTGTTCGCGGCGCCACCATGCGACCGCTTCTTCGCGATTCTCCGCTCCGACTTTCGTCAGGATCTCGCGTACATGCCATTTCGCCCCGTCCAGCGTGATCCCTAGCTTCTCGGCGATTTGCGGGTTAGTGAACCCGCGTGCGATTAACTCCATCACCTGCTTCTGGCGGTCGGTCAGCGGCTCGGTTGCCGATTGGAGTTCACTCTCATCGCTCATAACAGACAAGCTACGCCCGGCGGCGTCGGATTGTCCCTACCCCATGAAGAACATTCTTGATGGTCATATCGGTCCCTTTTCCAGAAGGCTTTCGCGCCAACTGCTGTCTTCTTCACACTCCTGTCGCCTCATGATCTTGCGATGTTAGAACGTTTGTTCTAATCTCCTTCTTCACCATAACCGGGCCCAATCCAACCACCGGGGCCCCCAAAAGCGTGAGGTCTACCATGAACCAGCTACTCTTCCGGCCGCGGAGTGATGCCCTCCCAGAGAACACCGACTACGCCGACTCCGGCTGCGACCTCTACCCATCCTGCCTGCGCTGCCCGCTCCCCAAGTGCCGCTACGACGAACCCGGCGGCGCACCCGCGATGCT
>JBPPMX010000324.1:0-10042 GCA_051306275.1 Tepidiformaceae bacterium
GCTGTGTATTCCGCCGCCCTCTCGAGGGGCGCGTCGACAACTTCGTGCACAAGTCCCTGATGAAGAGCGTCCAAGGCCACCACAGGCTCACCGAACAGGACCATTCGAAGCGCAGCAGCCTGACCGATCACGCGGGGCAACCGCTGGGTTCCGCCCCAGTACGGCAGCCGCCCCTGAGAAACCTCGGAGAGGCGAAAGCTTGCATCGGGCGCCGCCAGCCTTACATCGGCAGCCAGTGCCAACTCCAGTCCGGCAGACTCGACACGTCCGGTCAGCGCCGCCACGACCGGGACACGGAAGCCTGCCAACAGATCCGCCGGCGTCGGGCCGTTCGACCTTTGCACCACCAACTGATCCTCGATACCGACGCAGAAGTCTGCCGACTCAGAGTGCAGCAGCACCGCACGCACTTCTCTGTCTTCGATGTATTCACCAAGCACGTCGCTCAGTTCAGCGCACTGTCTTGCGGTCATCATCGAATCGCCGAGCGCCACGTCCAGAACACCGTCCCGCAGATGCGTCCGGACCAGCTCTCTGCGCATGACCCCTCCTCAACCGACGCCGATCACCCTCATGACGCATCGTATTCTAACTGATCGGTTGGTCGTTGAGGCACCTCGGTTCGTCTCGTGCAGTGCCGAGTGCGGTCAGACCTTCTCCAGGACGGTGACGCCGAACGCAGCGGCATCCGCCCCGAGCGAGCCACGCTCCTACCCCGCCGAGCCTGCCGAGCAGAACTGGGCGCTCGACGGAAGCGAACTAGTCGTGCCCCTCCCGGTGGAGTGGAAGGTTGTCGGAGCGGAGCAGTGACGCGTCGATCGATCTGGCAAGACCACGGGCGCGCGCTGCGGAACGGCACGACCAGTCGATCGAAGAAGGCCGAGCGCAACGTGCTGGATCGGCTCCGGCGCGTAGCCCTCGCGAGACGGAACCGCTACGACAAGAACGATCCCCCGACCAGGGCGCGGATGGGACGTGGACGGGCATCCGGACCGCTCGTCAAGGCTCCCGGCGAGCGTACCGGTCATCGTCTGGCGCGACTTCAGCGCGGCGAGCGCGGGCGCGACTCCGCTGAGGCCGAGTACTTGGGGATCTCGTATGCCGTCAGACCGTAGCCCGCTTCTTCGGGGATGATCAAACGCAAGGCGCCGTCTGCGCCGGTTGCCGTCTTCGGCAGGATCGGGATGATCGTCCGCGTCTTCGCGGCTGCGATGGCCTCCGCGACGGTAGAAGTCTGCTCGAGCAGCTTGAGGCTGAGAAACGTGGGAGGCGGGAGTGCGAGGTCGCCCGTCATCGCCATCTCGACTGCCTCGGCCGGGCTCATCCAGCGCACATGCTCCGTCTCGGCGGCGTCCGCCTGAGCGAGCTGCCCCTTGGGAGCGCGGGTCAGGTAGAAGCGCGTGTCGAAGCGTTTGGGCGCAATCTCGGGGGTGATCCAGTGCGCGTAGGGCACAACCTCATCGAGCAACAGTCGCGCGCCGATCTCGGCGATGAGTTCCTGGAAAGCGACCGCGTCGGGCGCGGCCGGAGGCACCGGGATGGGTGCTCCATCGGCTCCATCGACCTCACCGTCACCGGGAGTGTCGGGAACGAGGCCGTCGGCGAGGAGGATCGAGGCCTCTTCGTGCGTCTCGCGCACCGCAGCGATCCTGAATGCGCGCTCGTCTGCGGTCAGCAAGTCGTGGTGCTCGACAAGCGGCAACCACCGGTCGCTGTGATCGTGCTCTTCCACACGACCGCCGGGAAAGACGTAGGCGGCCGGGAAAAAGCTGCTCGCGGCGCTCCGGAGTACGAGCAGAACTTCGAAGGGATCGTCGCGAACGATGATCACTGTGGCCGCTGGGCGCGGCACGACCGGAGTGGTGGTTTGGTTGCCCACGATGACCACTATATACCGGATGCCGGTATATACCGGATGCCGGACGCCGCGCTCAGGCGGCATCGGCGACAACGTGGTGCATCACAGTACACTTGCCAAGTGACGATAGAGCCGAACCACACGCAGTTTGAGGCGTGGACGGGCAAACATCTCCCCGACGTGCTTCAAGTTCAGGACGGAGTGTGGGCTGTTCCTCTCCCGATGGAGCACGAGAACTACGTTCGGCACACCTTCACATATCTGATCCTCGATGATGAGGATGGCCTTCATGTCATCGACCCTGGATGGGGCTTCGAGGATAACCGGGTACGGTTGAAATCGGCATTCGGGCAGATCCGCCGAGGTATTGAAGACGTGCGTTCTATCGTCTCGACCCACCTTCACCCCGATCACACAGGGCTAGCGCCGTATATCCGCAGTCGCAGTGGTGCGCGTTTGCTAGTGCATCACGAGGAAGCTGCTGCCATGAATTCGGGCGCTTCGCCGGGCATATTGGTGGATTTCTCCAGAAAGCTCCGCGAATGGGGGGCACCCCTGCCGGAGCGGATCAAGCTCTACACGAGCCTGTCACGACAGCGTCGGTTCGCTAGCCCGGAGGTGGTTCATCCTGACGATGTCCTCAGCGACGGCGATTGGCTGCCAATTCCGGGACGCCGGATCCGCGTGCTCCATACTCCCGGCCACACAGAGGGCAGCATATGTCTGTTCGACGAAGACACCAGGTCCATCTTCACCGGGGACACCCTGTTACCAATGATTCATCCGGGGATCGGCCTTGGTGGTGCATCATCAGGACAGGATCGGACAAGCCCTCTGGCAGCCTACTTCGCTTCACTCGGTAGATTGGAGCAGCTTGATGCGGCGATGGTTCATCCTGGACACGGCTATTCATTTCGTGGACTCCAGGAGCGCATCGAAGAGACGGCCGGCCACCACCGTCGCCGTTCCGACGAGGTTCGATCGCTCGTCGCTCAGCATCCTGGTGCACGGGTGTGGCAGGTCGCCGAGCGCGTCCACTGGACAGCGGGGTGGGATCGACTTGTCGGATTCATGCGACTGTCCGCAGTGGCACAGACAGCGATGCATATCGACTATCTGACTCTTCCCCCGACCGATAGTTAGTAGGGCTGCGGGGCCCCTGACACTGAGGGCTTGAAGAGCCTGAGTGTCAGGGGTCATCATCGCCCTCGACGCAGAGGGCAAGCCAGACAAACTCCGGAGTGGCCCCTCGATCGGCCACAGTTCCGTGGTCTGGCTGCGGGACGCCAACCGGCGCGCTCGTCTACCGCTGACTACTGACCGACCCCCCACAGCGCCTTCGAGATGATGTAGCGCTGCAGTTCGTTTGCTCCTTCGTAGATCCGGGCACCTCGCATATCGCGCAACAGTCGGGCCAGCGGCAGATCCTCGGTGTAACCCGCTCCGCCGTGCACTTGCAGCGCCGTATCGATCACCTTGAACGCCACCTCGGTGCACTGGAGTTTTGCCATCGACGCCTCGACGCGAATGTCCTTGCCCTGATCCGCCTTCCAGGATCCTTCGTAGGCGAGCAGTCGGGCGCCCTGCAACGCAATCATCGCGTCGATGAGCATCCACTGGATGCCCTGTTTCTCGATCAGCTTGGTGCCGAGCACCTCGCGTTGCTTCGCATACTCCACGCCAAGGTCCCAGGCGTACTGGGCCGCGCCCAGGGCTTCGGCTGCGACCTTCATCCGGGCGCCGACAATCATCGTGAGGAATTGCCGCAGACCGCCGCCGCTGTCGCCGAGCATATTCTCGGCCGGCACTCGGCAATCATCGAAGTAGAGCACGGACTGGTTGAAACCGCGATGTCCCATCATCACCTGGCGCGGCCCGACTGTGAAGCCGGGCATCCCCTTCTCGACGATGAAGGCTCCGATGCCGCCGTGCTTGCCCTTAGAGGTGTCTGTCATCGCGTAGATGACGCCAAAGTCGGACGTGTCGACCCCACTGATGTAGTGCTTGGTCCCGTTGATGATCCATTCGTCGCCTTCTTTGCGCGCCGTGGTCTTCATCGCGCCATTGTCCGAGCCCGCGTCCGGCTCCGTGATTCCGGCGAAGGACCGCTTCTCCCCTTCAAGCGCAGGCAGTAGGTATCTCTCCCGCTGGTACTCAGTAGCAGTGTCGAGATTGAACATCCCATTGTCTACGTAGGAGCGCAGCACGTACGAGGTGGCACCCAACTCTTCGCGGATCAGGGTGCGGGGTAACAGATCCGTGATTCCAGCCCCACCCCACTTCTCCGGAATGAACGCATTCCAGACGCCGTACCGCTTCGCCTCAGAAACGAGCTCACGGTGCATCACGGCGTCGATGAACTGCTTCTCCTCTACGATCTTCTCCGCGGGCCGTAGCACCTCAACGACGAAACGTCGCGTGGTCTCTCTCATCTCCTGGTATTCGGGCGCGATCTCGAAATCCATACCTAATCAATCCTTCCCTGTCGATTGGTCGTTGTTGCCGGTCGTATCGTGCGGTTCGGGGTGCGGTCAGACCTTCTCGAGGATGGTGACGCCGAACGCGGCAGCATCCGTCCCAAGCGAGCCACCGCCGTTATGCGTGATGCCCAGCCGAGCGCCCTCGGCCTGGCGCTCGCCGGAGCGACCCCGTAATTGCTCGGTGATCTGGACAACCTGGGCGCATCCCGTCGCCCCGACCGGATGCCCCTTGCTGAGCAGGCCGCCGCTCGTGTTGACGGGAACGCGCCCTCCCAGGGCGGTCTGACCGTCTCGCAACAGCTTGACGCCATCCCCCGGAGCGCACAAACGCAACTCCTCATACGCGATGATCTCCGCGGGGGCGGCGGCGTCGTGCACCTCCGCGATGTTGATATCCAGGGGGTCCACACCGGAGTCCTCGTACGCCTGAGCAATCGCGCGACTCGGCGCGCTGGGTCCTCCCGGCATCCCCGACGTCAACGCGACTGCCCGCACCCTCACCGGGTCGGCCAGTCCGTGGCGGCGCACATAATCGTCAGAGGCAAAAACCACGGCCGCGGCACCGTCGCCGACCGGGGAGCACATCAGCAGCGTAAGCGGGGACGCGATCTCGCGGCTGGCGAGGACCTCCTCGACCGACACCTCCGTTCGATATTGCGCACGCGGATTGCGGGCCGCGAACCAGTGGCTCTTGACTGAGATCTCTGCAAAGTCCGCCGCTGTGGCCCCGGTATCGGCCATGAACTGGCGTGCTTTCGCGGCGTAGATATCCATGAATGGCGAACGCGTCGGATCCTCGTCAGCGGCCTCAAGCTCATCGAGGTCGCGCGCCGCACCCAGCGCGGCGAAGGTACGCGCCTTATCAGGATGGGTCATCTTCTCCGCCCCCACCGCGAGCGCTACCTCACACGCCCCGCCCGACACCGCCATCCACGCGAGGTAGACAGCCGTCGTCGCAGACGCGCACGCGTTCTCGGTATTGATAATCGGCTTGCCAAGTAAACCCGTGTGGCGCAACGCGGACTGACCGCGGATCATCTCCTGACCCGTGATCAGCCCGCTGGTCGCATTCGAAAAGAACACCATGCCCACATCGTCAGCGGTCAGCGACGCATCCGCGAGCGACTCCCTGACCGCCTCTTCACTGAGGGAACGCACGCCTCGATCAGCATGCTTAGCAAACCTGGTCATACCCGTACCGACAATATGTACATCACGCACAGAAACACCTCACTCTTCTCACCGAGTCCCGGCACCCGGAAACCGATGCGTCAACCGAATCACGCCAACAACTTACGATACGTCGCGCTCCGTTCCATGGCCGCGCGTGCGGCGGCAGCACGTTCGTCCTCATCGGCCATCGTGTCGATCGCGGAGTACTCCAGCGCGAGCGCCGCAGAGCCGGGCAGGTGCAAACCGCGGTCGATGACGTATTTCGCCGTGCGGCTCGCGTAGCCGGCGTGCATCGCCACCACGGATGCAAGCTCCACCGCTCGGTCAACGACTTCCTCGTCCGGCACGACGATCTCGGCGATGCCATAAGCCTGGGCCTGCTCACCGGTGAACTTCTCACCGGTGAGCACGAGCTGCTTAGCCCGACCGGGGCCGACCAGACGGGCCAGTCGGGCGGGGCCGCCCGCGGCGGGGAGCGCTCCGAACGTGATCTCCGGCAGACCGATCTGGACGGTTCGGCCTGCCACTCGGATGTCGGTCGCCAGCGCGAGCTCGAGCCCGCCGCCCATGCACGTGCCGTTGATCGCTGCGATGACGGGTATCTCAACCTGCTCAATATAGTCGATCGCGGCGCGGACGTCCCACAGCCACCACGGCGGCTTCCCCCGCTCCTTCAGATCGGCGCCGGCGCAGAAGAAGCGTCCGGAGCCCGTGAGGACCGCAACGCGAGCGTCGGACTCGAAGCGCGTCCAACGCAACGCCGACGCCAGGTCATTGGCTAGACCTGAACTGAGGGAGTTACCCGCGTCCGGCCGGTTGAGCGTGATTCTCACCACCCCTTCGGCCGGGCTGTCAATCACCACCGCGTCCAACACCGGCACACTCATTCGTTCACCTTAGCCATTCGCACAATCCCTTCGTTCGACATCCGCTGAATCTCGTCGGCGGTGTAGCCTAGTTGACCGAGATATCGCTCCGTGTCAGCGCCTAGTGCCGGCGCCGGTCCACCCACAGGTGTCGGCGCGCCGTCGCGGCGAATCGGCGTGCGCGGGTACCGTGTGCCTCCGATGTCCGCGAACGCGCCCCGTGCGAGGAAGAGGGGATCTTGCAGCGTGGATGCGGCATTGTTGACAGGACCGCATGGTACCCCCGCCACGCCGAGCACGTTCAGCCAGTGCGCTGCGCCCTCTGTGGCGATCGCGTTCTCAAGACGGCGGCGCAACGGTGCGGAACGCTCCCTCCGTTCGATGCCCCGCAATTCGGCTACGTCCGGCCAATCGAGAACCCCGCACAGTGCCCGCCAGAAATGGTCCTCGTGCGCGATGGACAGCGTGATCGGCCGATCGGTGGTGGCGAACACGCCATACGCCGGCTCGTTCAGCTCCGCGTCGTGCTCGCCCGCCTGGGCGGTCAGAACAGCCACGGAGTTGAAGGCCAGCACGGACTCAGCCATCGACACGTCGATGTAGCCTCCCTGGCCCGTCCGATCGCTCAGCGCGGCGAGGATTCCCACCGTCGCGTACAGCGCCGATGACAGATCAGCCACGGGAAGCGGAGATACCACTGGTGCGCCAGCTGCGTCGGAACCTAACGCACCCGACCACGCCTGATACGTCAGATCGTGCCCGGGAAAACCGGCAACCGGACCACTCTGCCCGAAACCGCTGATCGAGCAATACACGAGCCCGGGGTGCGCAACGCGAGCGTAGTCGACCCCGAGCCGCGCGGCCACGCCTGGGCGGAAGCCTTCCAAGACCACATCCGCCGTAGATGCGAGCCGAAGGAACACTTCGACTCCCTCGGCTGTCTTCAGATCGATCGCGACCGAACTCTTGCCGCGGTTCGCGGCGGCGAACAGCGCGGGGAACACCCGCGCGGGATCGCCGCCACGAACTTGCTCGACGAGCACGACCTCGGCGCCCAGATCAGCCAGCAACAGCCCACAATACGGCCCGGGCAGTTGCTGAGCGATGCTGACAACGCGCCGACCGCTCAGTGGCCGGAAATCCTCAGGCATCGACCGTCGACGAGGAGGCAGGCCATCCGTCGATCAGGAAGATCGAGCGGCCGATTCCCAACGCCTTGTCTGCTTCGGCCTTCAGGTCGGCTCTGTGGTCGGGGTGGGCGACGGAGATCAATTCCTTCGCCCGCTCCCGTTCCGTCTTGCCCATTAGGCTCGCCACGCCGTATTCAGTCACGACGAAGTCGGCTAGGTGACGCGGCACCGAAGCTGCACCCGGCTTGGTGAATTCCGGCACGATCGTCGAGTACCAGTTCCCGTCGCTGCCCAGTCTCCGCGATAGCACAGCGTGGATGGAGCGGCCGTGGTGACTCATGAGGGCACCAAGGATGAACTCCACCTGACCGCCGATCCCGCGGAAGTAGCGGTTGCCGATCCGTTCCACCCCCATCTCGCCCCACATCGTGATCTCCAGACATGAGTTGATCGCGACGAAGTTGTCGTTCTGTGCGATGAATTTGGGATCATTGTTCACTCCCATGTCGCGAAGATCGAACATCGGATTCCCGTCGAGGAACGCCTCGTCCTCTTCGCCGATGGCTGCCACGCCCGTGAGGTTGATCTTGCCGCGATTGAAGTTGCGCCGACTCCCATTGATCACGCCGCCTCGCACCAGCGGTAGCGGGACCACCACCTCTGTGTGGCAGCCGAGGTCCTGTTTGTGTGCGAGATAGTTGCCCATCACACCAGGCATGTGGCCCGCACCGAACATCACCGTGTCGCCATCGTTGATGAGGTCGGCCACGTTGTACCCGCACAGCTCTGTTGGCTCGACGGTCTGCTCCTTCGGCGCGACGATCGGGCTCGGGATGGTCAGTCGCTCACCCTGAATCAGGAAGTCGAACTCGTCGATGTGCATCCAGTTGTCGCCGCCGGGTATCACCGGAAGCCCCTCGTGGATCTCGGCGACCTTGATCTTTGCGTTGCGAGTGGACGTGCGCTGGTGCCAGAGATGATGCGCGAAACTGACGTACCCGTGCTGGTTCGGTGGAGTGACTACGCAGATCGCGACATCTGCCTGAGTATACCGACGAGTGAATTCCTCACGGAACGGGGCGCCTTGCATTGTGCCGATGAAGTGCGGATTCAGCGGGGTAAAGTCGACCTGCGGGTCGTGAGTCGACAGCGCTCCAATCTCCGGCGGATTCATCGCGAAGAACGTGTTCGTTGTCCATGACTCTAGCGTGTGCGGCCCGATCATCCCGAGCGCGGGGGCACTGTTGAATGTTGTGTCGATCTGCACGTTCCGCAGCTCAGGGGCGCGCGCGATCAGTGCCTTGGTGAACGCGGTCGGGGTCATGAAGACCGACGACATCGCGAACACGACCGTATCGCCATTCTTGATGGCACCCGCCGCCTGCTCGGGTGAACTGATCCGGCCGCCCCACATCGACTTCCAATCGGACATATCTTCTCCTCGCGTTGTTCCATCATCGTTGATGCAAGCTGACGACATCGCGGCGACCCCGATGGGCCGGTCAGCATCCGCGGATGGCCCGGTCACTGAGCCATTGAGTACCCTCCATTGACCGGATAGGTCTGCCCCGTTATCCACGAGGCAGCCGGTGAAGCCAAGAACGTTACCGCGGCCGCCACGTCTTTCGGACGCCCCGGTCGCCGGATCTGATAGGGCCGCAATGCCCTTGTGAGCAACTCCGGATTCTGCGCCAGCATCGATGTCGCAGGCGTGTCGATGTAGCCGCATGCCACACAGTTTGCGGTCACCCCGTACCGACCCACCGCCTTTGCGATGGAGCGCGTGAAACCGGCGACGCCAGCCTTGGCGGCCGCGTATACTGCGAGGTCCGGCTCCCCGACGCGCCCGGCGTCCGAGATCACGGACACAACTCGACCGCTGCCAGACTCCACCATCGAAGGCAGGACCGCGCGGGTACAGTTGAGCACTCCATACAGGTTCGTATCGAGCCACGGACCCCACTCGTCGGGCCCGGTCTCCCAGAACGGCGCCCGGTCGCCGATGCCGTTCAGTGGACCGGCGTTGCCCGCGTTGTTGACGAGAATGTCCACCGCTCCGAACGCATTGGCCGCCGTATCCACCAGTCTCAGCGCGGTCCCGTGATCGGAGACGTCGCCGACCAGCGCTACCGCGTCGATCCCGAATCCCCTCACTTCGTCTGCCACCGACTCGGCGCGATCGGCGAAGTAGTCATTGACCGCGACAGCACGTGCGCCGTGACGCGCGAGGCTCAGAGCGATCTCGCGGCCGATTCCCCGCCCTGCACCCGTCACTAAAGCGAACGCTCCGTCAAGGCCTGCGAGGTCATCAGTCATCTTCATCCTCCAAGTCGCCATCGACCTTTCCTGACGCTAGCATCGACCCTGCAGGTAGACAACATGAAATGCGCGGCTCGTGCCTTATCTCATTGTGGAAGGCGGTCTACGCGCGCGACGATCTCGTCGAGATCGGCGCGCGTGGTTCGGAACGCGTTGGTGGGATGGTCTGTGTCCTCCCACCCGAACGCCACCCCGGCGATCACCACTTCGTCATCC
>JBPPMX010000325.1:0-5564 GCA_051306275.1 Tepidiformaceae bacterium
TTGCGGCAGTGGCGGGGCGGACGGTGATCCTCGAACGCGGCCGGCGGGTGGAGGTGCCCGCAGCGCAGGGCGTCCACGGGTGAGCGACCGGGCGACGCTCATGGCGATCTATACCGAACTCGACCGGATGCACGCGTGGCGAGGCTGGCACTGGTGGCCCGACGCCGAGCCATTCGAGGTGATCGTCGGAGGCATCCTCGTCCAGAACACCGCATGGACGAACGTCGAGCGGGCGCTCGATCGGCTGCGAGCGGCGGACGCACTCGAACCGGGCCGGATGGCCGCGCTCACCGACAACGAACTTGAGGAGCTGGTGCGGCCGAGCGGCCAGCACCGCCAGAAGGCGAAGAAGTTGCGCGCGATGCTTGAGCTGGTGATGGCAGCGGGATCGCTCCGCGCGCTGCTCGAAACGCCGGGGCCGGAGCTGCGGGCACGACTCCTGGCGACGTGGGGGATCGGGGAGGAGACAGCCGACGCGATCGTGCTCTATGCGTCGCACCAACCGTCGTTCGTGGTCGACGCCTACACGCAGCGGATCTTCGGGCGGCTGGGGCTCGGGCCGGGGTCGGGCCGGTACGGAGACTGGCAACGGTACTTCGTCGAACGGCTGGAGGAGGACCGCGATCTCTGGGCGCGGTTTCACGCGCTCATCGTGCTGCACGCCAAGCACCTCTGCCGGAAACGAGCGCCGCTGTGTGGGCAGTGTTCGCTCGCACCACGCTGCGGATTCCCGGGCGATGCGAGCACGGGCTAGCGCGCTCCGGTAGGCTCGACTGTCACTACGGGCAGGAGCAACGGACGATGGACATCTTCGAAGCGATGGAGACACAGCGCGCGATCCGGCGGCTGAAGTCCGAGCCGGTACCCGCGGACGTGCTGAAGAAGCTGATTCACTATGCGACGTTCGCGCCGAGCGCGGGGAACTCGCAGCTCTGGCGGTTCATCGTTGTCACCGACGAGGCAGACCGGAAGTGGTTCGGCGATATGCTGCGGGAGGTTCGCGGACCACGGATGGGCCCAGCGCCGGCCGACGACGACCAGTCGCCCGCAGCTCGGAGCGCGCGGACGTTCCGGCGATTCTTCCTGGAGTTCGACCGTATCCCGGCGTTCATCCTGACGTGTGTGGAGAACGCGTACCCGAACACCGAGAAGCCGAACCCGCAGTTCATGTGGTCGATGATTTACGGCGCGACACAGAACCTGCTGCTCGCGGCGCGGGCGATGGAGATCGGCGCGGCGATGACGACGATGCACATGGTGAACGAGCCGGCGGTGCGCGAGTACTTTGGCATCCCGGAGAACGTGAGCATCGGTGCGACGATCCCGGTGGGGTACCCGGAGGGGAAGTACGGACCGCTGAACCGCAGGCCGGTCGACGAGGTCACGTTCTGGGGGAAGTGGGGACGGGTACCCTGACGCGTTACGCCGAATCTAGATAGCGAACACAACCGTCTGTTGACACCTCGGCATGCGCGGGTGTAGACCGCGCGCAACACATTTGGAGGTGTCATCGACGTGACCGCAATCATGGAAAGGCCGCCTGTGGTCTCGGACGAGGTCCTGGACCACTGCGGAGAACGCGCACCTGGGTACGACCGCGAGAACAGGTTCTTCAGCGAGGACTTCGCGGAGCTACGCGACGCCGGGTACCTGAAGATGGCGATCCCGGCGGAGTTCGGTGGGCTCGGCATGAGCCTCGCGGAGGTCTGCCGGGAAGAGCGCCGGCTTGCCTACCGGGCCCCGGCAACGGCACTCGCGCTCAACATGCACGTCTACTGGACCGGCGTCGCGGCTGACATGCGGCGGATGGGCGACAGCTCGCTCGAGTGGCTCTTGCGGGAAGCGGCCGCGGGCGAAGTGTTCGCCGCGGGCCACGGCGAGCCGGGGAACGACATGCCGCTCTTTCTGTCGACCACGAAGGCCGAGCGGGTGGACGGTGGCTACCGCTTTACCGGCCGGAAGATGTTTGGCAGCCTGACCCCGGTGTGGACGCGCCTTGGGCTGCACGCCATGGATACGACCGACCCGAACAACCCGCAGACCATCCACGCCTTCATGCCACGAGACACCCCCGGTTACCGCATCGCTGAGACGTGGGACACGCTGGGCATGCGCGCGACTCGCAGTGATGACACGATCCTCGAAGGGGCCATCGTGCCCGACCGCTACATCGCCCGCATCGTGCCGGCCGGCGCGCCCGACCTCTTGGTGCTGAGCATCTTCGCATGGGCTGAATGCACTTTCGCAAACGTTTATCTCGGTCTCGCCGAGCGCGCCCGGGACCTTGGCGTTGCCGGCGTGAAGAAGCGGACATCGCTCGCGCTTACACGCTCGATGGCCTACCACCCGGAGGTTCAGCATGCCGTCGCGGAGATGGTCCTGGCGCTGGAGGGTGCGGGGCCACAGGTCGACCGGGTCGCGGACGAATGGTCGACGGGCGTGGACCACGGCGAAGAGTGGCCTATGAAGCTGGTCGCCGCGAAACACAACGCCGTCGAGGCCGCGAAGAAGGTCGTCGACCACGCGATGACGATCAGCGGCGGGGGCGGAATGTTCAAGAGCCAGGAGCTGGAGCGGCTCTACCGGGACGTCCGCTGCGGCGGGTTCCACCCGGCGAACTCGCTGCTTGTGCATGAGATCGTTGGCAAGACCGCGCTCGGGATCGACCTCGGCGAGCAGCCCCGCTGGGGGTAGGCGCAGGCAAGCAATGAGCCCGGGGTTGCCCCCGGGCTCTCGACAGCGTGGTTGGCGCGGATGCGCTCTTAGACGATATCGACCGTGGCGCCGGCTTCGCTCAGCTTCGCCTTCATGCTTTCGGCTTCGTCCTTCGTGACGCCTTCCTTGACGTTGGTCGGCGCGGCCTCGACGAGGTCCTTCGCTTCCTTCAGGCCGAGGCCGGAGACGACTTCGCGGATCGCCTTAATGACGTTGATCTTGTTGTCGCCGAAGCTCTTGAGGACGACGTTGAACTCGGTCTTCTCCTCTTCCGCTTCGGCGGCCGCGCCACCGCCGCCAGCGGCGGGCGCACCAGCGGCCATCATCATGGGCGCAGCGGCGGTGATGCCGAACTCTTCTTCGATCGCCTTGTTCAGGTCACGGAGTTCGAGGAGGGTCATCCCCTTGATAATTTCGAGTGCTTCTTCAACCTTGGCCATGTCTGTTTCTCCTGTTGTGGTGGTGCTGGCGGGCTACTAAGCGGCTGCGCCCTGTCCTTCGAGCTGGGTGGCGCGAGCTTCGACGAGACCGGCGAAGTTGCGCATGGATGCCTGCATGAGGCCGGCGAAGTTGTAGAGCGGGCTCTGCAGCTTGCCGACGACGTCCGCGATGAGCTGCTCCTTGGAGGGGAGCGTGGCGAGGCTTTCGAGCTCGGCACGGTCGAGGACTTTGCCCTCGAGCCAGCCGCCGTGGATGGTCAGTGCGAGGCGGCGCGCGCGGAGGTGCTCGGTGAGGAGCTTGACGGGCGCGATGGGGTCGCCAAAGCCGATGGCAAGGGCGGTTGGGCCTTCGAAGATCTCGGCGATCTCGGGGCGGCCTGCGTTCGTGGCGGCCATCTCGCCGATCCGGTTCTTGATGACGTTGACTTCGACATCGGCCGGACGGAGGGCCTTGCGCAGCTCGGTGAGCTGGGCGACGGTCAGTCCACGATAGTCAGCGCTGATCGCGATGGATGCCCGCTGCATGCGGTCCGTCATCTCGGCCAGCCAGGCGACCTTTCGTGGGGTCGGCATAGGCGGTACTCCCTTGGGAAGGCCGGAAAACGAAAACCCCTGCCGCCGGGGCAGGGATCAGACGGCGCGGGGCACGTGTGCCAACGCCGGATGGTCTGCCTCGGCAGGCGCCTTTCGGCTTATCCCCTCCGCTTTCGCGGATTCGCACAGGGACCTGCGTTCTCTGGCTCTTCGGTTGTTATGGAGGATGGTACGGCAGCGTCCCGGTGGGGACAAACGCGGGCAGATGCGCTCGGTCGTGCGCGGCCTGTAGGCTAGTCCGCATGTACACCGTGTTCGCGGGCGGGGTTGGCGCATCGAGGTTCCTGCAGGGGCTGGTGCAGGTGGTCGCGCCGCGCGATGTGACCGTGATTTCGAACACGGGCGACGATGTCGAGATGTTCGGGCTGCATGTGTCGCCGGATACGGACATCGTGATCTACGCGCTCGCTGGCGCCGTGAACCCGAAGACGGGTTGGGGGCTTACCGGCGACACCTTCCAGGTGGTGGACGCGCTCCAGCGTTACGGGTATCAGCGGTGGTTCAACCTCGGCGACCAGGACCTCGCGACGGCGGTACACCGGACACGCCTGCTGAAGGCCGGGCAGCCGTTACACGCGGTGGTCGATGGAATCGCGCGGGCGTGGGGGCTGGAGTGCCGGGTCATACCGATGTCGAACGAGCGGATCGAGACGCGAATCGATGGGCCGGCAGGGGAGTTGCCGTTCCAGGAGTACATGGTGCGGCTGCGGACCGAGGTCGATGTGCAGGGCGTGCGGTTCGCGGGCGTGGAAAAGGCAGTACCTGCGCCTGGTGTGATCGAAGCGATCCGGGATTCGAAGGCGGTGGTCCTCGCGCCTTCGAACCCGCTGGTAAGCATCGGGCCGATCCTGGCGGTGCCGGGGCTCCGGCAAGCGCTTGCTGAGAGCAAAGCAACGCGGGTCGCAGTCAGCCCGATCATCGCGGGGCAGGTGATCAAAGGGCCGGCGGCGAAGATGTTGCAGACGCTCGGCCACGAAGTTTCGGCGGTGGGGGTGGCGAAGATCTACCAGGGGCTGATCGATGTGATGGTGATCGACGAGCAGGACCGGGCGCTCGCGCCACGGATTGAAGCGCTGGAGATGCGGTGCGTGGTGACGGACACGATCATGGCCGACGCCGAACGAAAAGCAGCGCTGGCGCGAGTCGTGGTGGAGGCGGTTACCTGACCCCAGGCCCCGTGGTACTGATCCCGGCGAACGACCTCGACCGGGCAAAAGGGCGGCTCGCATCGCTGTTGAGCGCCGATGAGCGGCGGATGCTGTTCCTCGCGACGCTCCAGGGCGTGGTGTCCGCGTGCGCGGAGGCGGGCCTGCCAGTGGTGGTCCTGACGCGCGACCGGCGGATCATCGAGGCGCTTCCGGACAGCGTACGGGTCATCGAGGAAGACGACACGGTGAGCGGGCTGAATGCGCAGCTTGAGCGGGCGATGCGGCTGCTGGTGACGGATGACCTCGTGATCTTGCACGCGGACCTGCCGTTCGCGACGGGCGGTGCGCTGCGGGCGTTCGTCGAGGCGGCGCCTGCCGGGCCAGCAGTGACGCTCGTGCGGAGCCGCGATGGTGGGACAAACGCGATGCGGCTCACTCCGCCCGGGGCATTCGCGCTGGCGTACGGACGCGACAGCTTCGCGGCGCACCGGGAGGCGGCAATGGCGGCCGGCGCAACCGTGGAGATCGTTGAGATACCGGAACTCGCGCTCGACATCGACACGGTGGACGACCTGTTCGCGGTGATGGAGACGCCGGGGGCGGGCAGTACGAGCATCGGGGCGCTGTTACAGTCGTTCGCGCTGCGGGAGCGGCTGGCGGTGGACGA
>JBPPMX010000326.1:0-8801 GCA_051306275.1 Tepidiformaceae bacterium
TGGCGGTGGGGGCGGGGCCGCCGGTTCGGCGCGGGGGTTCCAACGCGGGCGAAGCGGCGCGAGGTGGCCTGTGGGACGAAGGCGCTGCGAATCGCCGGGGGGGAGTCCGCGTCCGCCGTCTACGGGAGGGAGGTTTGCCGACCCGTTCGAACCCGATGCCGGAAGGTCCTCCCGGGGCCAGTTCAGCGGATCGTTGCCCACGCCATTGTTCTCGCTGTTTACGTCAACCACGGTAGCCTCCTCAGGCCGACTTACGGAAGAAGGGCCAGATGATCTTCGCGAAGCCGCCGCGCTTCTTCGGCGCGGCCTGGCGGACGCTTACTCCTGCGAGGGAGCGGGACATCTCGCGAATTTCGGTCGACACGCGACTGTTCGGGCGGGTCATCACGATCGGGCGACCGAGCTGGGCGGCCTTCACGACTTCGTTGTCGTGTGGGATCTTCCACCAGATCGGCGCCTCAAGCGTCTGCTCGACGTCCTTCTCGTTGACACCCATGTCCTGGCCGGCGCGGTTTAGGATGACCTTGATTCGGTCGTCGTCACTGCCGAAGCGTTCGCGGAGCATCTCGAGCGCCAGGCCTGTGTCCTTGATGCTGGCCATGTCGAGCGTGGTGATCAGCAGGATCATCGTGCCGACTTCAATGGCGGTCGCGACAACTTCGTTGAACGTGCCGGGTGTGTCCAGGATGACGAAGTCATGCGTCTGAGCGAGGACATCGATGACGTCGCGGATGTGGTGCGCGGTGAGGTTGCGCCAGTCGCTGGGGCGGCGCGGCGCCGGGAGGATGTGGACGCCGGATTCGTGTTCAACCAGGTATTCGTTGAGGGTGCTTCGGTCGACGGTATCGAGGTTCCGGGCGAGGTCTGCAATCGACTTGTCGACTTCGATATCCATGGTGATTGCGACATCGCCGAAGCGGGTATCCATGTCTACGAGAGCGACACTCTGGTGCGCTTCGGTGGCAAGCGCGACCGCGAGGTTCGAGGCGATTGTGGTCTTACCGATGCCGCCCTTGGCGCCAAAGATCGTGATGATCGTGCCATGCGGGACGACGGCGTTGACCTCGCCCTTCGCGCGCTGGGACTCACGTTCTTTGCGCTCGAGCGCACGCATCACGGAGACCTCGACCTCTTCATCGCGCAGTGGCTCGATAAGAAAGTCCGTGGCGCCGGCGACCATTGCCTGGCGCATGAGGCGGGCGTTGGCCTGGGAGGAGTAGACCACGACCGGGAGGTCGGGGATGCCCTCACTGAGGCCGGTGAGCGTCTGGACGGGCCTGACCAGAGGCTCCTCCACACGCATGAGGACGATGTCCGGGCGGAGCTGCTGAGCCAGCGTGTAGGCTTCGACGCCGTACCCGGTGCTGGCGCTAACGTTAAAGCCAACGTCTGAGAGCAGCTTGGCGACCTCTGCCGCGCTTTCGCGGTCGGGGTCTACGACTATGACCTGCGGAACCCTCGCCATTGTGTTTCCTCCACCGTCGTCGTGCCGTGCCGGCACGTTTCCTGGGCGGCGCGCGGTGTGTACCGCGCGCCACAGTTCGTGTTCGTTAGTTGACCGGAGCGAATAGGTCTTCGTAGGACCAGGTCAGCTGCCCGTCGATCTGTGTTTCGTCACCCTTCTGCCGCGGCAGTAGGCGGTACTGGCCCTGTGCGTCGTCGATCGCGTCGATGAGCGCGACTTTCGCAGCAAGGTCCGGGGGGAGAGCGAGTGTGATCGAGACGGCGCCCGGGCGGGCTTCCGGATCTTCATCGCTCGGCTGGGCACCGGTGAGCTGGGTGTCAGTGAGGGTAGTGCCGCCGCCATCGGCTTCGGCGTCGCGGGCACGCTCGTCCAGGTTGGGGACGTACTTGATGAGGGACTGGGCCACGGCGAGGACTTCGACATCCTGTGCGATGTAGCCCGCGATGAAGTCCGGCTTCTCCTGACCTGTGAGCGGATCAACGGTCATGAGAATGGTGATGCCGAGAACATCGAGACGATCGCCAGGCTGAACGAGACCGGCCGCGACCCAGGCTTCATGCGGGATCTGCATGGAGACGGCGCGCATGTTGTCCGGGACCTTGTAAGAGAGCGTGTTCTGCTCACTGAAGGTTGTGACCTTGGCTTCGACGACCTGCTCGCCCGCGAAGAGGGGCGCGGTCGCAACCTTACCGACAACATCGTCGGATTCGGTGACGCGCCCATTGAGGAGCGCCGCGGCCGGGACGGTGCGGGTGGTAAGCATGTCGCTGGTGATCTGTTCGCCGACACCGATATCGCGGGTGACCACGACCACGGACTCGGCGGCGCCACCGGCGCTGATGATGTCCGCGGCGCTATCACCGCCATCACGGCTGTTTAGGAACGCGAACATCAGGGCAGCACTGAGGATGCCGAAGACGGCGGCGACCAAGAGGACCGCGCGGTTGCGAGTAGACGTAGACGCGGCGTTTGCAGTTGTAGAACGAGCCACTGGGATTCCTCCTCCCCTAGGAATATCGGCTGATTCCTGGAGGCCTTCAGCCCTCCAGGGAAAAGACCGGCTGTTGAGCGGCGCTGGCCCGGACGGGAACAGCGACGCCCCGGTTGCCCGGGGCGTTTGGCGGTCGGCGCAGGTCGTGCGCTATTCGAGCCGCATTGAAGCGTGCCCGCTGATGATGGGGGCCGAGATGTTGTCGCCTCCGAGGATCCCCATGATGTCGCCGATCGGTGTGACGTAATCGAACTCATATTCGAGGTCGACTTCGATGGCTTCGCCACGGGCGCCCTGGACGTTGGTTACCGAGATGGTCAGCAGGTCCGAGTCGAGCCCGCTAGCCGTGTCATAGATCCGGGTGTTGATCGCGGCGAGGGGCTGCTGGGTTGCGCCGACGCGCGCGCCTTCACGGGCGGAGTTCGTGACGACGAGCCACGTATAGTAAGCCCTGCCGAAATCGACCAGTCCGAAAATTAACAGCAGCAGGAGGGGCAAGACCATCGCGAACTCAAGTACGGCCTGGCCACCCTCGGCGGGGTGCCGGATCCAACTGAGTCGCGGCCTGCCGCGTCTGCCAATGCACCTTGTCATCGTTCGCCCCCCGGCTGTATCGGGAATGCGAAACGGGGTGCCGGGTTGAGTCTCCCGGCACCCCGCCTCACTGTTTGACTTGGACCGAGACTAGGGCCTCGGCTTAGGCCGTGAGCGCGGTGTTGATGTCATCGAAGATGCCCGACACGCCGGTGCCGAGGATCTCAAGCGCCCCGACGGCGACAAGGGCGATAAGGGCGATGATCAGACCGTACTCGACGAGGCCCTGGCCTTCTTCGTCACGGGTCTGAACGGCGATGGCCTTGCGAAGGGCCCAGTTCTTGATCTTGCTCATGGTGGTTCTCCTACCTCTTCCTTGGTTTCGCCCTGTAGTGCCCGGGGGTTCCTGGACTCCCCGAATTCCCCGTCGTTTCGCCGGTTTCCCGGTGTCCCGTCTTCGGGGCCGGTCCTCTTGGAACCGGGCTCTACAAGTCGAGCTACTCTGGTATTCGGCAGGGCTGGGACGACCTGAAGGGGAGATGTGGCGGGTCACCACATATTCACCAAAACTGCAGCGAGAACGCGCTACACGGCCACCAGGATCAGCCCAGTTGGGCGGAAAGGGCGGCAGGAGACGTTGCTGGCAGCTGGCAAACCATGTCTTCACATACGAACGCGGCGGCGCCTTCAACACCCCGGTCTTCGAACATCGGGAGGGCAGTACCAGCGGAACCAGGGGCTATGAGGGTGGCAGGGAGGAAACGCGTGGCAACTTCTGCCTCGAAGGGCGCGCGGGAATCCGGATCGCCGACGATGACGATCTCACGGCGGGGCGCCTGCGCGATCTGACAGGCGAGGAGGAGGGCGCCGAAGCCGTTCGCGGCGGCAACGGCGTGATCGGCGACCTGGGCGGCGCACTCATCGACGACCTGTTCCCACTGGGTGAGGCCGTAATATCGGCCAAGCCACCACGCGAGCTGTGCGACTGCGGAGTTCTCGCCCGGGGTGGCGGAGTCGAAGAAAGGCTTCTGGCGGAGGAGCAGCGGCTCACCGTCGGCGGGGGATTCGAAGAATCCACCGTGCTCGGGGTCGCGGAATCGAGTGAGGATGGCGCGAAGGAGGTCTGCGGCCCATTCGAGGCGGGAGAGGTCTCCCGTAAGCTTGTAGAGCTCGACGAGGCCCAGTCCGTAATAGGCGTAGTCTTCGAGGAGGCCATCGATGCGGGCGACGCCGTCCTTCCAGGTGTGGAGCAGCCGAACGCCGTCCCACATGGCCTCGCGGATGAGTGCGGCGTTTGCTTCGGCGATCTCGCGGTAGCGGGCGTCGCCGAGGATGCGGGCGGCCTCGGCGAAGGCGGCGAGCGCGAGGCCGTTCCAGGAGGTCAGGCACTTGTCATCGAGGCCCGGCGCGATGCGGGTTTCGCGTTCGGCGCGGAGACGGGTGCGGATGCTATCGATGCGCTCGTCGAGTTCGGAGCGGGAGAGGCTGCGTTCGGCGGCGATCGTGTCGCGGTCGCGCGGAAAGCTGAGGACGGTTCGCCGGCCGAACTCGGGGTGGTGCGGGTCCAGGAAGTTGCCTTCGGGTGTGACCGCGAACCATTCGATTGCGTCTGTGGCATCGTCGCCGAGGACCGCTTCCAGTTCGTCGGGGGTCCAGACGTAGAACTTGCCTTCGATGCCTTCGCTGTCGGCGTCCTGGGCGCTGAAGAACGCGCCGGCGGGATGGCGCATTTCCCGGGCGAGGAAGTCGAGGGTCTCGCGGGCGATGCGCGCGAAGTCGGAATCGCCCGTGACCTGGTACGCGTGGAGATAGGCCCGGGCGAGCTGTACGTTGTCGTAGAGCATCTTTTCGAAGTGTGGGACGAGCCAGCGCTGGTCGACGCTGTAGCGGGAGAATCCACCGCCGACGTGGTCGTACATGCCGCCTGCACCCATCTTCAGGAGCGTGGCGATTGCCATGTTGGTGGCCTCGGTGTCGCCAGTGATAGCGCCGTGGGCGAGCAAGAACTCAAGGTTCGATGGCGAAGGGAATTTCGGGGCGGTGCCGAAACCACCCCACGCCGGGTCGAAGGTCGCGCGGAAGCGGTCGACGGCCTGGGCGAGCATCGCTTCGTCGATGCGGCCACCAGAAGGCGGGCGGGACGTGGACTCGCGGAGGCGATCGGTGATGGATTCGGCGGACGCGAGGAGCCGTTCGCGGTCGTGGTCCCAAGCGTGGCGGATGCTCGCGAGGAGACGCGGGAAACCGGGGCGGCCCTGCGCGTCGGTGGGTGGGTAGTAGGTTCCAGCGTAGAACGGCTTGCCGTCGGCGGTCATGAAGACCGTCATCGGCCAGCCGCCCTGGCCAGTGAGTGCCTGCGTGGCGGTCATGTAGACGCTGTCGACGTCGGGGCGTTCTTCGCGGTCGACCTTGATGTTGACGAAGCCTTCGTTCATCACGGCGGCGACGGCCGGGTCTTCGAAGGATTCGTGTGCCATGACGTGGCACCAGTGACAGGACGAGTAGCCGACGGAGAGCAGGATCGGACGGTCTCCGTCCCGTGCCCGCGCGAACGCCTCCTGGCCCCACGGGTACCAGTCGACCGGGTTGCTGGCGTGCTGGAGCAGGTAGGGGCTCGTTTCGCGGGCGAGGCGATTCTGGTGCGAGGCGTCAGCTGTCACGGCATCTCCGGGGGGCAGATCCACCGTAGCTGCTGGCGGGGCCGCGCGCGACCGGTTATCACGAGCCGCGGGCTAGCGCTCCAAGGAGTTCGACAGTGCGCGGTGTGGCGTTGCGGTCTTCCGGGATGTTGACGACGCTGGCGAGGAGCTCGTCTGCGCCGAAGGACTTCATCGCGGCGATGCGGCCGGCGACGGTCTTTTCGTCCCCGTGGATAACAAGGGCGTCGAGCATCGCATCGGACATCTTCGAGTTCTCGGCTTCCGGGAAGCCGGCGTCGATGAACATCTGGCGGTAGTAGGGGACGTTCGGGTACCCGCCAAACTGCTTGAGGGCGGCCGCACGGGCTTCGTCAGGGTTCGTGGAAACCACCACAGGTGCATGGGTGACCAGGGGCGGCTTCGCGCGCCCGGCTATCTCTGCGCCGGCCTTGAGCGCGGGGGCGGCGACATCGCGGATGTAGGGGAGGGGGCAGACCCAGGAGATCGCGCCATCGGCGACTTCGCCGCAGAGGGTGAAGCCGTTGGAGCGGAGGGCAGACGCGAGGACGCGGACCCGCGTCGGCTGGGCGAGCCGGGCCTCTGCGTGGAGCCGCTCGCCGTGGAAGGAGACGGCGCCCTCCTTGAGGATCGCGTTGAGGATTGCGAGGTATTCGCGAAGGTGCTGGAGGGGGCGGACGAAGGGGATGTTGAAGGTGGCTTCGACGCTCGGCTTGTGACTCGGGCCGACGCCGAGGCGGAGGCGACCGGGGGCCAACTGGTCAACGACGAGCGCGCCCTGGACCAGCGCAAGCGGATGGCGCGGGAAGGTCGGGATAATCGAAGTGCCGAACTCGATTCGCTCTGTTTCACGGGCGGCCGCGGCGTAGATCGTGAGGGGATCCGGGGCGACCCCGCCGCTGGTCATCCAGACAGCGTCGACGCCAGCCTTCTCAGCCGTGACGATCCGCTCGATGTGGCTGGCGGCGTCAGGTCCGACGATGTGAACGCCTATCTTCAGTTCCTGCATGCGGCACCTCCGCCAAGTTCGTGTATAGCGAGCGTACGCGGCGTGGGAGCGACCTTCCAGTGGTCGGTTCGCCGCTCTGCTAGACTCCCGCGCGACGCCCGGGCGACAACCCGGACACAGCCGTGAGGGAGGCATGACGATGGAACTTGAGACCGTGCTTTACGAGGTGGACGGCCCGGTGGCGACGATCACGCTGAACCGGCCGGAGAAGCTAAACGCGATCAGCGAGCAGCTACGGGTGGATGTCGAGGCTGCACTGGCGGAGGCCGACAAAGGCGATGACATCAGGGTCGTGATCCTGAAGGGCCAGGGGCGGGCGTTCTGCGCGGGGTATGACATCAGCCCGGCATCGCCGAACCAGTACAACTCCGAGCGATCGATCGCAGCGGACCGGGACAGCCTGCGGAGGAGCGTCGAGCGCTGGCTTGCGATATGGAACTTCCGGAAACCGATCGTGGCACAGGTCCACGGGTACTGCCTCGCGGGCGGTGGGGAGATGGCCGGGATGTGCGACATCATCTTCTGCGCCGAGGACGCGCAGTTCGGGCACCCAGCCGGACGATCGATGGGGATCCCGCCGACACTCGGCCTGTGGCCGATCAAGATCGGGATGCTCAAGTCGAAGGAGCTGCTTTTCACTGGCGACACGATCACGGGCACCGAGGCCGAGCGCATCGGGATGGTGAACAAGGCGGTGCCGGCGGCTGAGCTGGATGCGTTCACGAAGGCGTGGGCACGCCGGGTCGCGATGGTTCCGATGGACGCGCTGACCGTGCACAAGCACGTGGTGAATCGCTGGTTCGAGATCATGGGGCTGCGGACCGGCGCCGCGGAGGGTGCGGAGTTCGACGCGATCTACCACATGACCCCGAGCTTCGCTGAGTTCTCGCAGATCTCGCGAGAGAAGGGCTTGAAGGCGGCGCTGGAGTGGCGGGACTCGAAGTTCAGGTAGGCATGGCGGGTGCCGGGTAGGCACGGGAGATGTGGACCCGCCAGAAGGTGAGCCCGGCAGTGACCGCACAGGTGGCGACACCGAGGAGGACGAGAACCGCCCGCTCGCCGGCGGCATCCGCGAGGAACCCGAGGGGCAGCGACACGATCCCGCTGAGGCTGAGCGCCATCATCGTGAGTGAGATAACTCGGCCGTAGTAGGCGGGTTCGGATTCTTTCATTGCGATTGCGTTGTTGAGGGTCTGGAACCCGCCGACGCCGCATCCAATGAAGAACATCGCGACCGCAGCCAGGAAGAATGACGGTGCGATGCCAAGGCCGAGCAGCGCGAGACCGAGGATGAAGGTGCTGACCATCAGGGCGGGCGCAGCCTTCGGTGTATCGGCCCACGAGGCGACGACGAGACTCAACGAGAGCCCGCCGATGGCGGAGATCCCGAAGAGGACGCCAAGCGCACCCGTACCGGCGCCAAGTTCGTCCTTCGTGAAGCCGGGAAGCACGACGAGGTAGGGCTGGCCGACGATCGTCAGCAACACGAAACCCGCGATGCACCACAGGAGCCGTGGATTCGCGAAGACGTGGCGGAAGCCAAGGACGATGTCGGTGAGGACGCCGGGACCAGCGGCCTTGCCGCGGCTCGGTGTGGCGGGGATCTTCCAGAGCGTGACGACGACGACGAGATAGAGCGCGGACATGAAGAAGTAGGTGCCAGCCTTGCCCACGAGTTCCCAGGCGAGCAGACCGCCAGCGATGAACGGGCCGAGGACCTGGGCGGCGCTGATAGCCACCTGCTGGAGCGCCACAGCGTTCCCGCGGCGCTCGGGAGGGACGATATCGCCGAGGTAGGCGCTTCGGACCGGGCGGATAGCGGCGAAGGTGATGCCGATGACGAGCCCGCTGGCCGCGAGGATGGGGACGGTGAGGCGGTCGGTGGCGAGGAGAGCGCCGATAAGGAGGTAGGTGGCAAGGACAGTGACCTGGCAGATGAGAAGGCTCATCCGCTTCGGCCAGCGGTCGGCAATAACCCCTGCGACCGGCGAGAGGATGAACATGGAAAGGCTCTGGGCGAACAGCACGGCCCCAACGGCGCGGTTGTTTCCGGCGAGGTCGTAGGTGACGACTCCCTGGGCGGTGGATGACATGAGGAAAGCGATGAAGGAGAGGGTCGTGCCGATCCAGAGGATGCGATAGTCC
>JBPPMX010000327.1:0-2403 GCA_051306275.1 Tepidiformaceae bacterium
CGGTCGCGGTGGCGGGGTTCGCGGCGGCGCGGTAGGTTGCGCCCCGACCGGAACCTTAGCGAAGGGCATGGCGAGGGAATGGGATCCGGACCGCCCCGGTTCTGCCCGACCCGCTTTAGCGTCGACGCCGCGCGGACGGCCTTCATGAGGTCTTCGAACTGGAAGGGCTTCTGGAGGAAGCCAGCGAGCCCCTCCCCCACGAACCGATTAGTTGCGTCCTGTTCGCTGTAGCCACTCATCAGTACCACCGGCACATTCCGGTCGCGTTCACGCAGCGCTCGAAATGCCTGTTCCCCATCCATTACGGACCGTTGCGGGCGGAAGCAGCACCTGGAACGTCGGCCGCGCCCGAGCTCGCTCGCGACCCTGATGGTCCCCGGTGACCACGAATGATCCCGAGGACCGCGGCAAGGCCGAGCCCGCGCCCTGTGAACTTCGTCGTGAAGAACGGGTCGAAGATACGAGCCTGAGTCTCCGCATCCATGCCCGACCCGGTATCGGTGACTTCAAGGAGCACGTACGTCCCCTCGGGGAGGTCGCTCTCAAGGTAGGTATCGGCGAAGTACGCGCGGTCGGCGTTAACGGTTCCCGTCCGGAGTGTAATGCTGCCCTCACGATCACCGATCGCGTCCGAAGCATTGGTTATCAGGTTCATAATCACCTGGCGAAGTTGGGTCGGATCAGCCTCGACTGCGGGCACTTCCACGGGGAACTCATAGCGCCTCGCAACGCGCTTCGAGATTGAGACATCGAGCAGCGCGGCCATCTCACGGACCACTGCTGCGAGGTCGACGGTCTCGATAACGAACTGGCCCTTGCCAGAGTAGGCGAGCATCTGGCGCGTGAAGTCGGCGGCGCGCTTGGCTGCGATCTCAATTTCGGCGATGGTGCGGCGTACGGGTGCGTCTTCCGGCATCTGGGACTGGAGCCGGTGTAGGTCTCCGCCTGTGAATCCCGAACGCGCGGGAGTCGGGGCTAGGAAGCGGGCACGACGGCCACCGGGGTCCCTTCCGGCTCGGGCTGGGGGCCGACGGGTCCGACGGTGGGCACGACCGGGGTCGGCACGGGGGTTTCGACACGGGGTGCGACGGTGGGAGTAACGGGGGCTACGGTGGCCGGAGTCGCGACCGGGGTTGCCACTTCCGTTGCGGGTGGCGGGGCGGCAGGAGAGCCACCCGTGTAGACCCGATATGCCGAGGCTATCGGGAGGCCGAACTGGCGGGCAAGGCGGGCTACTAGATCTGGCCGGAGGGCGGGCGTCCGGACAACGATCGCCTCGCGGCGGGCCCACGATGGTGTGTCGTCGCCGGCAACGCCGCCGTTGCGGGTGTCGACCGTTACGAGTTCACAGTCGCCGAGCCCGTAATCGATGTCTGTGCGGAACCAGCCGTCGACCTTCTGCGTGCAGCCACCACGACGCCCGCCTTCGGTGGTGGCGGAGAGCATTGGTCCGAAGGTGACGTTGGGGGGACGGAGCTCGTCGAAGCCGGGGACGGACAGGAAGAGTTGGCGGTCGTGGAGGACGCTGTGATAGGCGCCCATCCAGCGCTTCATCATTCGGAGGGTGGTGTTCGCGCTCGCGAAGTTGCCGGGCCTGCCATCGTTGACGAGGGAGTTGTCGGCGTTGCCAACCCAGATGGCTGTGCCGGAGTAGCGGGTGAACGAGGTAATCCAGGTTTCGAGCGTGTCCTTGGAATCGGTGAAGCCCTGCTGTGTGCCGGTCTTCACGCCGCCGGGGATCTTCGTTTCGCCGAGGAAGAAGTCGAGCGCGAGGTCTTCGTTGCTCGATCCACAGTTCCAGATAATGGCGCGGGCGGTGCAATCCGACATGACGGTGTAGAGGAGCCATGCCGAGCCGGCGTTGACGGCTTCGCGGGTCTCGGGGGCGCCTTGCTCGAATAGGAGGCGGCCATCGCGGTCTTCGACCCTGAGTACGACGATGGGGTCGAGTTCGCGGGTACCGGGGAGGCGGAGCATACCGCGCTGGAAGGCTCGCTTCTGTTCGAGCACGGACTGCTCGTCTTCGGTCGAGACGAGGTCGAGGAGTTCGGAGGGGTCGATCTCCTGCGCGAGCGTTGGGACGCCAACCATCGTGCCCATGTTCGCGAAAGTGGCGTCGACGTAGGCCATGTCGACAACGCGGACGTTGGCACCACCGGTCGCGATCGCGGGGCCGTACTGGACGCGCTGGTGGTCCCAGAAGGTTGGGTCGAAGCCCTGGTGGAGCGTGGTCATACCGAGGCGCTTGGCCATGGCGATGACGTTGTCGACGCCAACTTCAGAGGCGGCGCGGAAGGCAGCGACGTTCTGCGAGCCGCCGAGGGCGCTCTTCAGTGTCTGGAGACCGTCGGTTGTGCCGCCGCGGGGACGGGAGTTGGTGACCTCGAAGGGCTGCTCTTCGGG
>JBPPMX010000328.1:0-2183 GCA_051306275.1 Tepidiformaceae bacterium
TCCCCCGCCCCCGTCACGTAGAGCACGAACGGCTGGCTCGGGTCGACGATGTCGACCAGTGGCTTCACGCCCGCTCCTGCCTCCCCCGATGCCGCCACCGCCGCCGAAACCCCACTCGAGAACGACGAGCCTGAGCTGATGGACCCCACCGTTCGCACATCCGCGACCGGCGTCACGCCGGCGAGTGCGATTGAGGGCCGGGTTTCGAGGTGTGACGGCGGCCGCAGGAACGAAAGGGACTGGCTCTCCCCGGTCGCCGCAATCCCAGAAACGACAAACCCCGGCAACTCCGCCGGGGCAACAGCATTAGAACTTCGGGGGTAGTAGCTAGCCACGGCCACGGCAAGCAACGCCAGTGTCACGACAACGGCGTGAACCGTGGTGCGCCCGTGGCGCCTCCCGTGGGTATGCGAGCGAGCTCGCCGTCCTTCGATTCCCATGCGTTACATGCAGGCGGTGGCGTGCGTTGGGAGCGTCCTTGCACGCGGCTGAGCAGTGCCCTCGCCTTGCTCTGTAGCCTCCTTTGGAGTGTCCGGCGCCTCTTGCCGGACCAGGGATCTAAAGGTCGGTCTTCAGGCTCGTGAGGAATTCCTCGTTCGAACCGGTTCGCGCCAGCCGTTCGAGCAACCGTTCGGTCGCTTCGATCTGGTTCGGCGAGTTCTGCGAAATCATAGCCGTCATCCGCCGAACGAGCCATACGCCGCGAAGCGTCGCCTCGTCCAGCAGGAGCTCCTCGCGCCGGGTTGAGCTCGCCTGGATGTCGATCGCCGGGTAGAACCGCCGCTCTGCAAGGCGCCGGTCAAGCCGCAACTCCATGTTGCCGGTGCCCTTGAACTCTTCGAACACAACCTCGTCCATCCGGCTTCCCGTATCGACAAGGCAGGTCGCCAGTACCGTCAGCGATCCGCCCTCTTCGCACTTTCGTGCCGCGCCGAACAGGCGCTTCGGCGGGTAGAGCGCGATCGGGTCGACACCACCGGAGAGCGTCCGGCCGCTTGGCGGCAGCGCGAGGTTGTAGGCGCGGGTTAGCCGCGTGATCGAGTCCAGCAGGATAACTACGTCCCGGCCGCCTTCGACCAGTCGCTTCGCACGCTCGAGCGCCAGTTCGGCGACCCGCGTGTGGTCTTCCACCGGCTCATCGAACGTGCTGCTCACCACTTCGCCCCGGACACTCCGCTGCATGTCCGTCACTTCTTCCGGCCGCTCGCCGATCAGGAGGACGATCAGGTGCACGTCGGGGTAGTTCGAGGCGATCCCGTTCGCGATGTTCTTAAGGAGAAGCGTCTTCCCTGCCTTCGGCGGCGAAACAATTAGCCCACGTTGTCCCCGCCCAATCGGCGCGACCAGGTCGATGATCCGGTGGGTAAGGTTGTCGGCGGTTGTTTCCAGCTTCATCTGCTCGTACGGGAACACCGCAGTCAGGTTCTCGAAGTAGGGCCGTCGCTTCGCCGCCTCCGGGTCCATCCCGTTCACAGCCTCGACCTTCAGCAGGCCGTAGTACTTCTCGTTGTCCTTCGGGTGTCGCACCTGCCCCGTGATGTAGTCGCCCCCCCGTAGCGCGAAGCGCCGGAGCTGCGACTGCGAGACATAAATGTCGTGCGGCCCGGGGAGCATGCTCTCACCGCGCAGGAACCCGTAGTTCCCGTCGTCGCTGATTTCTATGAACCCACCCGAGAAGATGTTTCCCCGTGCCTCTGCCTGCGTTTGCAGCAGCTTGAGGATCAGGTCCGGCTTGCGCAGGGTGCTCGCGCTTTCGACGCCCATCTTGTCGGCGATCTCAATCAGACCTTCGCGCGTCGAGGACTCAAGTTCGGAAATGTTCAGGGGTGCAGTCATGGGTTCTCGCGTTGGGTTTTCAGTTTTGAGACTCGGCTATTCGGGGATTTTCGGCATCATCGGACAGCATCGGCCCGGAAAGCCCTCTTTGGAAATACGAGGAAGGAGTGGAGTAAAGTGCGGCTGCGCCTGGCAGCGGCTATCTGTTTCCGCCGATAGCATACGGCCCCGTCTTCGCACCATGCAAGGGCTCCCATCTGCCTTTGCCTCACACCCCCGCGCGCCGTACCATCTTCTTCTGCATTCTTGAAAGCTCGGACTCCACACACGTATGGCCAACAACAAGTCCGCGATCAAGCGCTGGCACCAGTCCCTCAAGCGCCGTGACCGCAACCGCTCTACCCGAA
>JBPPMX010000329.1:0-3087 GCA_051306275.1 Tepidiformaceae bacterium
TGGTCGCGGATGCGGGTGAGGATGTCGGCCAGATAGGCCTCTGGGTTCAGGTCCGAGAGCTTGGCGGTCTCGATGACGGTCATGGCGTCGGCGAGGATCTCGCCGCCGGCATCGGCACCGGCGAACAAGAAATTCTTCCTCCCGATCGCGATTGGCCTGATGGCTCGCTCGGCGGCATTGTTGTCGATGGCAACGCGGGCGTCGTCGAGGAACAGCGTGAACGATGGCCAGCGGCCGAGGGCGTAGCGCATGGCCTTGGCGAGGTCGCTCTTGCCGGGGATGCGGGTGAGCTGCTGCTCGCACCAGGCGCGGAACGCCAGAACACGCGGGCGACTCTGCTGCTGGCGGGCAGCCAGGCGGTGCTCGAGCGGCTGGCGGTTGATCGCCCGTTCGATGTCGTAGAGCTTGCCGATCTGTTCCAGCGCATCCCTGGCGATGGGCGAGTTGGTGCTTTTCCAGACGTCGTGGAAGTCGCGACGCAGATGCGCCCAGCACGCGGCCTCGCGGATTTTCGGCTCGCCGTCGATGCCGCGCTCGTAGAGCTTGCGGAAGGCGGCGTAGGCATCGGCCTGCAGGATGCCGATGAAGTTTCTGAGATGCGCCTCCGGGTGCTCGCCCTTGCGATCGGGCGAGAACCAGTAGGCGGCGGCCGGTGGATCGCCGCCGCCCCAGGGACGATCGTCGCGGACATAGACCCAGATGCGGCCTTCCTTCACGCCGCGCTCCTTGCCGGCGAGCTTCACCTTCGGGTCGAGCACGCGGATCGGCGTGTCGTCGGCGTGCAGCCGATCCGCCGCCATCACCTCGGCACGGATCAGATTGGCAACCGGGCGGATGGCAGCGGCGGCCTGGCCGCACCAGTCGATGAGGGTCGAGCGGGGGATGTCGGCGCCAAGACGGGCGAAGATTTCGCCTTGCCGGTAGAGTGGGAAGCGAGTCGCGCGGGGGAATCTCACCCCCGCGCGCTCCCAGCACCGTACGTGAGCCTCTCGACTCATACGGCTCCCAGCGTTCGGCCGTTCCCATGAATGAGCCGCCAGTGCACGAAGAGATTAGGATACGCCCTGATGATGGATGCGAGCCAAGCCCGCGCCCCTCGAGGTCGCTCTTTAAACCTCTTGTACTTGCGCTGCACCCAACGGACCAAATGGACGTCGATCAGACGCAACGTCTGATAGAGCGCCGACTTGTAGAAGTGGCTGAAGTAGCCGATCCAGCCGCGAATATAGGGTTCGAACATCCGCGCCAGATCGAACAGGCTCTTGTCGCTGCGCCGCTGCAGGCCCCAGCGACGAACCCGGCGACGGATCGCCACGAGCGCCTTGGGGCTGGCTGCTGGCAGGAACGAGACGCCGAAGAGCCCACCGCGCCACTTCGCCAAGCGGGGCTGGAAACGGTAGCCCAGAAAGTCGAAGCGGACGCAGTCGAACTCTTCCTTGCGGTTCGTATCCTTGCAGTAGACCAGCTTGGTCTTCTGCGGATGGAGTTCCAAACCGCAATTTTGAAGGCGGCGATGGAGCCGCGCCCAGAGCGCCCGTGCCTCCTCTTCGCTCCGGCAGTGGCAGATGATGTCGTCGGCGTACCGCTCGAACGGCACGTCGGGCATCTCCCGCCGCATCCAGGCGTCGAAGGCATAATGCAGGAACAGATTGGCCAGCAGAGGCGAGATCACCCCGCCCTGCGGCGTCCCCCGTTCCCGCGCGACGAGTTCACCGCCATCGACCTTCGCCGGCGCCTTCAGCCACCGCTCGACGTAGAGCCGCACCCACGCGTCGTCGGTGTGCCGACGCAGCGCACGAAGCAGCAGCTCGTGGTCGATGGTATCGAAGAAACCCTTGATGTCGATGTCGAGCACCCAGTCGTAGCGCCAGCAACGCTGGCGCGCCGTCCGGATCGCGTCGATCGCCGAGCGTCCCGGCCGATAGCCGTAGGAGTCGGTATCGAACACCGGCTCCAGCATCGGTTCGAGACGGCGACGGACGACCTCCTGCGCGATGCGGTCGGCGACCGTCGGAATACCCAACGGTCGCGTCCCGCCGTCCGCCTTCGGAATGTCGACCCGCCGCACCGGCGGCGGCATGTAGCTGCCCGAGGACAGACGATTCCAGAGCTTGTAGAGGTTCGGCCCGAGCCGCTCCTCGAAGTCTTCGATCGTCTGCCCGTCTACTCCGGCCGCTCCCCCGTTGGCCTTCACGCGCTTGAAGGCTTCCCAGACGTCCCGCTTCGGGATCGAGAACGGCTTTGCCTGCGTCACGCGGCTCCTCCCGTCACCGGTTGGCCGTCGGCGCAGGCGGAACGCCACAGCCCCTTCGGTCCAGCGCCATTACAGCGCCTTCGTCCCTACTACGGGCTGTTCTGCCCCTGTGCCCCGCATTGGTACTCAGAGCCTCGCGGGGATCACCCGCTCGGCCGTCTCCCTTGGCATCGGGACGACAGGTTCTCCTGTTCCGCACGAGAGCCTGATCCAAGGTCACGCCGCCTTCGAGCCGGACGCCGCGCAGGCCGGTCTTCAGGACTCCGCCTGCACTCGTCCCGGGATGACCACCAATCCCGGTTTTGACGTCGACGATACGATTTCGGCAGTTCATCGGCGGTTCGCTCTCGCTCGTCTCCTTGGATCACACCTGACGGGATCGTCGTCCCGCCTTTTCCGTGACGCTCACCACCATCGCTCTTAACGACAGCAGCTCACGGTGGTTTGGGATCGGCGCCTGATCGCCGAACCCGAGGGGCCCACCCTCATCTCTCGTACAGCACCGCACCTCCCTTTCTGGTTGTGCGTTCAGGACACACGATGATCGTCGAACTTCGCGACCAGGATGTGTGCCAAGAGACCGGGGCCGGCCAGGCCGCGCGGGATCGGGCGGGCCTCCAGGGCCTACTGGCCCTGTCTCCTTCGGAGATCGGATCAAAGGCCTCCTGGCCTTTGATGGGGCCGGGGTCTGGACCATGCGCCCGCAGTCGCGGCAGGACTTCTTCGGCCGGTGGATCTCGATCACCTTGAGCTTGGCGGCGATGAAGTCGAGAATCTCGGCGACATCCTCGCCGACCAGCCGCAGCGCGCCGCCACAGTCCGGGCAGCGCTCG
>JBPPMX010000330.1:0-3948 GCA_051306275.1 Tepidiformaceae bacterium
TCCGGTCGAAACCAGGCTTGCGCCAAGCATCACGAACCCCGCGATGCCCATGAGCAGCGGGATCAGAAAACGTCCAGGTGGGGCGACCTTCACGGCACATCCATGGGCGTGCGGCATTGTTCCGGGTGCAAACGCATTCCCGGACCACCAAACACGGCGTGCACGCGACTGTAACCGTTTGTTCCCCTCTGGATCGATGGGTTGCGGGAGATTCTTGCGAAATTCTTGTTACGTCATCCCCCGAGTCTGCAGTTACCCTCTTCTGTTACGCGTGCCGTTAACTTGTTCGAAACAATCGCTTGTGGACTGGCGGGCATGGGACCGCGGTTGGGCCCCCTCCTTTTCCCGTGCTTCCCCGTGCGTGGCACTCGTTGACCCGCAGCGAACATCCGTTCTATCCTCCATAAGCCAGGCTGCAACCTTCAGCCTCACCCCAACGCGACGATAACTCGTTGAGCCGGTAGCATTGGTGGACTACGGTGGCCCCCGGCGGCGATGTAGCGCGGGGCCCCTTACCCCGTCCGCTCGCAACCGACCGGCGGGAACCCAACCACAACTGAGGGTCCAACCATGAAGGTCGTCTTTTTCGAAGACGTAGAGGGTACCGCCGAGGTCGGCGACGTGAAGGACGTGAAGAACGGCTTCGCTCGCAACTTCCTCCTCCCCCGCGGCATCGCTGGCGCAACAACCCGCGACAATCTCTCGCACGCCCGCGCACTTGCTGAACGCGAAGCTCGCCGCCAGGCTAAGCTCGACGAAGAGGCTCGCAAGCACACCCCGAAGCTCGAGGGCTACACCGTCAGCTTCGAAGCGCGCGTCGGCGAAACCGGCCGCCTCTTCGGCTCGGTCACCAGCCGTGATATCGCCGAAAAGCTCACGAGCGTCGCCGGTGTCGAGATCGAGTCCCGCCAGGTGCTCCTCGCAGAGCCAATCCGCGAACTCGGCACCATTCCGGTCAACATCAAGTTCACCCGCAACGTCTCTGTTGAAGTGAACGTCGAAGTTGGCCCGGATGACGACTCGAAGGAGATCGTCGCCAAGCTCACGGCCCAGCGCGAAGCTGAGGCCGCCGCCCTGCGCGCACAGGAAGAGGCCGCGAAGGCCCGGGCTGCCGCCGCCGCTGCCGAAGCTGCCGGTGAAGACGAAGAAGAAGACGACGAAGACGAAGACGACGCTGAATAGCGCCTGAACGGAGGGAAGCGGGACCACCACCAGTCGATCGCACACCGCACCACGCGGTTCCGTGACCTCTGGCCCGTCCCCTTGAGATGAATCTCGCTTCCCTCGAACGGCTCCCCCCACACGATATCGAAGCCGAGGAGGCGGTCGTCGCCGCCCTCCTCGTCGACCCCGAAGCCGTCTATCGCGTCGCGCCCATCCTCAAGGGCGAAGACTTCTTCCGCGAGAAGAACGGCTGGATCTACGAAGCCTGCATCGACCTCTGGAACCGCGACGAAGCCATCAACCAGATCACCGTCGCCCACGAGCTCGCCCGCAAAGAGAAGCTTGAGGATGTCGGGGGCCAGACGTACCTCTCTGAGACCATCCGCCGCCTACCCACGAGCATCGGCGTCGAGTTCTATGCCCAGATCGTCAAGCGCGATAGCACCTACCGCGGCCTGATCCACGCCGCCACCGGCATCCTCCAGATGGCCTACGAGGCCCCGCCGGATATCGAACAGATCTTCACCCGCTCGGAAGACCTCATCCTCCGCCTCCGTGGCGGCGAAAACTTCCGCGACTTCGTTCACATCCGCCAGCTCCTGCAGGCCTACATGGAGGAAGACGCCGCTTCCATCCAGCAGCGCCAGCTCTCCACCATCCGCACAGGCTTCAGCGACCTCGACCTCCTCCTCGGCGGCCTCAAGCGCTCCGACCTTGTCATCGTCGGCGCCCGCCCGAGCGTCGGGAAGTCCAGCTTCGCCCTCGGCATCGCCCGCAACGCTGCCGCTGCCCAGGGCGCGGCCGTCGCCTTCTTCTCCCTCGAAATGTCCGGCGAGCAGCTCGCCATCCGCCTCCTCTCGGGCGAGTCCGGCGTCGATAGCGCCCGTCTTCGCCTCGGCCAGCACACCGAACTCGAAGAGCGCCGCATCATCCGCGCTACCGGCGAACTCTCCGAAGCCAACATCTGGTTCGATGACTCGCCCGTGCTCTCCGTCGCCGAACTGCGTGCCAAGGCCCGGCGCCTTGCCGGTGAGCGCGGCCTCGACCTGATCGTCATCGACTACCTGCAGCTCATTCAGGGCGAAAGCTCCACCGGCCGCGAAAACCGCGTCCAGGAGATCAGCTTCATTTCGCGCACCCTGAAGGGCCTCGCCCGCGAACTCGACGTCCCCATCGTCGCCCTCGCCCAGCTCTCCCGCGCGATTGAGAACCGTCACCCGCGCATCCCACAGCTCTCCGACCTCCGCGATTCGGGCTCCATCGAACAGGACGCCGACGTCGTCATGTTCCTCAGCCGCGAAGACCAGCACACCACCCTTGAGCAGTGGATGCAGCAGCACCCCGAGATGCCCGAAAGCGCCTACCCGAAGGGCGTCGCCCAGGTCATCGTCGCCAAGCACCGGAACGGCCCTACCGGCGCCGTCGAACTCCGTTTCCGCGAGAAGCTCGCGAAGTTCGAAGACTGGATCCTCCGTATGGAAGAGCAAGAGGGTGACTGAGCCCGAATTCGCTGGCTTTCCCGGCGTCGCGAAGGCCACCGCCATCCCGAACCTCTTCTTCGCGACCGTCCTCCCGAAGCTCACCGCGCCCGGCGAACTCCTCGCCTTCCTCTGGACTGCGCGCATCACCCAGGAGCAGCGCGGTGACGCCCGTTTCGTCACCGCCGACCGCGTCTGGGACGAACCCGGCGCGCCCCAGTCGTTCGAGCAGGTTGGCGGCGGTCGCAAGGGCCTTGAGAGTGGCCTCCTCGTTTGCGCCACGTTCGGCGCGCTCCTCCACCTCCGCGTCACCGGCCCCGGCCACGATGACACCCTCTACTTCGTGAACAACCCGCAGTCCCGCCGCGCGGTCGCACGCGCCCGTGCCGGCCAACTCACACTCGTCCCCGAAACCATCGTCCACGATGTAGCCGAACACTCGCGCCCCGACATCTTCCGCACCTACGAAGAGCACATGGGCACGATCACTCCCTTCGTCGCCGAACGCCTGCTCGCCGCCGCCGATACCTACCCCGCAGAATGGATCGTCGATGCCTTCCGCGAAGCCGCCGAACTCAACGCGCGCAACTGGCGCTACGTTGAGCGCATACTCGAGAACTGGGACCGGGAGGGCCGGGTCAATGAAGCACCTGGGCGAGATTCTCTCGACGAACGTCGCCGCCGTTTCCTCGGAGGCGATCTCGGACACGTCGCCCGCTTCCGCTGACGACACCGCCGAGCCTCTTTGCCCTCGCTGTGGTGGCGCGGGCTTCGTCCGTGTGCCCCGGCCCGTGGACCATCCTCGCTTCGGCAAAGCCGAGCCGTGCGACTGCATCCTCGACGAAGCCGAGGACACCCGCCGCTCCCGCCTCGAGCGCATCAGCAACCTCGGCAGCCTCACCCGCTTCACCTTCGACACCCTCATCCGAAGCGGCCGCGACGCCGAAACCGGCTTCTTCCCACGCGCCTACGACGCCGCACAGGCCTACGCCGCAGAACCTGAGGGCTGGCTCGTCATCACCGGCCCGAGCGGCAGCGGCAAGACCCACCTCGCCGCCGCAATCGCCAACGACCGCATCTCACGCGGCGCCCCCGCGCTCTTTATGGTCGTCCCGGACCTCCTCGACCACCTCCGCGCCAGCTACGACGCTGGCGAAGGCGAACTCGGCTTCGAATCGCTCTTCGACCAGGTCCGCAACGCACCCCTCCTTATCCTCGACGACATCGATGCCGCCGCCAGCACCGACTGGGTGAAGGAGAAGCTCTTCCAGGTCGTGAACCACCGTTTCAACGCCTCGCTCCCGAC
>JBPPMX010000331.1:0-3318 GCA_051306275.1 Tepidiformaceae bacterium
ACTGCGGCGTTGACGGTGCCGAAGCGTTTGGTGGCGCGGGAGACGGCGCGATCGAGGGCGGTGGGGTCGGAGGGGTCGGCTTCGAGGCCGTCGACGTCGTTGTGGCCGATGCGGGCGACGGTCTGCGCGACGCTGGTGGCGGAGGATTCGACGAGGTAGAGGCGGGCGCCGGCGGCGACGAGGGCATCGGCGGATTCGGAGGCGTCGCAGAGGAGGATGACGCGGCGGGCGAGGGGGGCGCTCATTGGGCGGACGCTGAGAAGCCCCCGGCGGGGACCGGGGGCTTCTCAAGAAAAGTCAGGAGGAGAGTCCTAGCAGCAGGCGCGCGGCTGGCCGCTGTTGTCGCCGGTCTGGAAGCTGGAACCGCAGGCGCAGCTCTTGGTTGCGTTGGGGTTATAGATGGAGAAGCCGCTCTTCATGATGTCGTCGACGTAGTCGATCTCAGCGCCCTGGAGGTACTGGGCGCTTTCGGGGTCCACGAGGATGCGGACGCCGAGCTGTTCGAGGACGAGGTCGTCGTCTTCGGCGGAGCGGGCGAGGGCCATGCCGTACTGGTAGCCAGAACAGCCACCGCCGGCGACGAAGACGCGCAGGGCGCCAGCGGTGAGTTCGCGAGCTTCGAGGAGCGCGCGGGCCTTTTCGGCGGCCTTTTCGGTGATGGTTACGAGTTCAACGCCTTCGGCGATAGTGGCTTCAGCAGACAATGGTTTCCCTCCGCGCAGTGCGACAGTAGTACGGAAAGAGTAGCAGCACGGCGGAAAGGCTGTCTACGGGCATCACGACGAGCAGCTAACCAGCTACGCTAGTGGCATGGAGCGCATTTACCTCGACCACGCAGCGACGACGAAGCCGGATCCGCGGGTGCTCGCGGAGATGTGGCCGATGTTCGCCGAGCACTGGGGGAACCCTTCGAGCATCTACGAGGAGGGGCAGGACGCACACCGGGCGCTAGATGCGTCGCGGAAGGTGATCGCGGAGCTGCTGGGCGCGGGGATGAAGGAGATCGTGTTCACGAGCGGCGGGACGGAGTCGGACAACGCCGCGATCCGGGGAGCGGCGTATGCGCAAAAGGAGCGGGGCCGCGGGAACCACATCGTGACGAGCGCGATCGAGCACCACGCGGTGCTGCATGCGGTGGAGCAGCTTGAGCGGGAGGGGTTCCGGGCGACGTATCTGCCGGTGGATAGCGATGGGGTGGTGGACCTGGGGGCGCTGGAGGCGGCGGTAGGGGAGGAGACGACGGTGGTTTCGGTGATGGCAGCGAACAACGAGGTGGGGACGATCGAGCCGATCGCGGAAATATCGCGGGTTGCGAAGGCGAAGAACGCGAAGGTCGTGGTGCACACGGACGCGGTGCAGGCGGCGGGGGCGATCGACATCACGCCGTCAAAGCTGGGAGTCGACCTGCTGAGCATCGCGGGGCACAAGCTCTACGGGCCGAAGGGTGTGGGGCTGCTGTACGTGAAGAACCGGACTCCGTGGAAGCCGATGCTGCTGGGCGGGAGCCAGGAGAAGGAGCGCCGGGCGGGCACGGAGAACGTGGCGGGGGCGGCGGGACTGGCAACGGCGATGAAGCTGGCGTGGGACGAGATGGCTGAGCGGAACGCGCATTCGCGCAGGCTGCGGGACAAGCTGCTGTTCGGGCTGCCAGAGCGGGTGCCGGACACCGTGATCACCGGGCCGACGGACCCGGAGCGGCGGCTTTCGAACAGCTTCAGCTGCTGCTTCCGGAACGTGGAGGGCGAGAGCGTGTTGCTGGCGCTCGACCTGATGGGGATCTCGGCGAGCTCGGGGAGCGCGTGCACGACGGGTTCGCTGGAGCCTTCGCACGTGCTTACGGCGATGGGGGTCGATGGCGACCTGGCGCATGCGTCGCTGCGGCTGACGGTGGGGCAGGAGAACACGGACGAGCAGATCGAGCGGGTGCTCGATGTGCTGCCGGGGATCGTGGGGCGGTTGCGGGCGCTGGCGGGGGGCTGAGCGGGTGGAGCGGTTACAAGAGCGGTGGAACCGTACGCTCTGCGGTTGCGTAGATTGAGGAGACCGGTAATTTCAGTGGTGGCCCCACTACGCTGGGGACCCACTTGAGGAGTGTGCTGTGACTCGATACCTGCGACTCGCGCTCTTGTTCGGCGCGTTGATGGCGATCCTTGCGTTCGCGGCGGCGTGCGGCGGGGATGACGACGACGAACCAACGGGGGGCGATGCCGAGGACGCAACCGCTACCACGGCTTCCGGCGATGAAGACGAGGACGATGCGACGGCGGAGGCGACCGAGGAGGACGAGGAGGACAGCGCCGATGCGCTTGAGCGGCTGAGGGAGGCGGCGGCAGCAGCGGCGAACCGGGATTCGTTCTACGCGTCGTACGAGATGCGGTTCATCGACGCTGAAGGTGTGGAGTCGACGGGAACGATGACGCTCGCCGCGAAAAAGCCGCTCGAGCTGTTCCGGATGGTGCTGGTCGAGGAGGAGGGTGAGTCGGACATCGCGATCATCCAAGACGGAGAGACATCGACTATCTGCATTAAGGACCTCGAAGACGAGGGATCGTGCCTGCTCACGCCGGGAGACGCGGAGGATTCGCCGTTCGGGTCGCTGACCTCGATCTTCACGTCGACGGACGAGCTGCTGGATGAGATCACGGCGGAGGACGACGTCGAGGTGACGCCCGCGGGTTCGAAGCGGGTGGCGGGGCTCGATGCGGACTGCTACGACGTGAAGGACTCAACGGGCGAAGGGACTGTCTGCATCGCGGAGGACGAGAGCCTTGTGGTCGAGATGGTCGGGACGTTCGAAGGCGAGGAGACGGAGTTCCGGCTGACGGAGTACTCGGATGACCCGGATGACGACGTTTTCGAGCCGCCCTATGAGGTGACGTCGCTTGCCGGGTGACGTCGCCATGCTAAACCGGCCGAGGCCATCGTCCGTCGCCGAGGGGTGAGGTGAGCCGATACTGGCCGCTTGTTGCGGTGGTCGCCCTGATTGTCGCTATCCCGGCATTCGGGCGAGTGTGCAACGAGCCGCGGGACATTGACGACGACGCGTACGAGACCGATTCAGCGCCCGGAGCCGCGCGAATACGCTGAACGCTGTCGGAGGCGGCTCCGGGAGGCGCAGCCGGGCAGTGGGAGCGGTTAGGAGAGGCCCTGGGCGGTGAGGAAGTCGAGGATGTCCTGGACGGTGTGGATGTTCTCGGCGTCTTCGTCGCGGATTTCGAAGGTGGCTTCGTCGGCGAAGGCTTCTTCGATGGCGATGGTGAGATCGACGATATCGAGGGAATCGGCGCGGAGGTCGTCGATGAGGCTGGCTTCGGGGGT
>JBPPMX010000332.1:0-4826 GCA_051306275.1 Tepidiformaceae bacterium
ACAGATGCAGACGTCGTGACGCAAAGCATGCAGAACGCGATCGACGAGACATACCGGCGTCGGGCGATCCAGGAGGAGTACAACCGCGAACACGGGATCGAGCCGGCCGGAATCGCGAAGGCTGTGCGGGACATCACCGACCACGTGCGGCAGATGGCGGCGGAGGAGCCTGCGACGTATGGCAGCGTTGAGGAGATGCCGAAGGACGAAGTGCTGCGGATGGTGAAGGAACTCGAATCACAGATGAAGGCGGCGGCGAAAGCACTCGAGTTCGAGAAGGCGGCGGCACTACGGGATCAGGTGGTGCAACTGCGGCGGCGGCTGGTGGGCGACAACGACTCGGAGGAGCTGAGCGCGTTCGCGGCGGTTGCCGGGCGTTCGGGGCCGTTGCGGTACGGGCGAAGCCAGGCGGGCGGGCGAGACAGGCGGCAGCGACGGCGGTAGGTCGTAACGGGACTTAGCCGAGTTCGATGTTGTCGATCAGGCGGGTGGCGCCGAAGCGGACGGCGAGGGAGAGCAGTGCGGGGCGGACGAGGTCGCCATCGAGTTCTTCGAGGGTGATGTTGTCGGCGAGACTGACGTACTCGATAGTGGCGCGCGGTTCGGCGGCAATCGGCGATGTGACGAGATTGCGGAGTTCCGCGGCATCGCGGACGCCACCAGCGTGCGCTGATGACGCGCGGGAAAGCGCCTCGTAGAGGACTGGCGCCGCAGCGCGGTCTTCGGGTGAGAGGTAGACGTTGCGGGAGCTCATGGCGAGGCCGTCGGGTTCGCGGACGATGTCACAGGGGACGATCCCGACAGGGAGGTCGAGGTCCGTCACCATGCGCTGGATGACGCGGAGCTGCTGGGCGTCCTTGCGCCCGAAATAGGTCAGGTCTGGTTCGACGGCGTTGAAGAGCTTGAGGACAACGGTGGTCACGCCGCGGAAGTGGCCTGGCCGGATGGCACCCTCGAGGGGCTGGGTGACGTCCTCGACGGTGACGTAGGTCTGGTATCCGGGCGGATACATGACGGCCGGTGTGGGGAAATAAACGGCGTCGACGCGGGCTTCGCGGAGAAGGCGGAGATCGCGCTCTTCGTCCCGGGGATACCGAGCGAAGTCCTCGTTGGGGCCGAACTGGGTGGGGTTCACGAAGATGCTGACAGCGGTCAGCGTGTTCTCAGTCATGGAGCGGCGGACGAGTTCGAGGTGGCCGTCGTGGAGGTAGCCCATCGTTGGGACGAAGCCAAGGCGGCCGGGGCGGGAGCGCCGCCACGCACGAATCTGCGCGGGTGTGTGAAGGATTTCCATGTTGTCGGCAGTATCGCGCGGCCGGACGGAACGCGGATGTCCCGCCCGGTCGGGCGCTGTGTGCCTTAGCTGGCGAATGGCGCGAGTTCGGCGAGGGTTGCCTCGTCCATCTCGAAGCTGTGCTCGGCGGTGGGGAAGGAGGCGTCCTCGACTTCGGAGATGTAATCGCGGACGGCCGAGCGAATGGCTTCGCCGAGGACGGCGTAGCGCTTCGCGTGCTTGAGCTGACGGCAGTCGTCGTAGATGCCGAGCATGTCGTGGAAGACCTGGACCTGACCGTCGCAATCAGTTCCAGCGCCAATGCCGATGGTCGGGACCGAGAGACGCTCGGTGACCATCTTCGCGAGGGGCGCAGGGACGGTTTCGAGGACGATGGCGAAGGCGCCGGCGTCTTCGAGGGCCTGGGCATCCTGGATGATCTTGGCGGCGGCGGCGGGGGTACGGCCCTGGACGCGGTGCCCGCCGAACTGGTTGACGGACTGGGGGGTCAGGCCGAGATGGCCCATGACCGGGATACCGGACTCGACCATTCGAGCGACGAGCGGTGCGATGTGGCTCCCACCTTCGAGCTTGACGGCGGTAGCGCCACCCTCCTGGAGGAGGCGCCCGGCGTTGCGCATGGCTTCGTCGGCGTTGGCCTGGTAGCTCATGAAGGGCATGTCGGCAACGACGATTGCGCGCTCGGTGGCGCGGACGACGGCGCGGGTGTGGTGGAGGATGTCCTCCATGGTTACGGGAACCGTGGAGTCGTAGCCGAGGACGACGGTACCGAGGGAATCGCCTACGAGAATGATTGGGATGCCCGCCTGTTCAACAAGTCGGGCTCCGGAGTAGTCGTAGGCAGTGATCATTGGAATGCGCTTGCCCTGCGCCTTCCATTCGCGGAGTTTGTGGATCGAGATGCGTCCCATGGAAAGTGGCCTCCTTTGGGCGCGAACGAACCCTGGCGGGGTTCAGGAGCCGGCGGTTGCGACCTCGCGAGCGCGAGCGGCAACGCCATCACCGTAAGCGGTGCGGGTGATGCGGTTCTTGGTGTCAACGTAGACGTGCTTCGGGGCGACGCCTCGAGCTGCTTCGTCACCCATGCTCTGGTAGGTGAGGATGATAACGGTGTCGCCTTCGTGGACGAGGTGGGCGGCTGCGCCATTAATGCAGACTTCGCCACTGCCACGCCGTCCGAGGATGGCGTAGGTCTCGAGGCGTGAGCCGTTCGTGACGTCGAGTACATGGACGAGCTCGTAGGGCAGGATGCCCGCGGCGTCCATGAGATCCGGGTCAAGAGTGATGGAGCCTTCGTAGTTGAGGTTGGCCTCAGTGACTGTGGCGCGATGGATTTTGCCAGCCATCATCATGCGCATGCTTTTGTTCCCCTCGGCTCGGAAGACACGTTGTCCGGACTGTGTGTCAGGTGGGGGAGGAAGAGGCCCGAGGCGACGCACCGTTCGTCCGTGGGCTCTGTCCGTACCGGCCACCAGGGTCCAGGCGGACTTCGTGTCTCTCAGGCCTTTGCCGTTGGCTCGCCTTCCCAGCTGGGATCGGCGGCAGTGGGATCGTACGCCCGCCAGCGCCGTTGTCAACACGTATGCGAATCATCCGTCTAGACGGGTAGAGCAGGGACGCACGGGGCCTATTGGACGTTCACGGTTCCACGCATCAACGGATGGATGGTGCACACGTACGGGAATGCACCGGGGGCAGAGAACGTGTGTGAGAAGGACGCCGGGGTCCCAATGCCAGACGAGAAGCCGGGACCCTGAAGGTCGTGGACGTTCGCGGTGTCCCAGGACCAGAAGACCGTTCCTCCGGAAGCAATCGTCACGGAAGCCGGCTCCCAGCGGTCGCCGGAGGTGGCGGTAACGTAGGCTTGGAGCGGGGCGCTCGGGGGCGAGGTCGGCGGTGGAGGTGCGGCGGTCGGTGGAACGGCGGTAGGCGGGACAGAGGTCGGAGGAACCGAGGTAGGAAGGCCGCCTGAAGGCTGCGTGGGCTGGGCGGCCGTCGTGGCGGACGGTGCGGGCGAGGCTGCGCCTGCCGTGGTTGGAGAGCCAGCAGCCGTGGCGGATGCCGGGGAGGTCGCTGAGGGGCGCGCTGTGGACGAAGCCTGCGAGGTGGCTGTCGTGCTGGAGGATGGGGTGTTTGTTGCGCGGGCGGTGGGCTCTTCGGAGCCGGTGTCGTCGCCGCCACAGGCCGAGGAGACAAGCAGGACCATTGCCAGGCCGAAGCCTGCGAAACGAGGACTCACGTGAGTTCTCCGGGGTGGTTTAGGGGACTGGGTCAGTGGCCGGGCGCTGCGTTCAGCGCCCGGCCACTGCGATGGTCGAGGAGTTAGCGCTTGACCGCGTAGGTCGTGGCGCCAGCGACCGCGGTGACCGCGATCGCGCCGAGGATGAGCGAAGCGAGTACGACGGTCCGACCGTCTTCGCTGGTGGAGGCTTCAACCAGGCCGGCGCCGGTGTTCGGGGCGCCGGGGGCTGCCTGACTGACGGTCACGGTGCCGACCATCGCCTGGTCGGCGTGGAGGACGCAGATGTAGTTGTACGTGCCGGCCTTCGAGAAGGTCAGCTCGAAGGTCTTCCCGTCCGGGAAGCCATCGCCGACGATGCCGCTGTGGGCGAAGGTCGCGCCATCGAAGCCAGCGCCAGCGGCAGGCTTGAACGGCGGGACGGCGAAGATATCAGGATTCGCCAGCACTTCGGCGGGGGCGGACTGGATGTTGAAGGTAACGGTGTGCGGTACCGGCCCGTCGTTCGTCCAGACGATCGAGTCGCCTGTCTTGATCGAGGCCCCGGCCGGAAAGAATTGCATGACATCGCCGTTCAGCGTCGACGGGCCGATGGTGAGGCCGTACTGCTTTGTGCCGTTCGGCTTCGTGGAAACCGAGGCGCCAGCCGCATTCAGGCCAGCAGCGATCGACTTGAGGTCCGCGAGGGCGGACTGGTAGAGGGCTTCACCTTCGGCGTCGATCTCGGCCTGCGTATCGCGGTCGAACTCGGTGGCCGTGACGACGACGGTGCCGGTCATGAACGGGTGGATGATGCAAACGTACGGGTAGGTGCCGACCGTATCAAAGCGCATCGAGAACGACGGAGCGGCGGCCGGGTCACCGAAGACCAGACCGGAGCTGACAAACTCGGCGCCCGTGTACGCCACCGGGTCCGTGCCTGGGTGAGTCGGGGCAGTGGGATCACCGGTCGGGATCCCGAAGGTGACGGTGTGTGGTTCGAACCAGGGGAAGTCCCAGGTGATGGTGTCGCCAACGGCGACCACGACGGTCTCCGAAAGGAACTCGTTGACGGCGTAGCCGGGCTCGCCATCGCCAGCGCGGACCATGACCGTTGCGGGCTCTGCGAGCGCATCTCGAGTGCCGAGACCTCCGAGCGGAAGAAGGACTGCTGCAGCCAGCAAGCCTCCGAGGACGAGCCGTTTCAGGCCGGGAACCATGGGTGCCTCCCCTATGTAAAAGATGCTTTTCCGACTTTACCAGAATCTGACGCGCAGGCCAGTCACCCGGCAGTGTCACGCGCGACGGGCGCTG
>JBPPMX010000333.1:0-22267 GCA_051306275.1 Tepidiformaceae bacterium
CCCGGGCACCGGCCTACTACTGGGCCGGCGAGGGAAGTGCTCGCGTACACCGCCTGAAGGGCTTCACCTACGGGATCGACGAAGATGCCTATTCCGAGGCGTACTCAGTCGAGCGGCTTCGGTGGCTCCGCGACTCCGCTGGCGCGGATTTCGTCTTTCTCTCCTACAACTGGGGCCTCCCGCCCGAGCTTGAGTCCCCTGACTGGGACGCGTTCGAAGAGGCCGCGCAGGCGGCACACGACCTTGGCATGGGCGTCGCTGCCTACGTGCAGCCGTCGAACGCCGTCGCTCTCGGATCCTACGCCGATCGTGACTGGTACGCGGCGACGCCGAAAGGCCGCCGCGTCCCCTATTACGCCGGGCGCTATTTCACCTGCCTGAATAGCCCGGAGTGGCGCGAGACCGTCTTTGCACGCGTGGCAGACGCCCTCATCCGTGGTGCCGATGCCATCTTTCTCGACAACTGCGCGTTCGGCGGGATGCCTGTCCCCCTCTCAACCGACTACACAGCCTTCGCTGGCTGCTTCTGCTCCCGGTGTCAGGCGTCGTTTCGCGCCTGGCAGACCGCCCGCGGCGCTCATCCCGCCGGGATACCGCGACTCTTCCGGCCCGGACGCGACCCCGTCGCCCGCGAGTTCTCGCACTGGCGCGCCTGGTGCCTCACGGGCTTCCTGCGCGAGATCCGTGACCGAATGCGGCGCCAATCACCCGGCGCGGCCCTCCTCACCAACACGGTGGGGGCAGTAAACCTCAACACCTACAACATCTTCGGCGTCGACCTCCCAGAGCTCGCACACATCGTCGACTGGATGTTCGTGGAGAACCTCCAATCGCCCCGGGCTGGCGACGGCCTGCTCGTCCAGAACGCAGGCACCTTCAAGCTTCTTCGGGCGCTCAAGCCCGGCGCACCCGCTCTCTCCATCTCCTACGACCGTGGAATCGGTGTCGACGCTGTCCCGGCGCCCGCGGTCTTCGAACGCACGATGGCCGAGGCGTACGCCGCCGGCGGCATCCCCGTCCTTCGGGCGGGGGAGTACATCGAAGACCGCGACTGGACGCTGCTCCAACCCGGGCGCCACGATGCTCATGCCGCTGCCGCCCGCGACATCGTCCGCTTCAGCGTGGAGAGCTCCAGCCCCGATCGGGTTTCCGCGGCCGGGGTCGCAGTCTTCGTCCCGCCCGGACTTGCCTGGCGCGGGGACCTCTACCCGGCCCAGGGCTCCGACTTCCAGTCCGTCATCCAGGCGTTGGTCGGGAGCGCCATCCCCTTCACGGTGGTCGTCTCCGAAGCGGACCTCGGCCCTGACGTCCGCGTTCTCCTCGTCCCGGCAGGTGTCCCCGCCCCGGCCTCGTTCGCAGGTGTGGTCGTCCGCTACGACGAGCTCGGCATCCGCAAGCGGCGTCGCTCCCTCATCGACTACGGGTCTCGCCCGCTCGAACCACTCCTCCGGCGCGTCGGCCCGTGGGCCGTCGACGGCTATTTCAGCCGCGTCCATGTCCGCCGCTTTGCCGATCGCCTGAACCTGGTGTTCCGGCTCGTATTCCGCGAGCAGTTCACGCCATTGGAGCTCACGGCCCGCTCGGCAGCGAAGCTTCGCGCCGCGAACCCCTGTGCAGTCTTCGCCCCGACTCCCGTCTTCGCCGACCTCTGGCGCACCAGTACGACCCTGCAGCTCCACCTCGTGAACTACTAGGAGACGCCGGTGACAGTCGATGTAGTCACCCACCGGCGCCAGCCTGCGCGAGTCCGAATGCCCCGCGGGGGAAATCCGGTGGCGGCGCGGGGCTCAGTCACGATCGGAACCTATGCCATCCTGGAGTGGGACCTCTCCCCTGCGGCCAGCCTGGCTCCGGATGAGGACGCCGCGTTGGCTGAAGTCGTAGCGTGACACGCATCTCGCGGCGCGTGGTCATGCCCGCGATTCACGTCGCGGTGGCGCTCGGCGTTGTGGTCGCCGCAATCCCCGCGATCGCGTTCCTCCGCTCCGACCACCCATCGTGGTCCGTCGCCCCGTTGGGCCTCGCACTCGCAATCCTCGCGGTGCAGGTCGGTGCTCTCGCGGCGGGTTGGGGGCTCCTTCTGGCTCGCGCCAACGGTGGCGCTCGCCCCGGAGCCCAGCTCCTCCTGCGGTCTTTCCTGCTCGGCTGGCTCGTGCGCTACCTCCCTGGCCCGCCGACAGGCCCAGCCGGGAAGTACGTTGCCTGTCGTGCTGCTGGATGGCCGCTCGGGCCAACTGCCGCGGCCCTTTTCTACGAGAACCTGCTCCAGCTCGGTGCTGGACTCCTCCTACCAGCGCTCACTATCGGCTTTGTCCTCGGCGCTACCTGGGCGTGGGCCTCTCCGCTCGCGGCAGCCCTTGCCCTCGTCATCACGATGGCGGCTGTTTCGCCGCCGGTCGTTCGGCGGCTGGGCCGGCTGGCGAGGCGCGTCGGCATTGGAAGCGCGACTGAGGTCGCCGTCCTCCCCTTCCGGCTGCTGGTTGGCCCGGGGGCGATCTTCTTCGTTGGAGCCGGGCTGGCGGCACTTGCCTTCCACGTCGTCGCCGTCACGGTAAGCGATCTTCCGGCCTCCGATGTCGGGCGCTCCCTATTCGTCTTTGGACTCGCGAGTGCTGTCGGGTACATCGTCCCCTTCGCCCCCTCGGGCGCTGGCGTGCGCGAGGGAGTCATTGTTGCCACACTCGGGCCCACGATCGGAGGCCCCGAAGCGCTTTCCGTTGCTATCGTCGCCCGCGCAACAGCGATTACCTTCGATGCCCTGCTTGCGACCACCTTCGGTGCCGGCTACGTCCTGCTGACCTTGATGCGCCGGTTTCGTCGCTCGCGCCCGAAGTTCGCGACGCACCCCGTGAATATCCGGGCGTAGTCGTCAGCAACCATTTCCCACGATCGAGCAGGGTTCGACCCTACGGCCCACTCCGGCTCCGCCAGCGCCCGGCGCACGGACATCGCCCAGGCCTCCGCGTCGCCGGCCCGCACGCTGGGAACGCCCGTGTCGCGGGCCATGTCAACCAGCCCTTCGATGTCCGAAACCAGCACAGGCACCCGAGCGGCCGCTGCCTCCGCTGGCGCGATTCCATAGCCTTCGGGCCGGCCCGGCACGCTGATATTCGGGGCGACGAAGAGGTCCGCGGATCCCAGCAGCGCGTCCACCGTCGCCGCCGGGATGTCTCCGAGCAGCGTCACGCGCGCGTCTCCACTCGCAGCCGCCTCGACTTCCGGCCGGTACGGCCCGTCCCCCACGACGACGTAGCGGACATCTGCATCGAGCTGAGGAAGTACGTTTCGGATGAACCACGCGACACCTTTTCGCTCAACCAGCCGTCCGACCGTCAGGATCAGCGGCCCCTCGCCCGGGATTCCCGCCAGCTCCAGCCTGTTCGCTGACCCCCTGGCGGCCGCGATCCTCGCGAAGCGCTCGGTATCGACGCCATTGGTAACGATCTCCGCGCGGATCCCGTGGATCTCCGCCCCCTCCTCCGCCGTGAAGCTGCTGACCGCGATCGCCGCATCCACCCTTCGCAGCCCCCAGCCGACCACGCCGCGATACCCGCGGAAGTCCCGTGTGATCTCCTGTCCGTGGACACTCACGCTCACCGGCGCGCGGGCAATCGTGCGGAGCAGTGGCGCGAGCGGCGCCAGCATCCCGTCGCCGAGATGGACCTGCTCTACCGCGCCGCGTTCCCGCCAGGCCACGAAAAGCGCCTGCGCCAGGAAGACCGGGAGCGACCGTTGTCCACGCCGCAGTGCGGCCAGCCTCTTGATCCCCGGGTACGCCTCGTACAACCGAACCGAGAACTCTTCCATCCCGCCGCGCGCAGGAGGGTACTTCCGGGTGATGAAGAGCAACCTTGGGGCCACGCTCCGGATCAGACACCGCCCTCGTTAACGCGAGCCGGTCAGAACGTCGCGTAGCCCCCGAAGTCGGTCACGCCGCGAAGCTCGTTGAGCGCGCCTTCGTCGCTGTAGATCCGCCCGGTTACCTGGTCGTGGTCGGCCGTGATAATCGCGACAGCGGCGTCTCCCATGATCGTCCCGTCCTTCCGCTTCCCCGTCAGGTCGCTCACTGAGAAGGCCGGGTTCGTCTTCGCGACATAGATGGTCCCGCCGACAAAGATCTGCCGCGACGGCGACAGCGCGTTCACCGAGATCCCACTCCCCGCCAGTTCAGACGCCAGCCCCTGCGTGAACCGTTCGAGCGCGGACTTCGTCAATCCGTAGGGAGTCCCGCCCACGCTTGTCTCCTTGTACGGCCCGGGTCCCGGGCCGATCGAGGCGGCCGACGAGATGTTGATGATCGAACCGCCGCCCTGCGCCCGAAGGTGCGGGAGCACCTCGCGACAGAGGAGCAACGGCGCCCACACGTTGATCCGCCAGCTGAGGTCCATGTGCCGCAGCTTCATCGATTCGATCGTTCCCGGGACCGCAATCGCCGCGTTGTTCACGAGGATGTCCACGACTCCGAACGCCTCCACCGCCTTCGCCACCACGTTCGGGAGTTGCTCACCGAGCGTCGCGTCGTCCGCGCCCAGGTCTGCCGTCACCGCGATCGCCTCGCCGCCCAACGCGCGGATCTCCGCCAGCGTTTCATCGAGGCTACCGGGGATGTGAAAGTCGCCCTGGTGCTCGGTCCGCGCTGAGATTACGACCTTCGCCCCTTCGCGTGCGAATACCTTCGCGATATCCGCCCCGATACCACGGCTCGCGCCAGAAACGATTGCAACCTGTCCGTCGAGTTCGCCCATGATCCCCTCCAGCGGGCACGTTGCCCGCCGGAAGTCTATCGGCTCCCTAGACGGGCCGCTTCGGCACCATCACCTTGCGGCGGAAGAAGCAGACTTCCTCGCCACGCTGGTTAAACCCGCGCGTCTCGACGGTCACGATCCCCCGGTCGGGTTTGCTCGAAGACTCGACCTTCTCGATCACCACAGTCTCGGCCCGTACCGTGTCCCCGTGAAACGTTGGCTTCATGTGCTTGAGGCTCTCCACCTCAAGGTTTGCGATCGCCTTCCCCGAGACATCCGGTACGCTCATCCCGAGCACCAGCGAATACACGAAATTCCCCACCACCACGTTCTGCTTGAACTGGGTCTCCTCCGCCGCGAACCAGCGGTCCGAATGGAGGGGGTGGTGGTTCATCGTGATGTCGCAGAAGAGGTGATCCTCCGCTTCCGTGATCGTCTTGCTTGGCCAGTGCTTGTATACGTCGCCCGGCTCGAACTCCTCGTAGTACCGGCCGAACCGATCGCGCCCGTCGTAGACCGTCATGTGCTCTCCTAAACCGGGTACTCGCGCAGCAACGCCCGCGCGATCACGATCTTCTGGATGTCGCTCGTTCCCTCTGCGATCACCATCACCGGTGCGTCGCGGTAGTACCGCTCCAGCGGCAGGTCCTTGCTGTACCCGACCCCGCCGTGAATCCGCAGCGCGTCCAGCGTCACTTCCTGGCAGATCTCGGTCGCGAACAGCTTCGCCATCCCCGCTTCCATATCGCTCCGTTCGCCCGAATCCTTCTTCCGCGCCGCATCGAAAGTCAGAAGTCGCGCCGCCCGGATCTTCGTCGCCATCTCCGCCAGCCGGATCTGTTGCGCCTGGTGCTCGACGATGGGCTTCCCGAAGGCAACCCGCTTCTGCGCGTACCGGATCGCGTCGTCGAACGCCGCCTGCGCGACGCCAACCCCGCGCGATGCCACATTGATCCGGCCCACCTCCAGCGCGCTCATCACGTGCTGGAACCCGGAGCCTTCCTTGCCACCCAGCAGGCTGACCGCCGGTATCCGGGCGTCGTCGAACGCCAGCTCCGTCGTCTCCACGCCCTTGTACCCGAGCTTGTCGAACTTCTTCCCGACCGTGAACCCGGGCGTATTCGGCTCGAGCAGGACGGCGCTGATCCCGCGGTGAGCCGGGCTCGCCGACGGGTCAGTCTTCGTCAGGAGCAGGTAGACCCCGGCCCGCTGTCCGTTCGTCACCCACATCTTCTGGCCGTTCACGACATAATCGTCGCCGTCGCGGCGCGCGGTCGTCTTGATCGCCTGCGCGTCGGACCCCGCATCCGGTTCCGTGATGCTCAGGGCCGCGCGTATCTCCGGTGCGACCATCCGCGTCAGGAACTTCTGCTTTTGCTCCGCGGTCCCGTACTCGCTGATCGCGTACCCGACGAGCACGTGCGTGTTGATGATCCCGGCGAGGCTCATCCAGCCTCGCGCCAGCTCCATGCAGACGCCGGCATAGCACTCGAACGACAGGTTCAGTCCGCCATATTCCTCCGGAATCTTGATCCCGAAGAGCCCCATCTCCGCCATCCCCTTCACCATCTCTTCGGGGAAGGCGTCGGCGTGTTCGAACTCACTTGCGTTCGGCACGACCTCGCGGTCCACCCACGTCCCAACGTTCGGCACGACTTCCCGGGCGATCGGGTCGAGCAGGTCTGCGGCGAAGTCGCGGGCCATCTACCCGCCCGCCAGTGCGGCCATCCGCGCGTCGATGTCCTGCTGCCACTCAATGATGTCGACCGCGCGCAGGTAGATCGGCCGGTCGATCATCGCGCCGTCCAGCCCGATGGCGCCGAGCCCCTGCCGCTCGCCTTCTTCATACGCCTCGACGACGCGCCTCGCCCACACGAGCTGCTCCTCTGGCGGTGAGAACACGCGGTTCGCCACCTCTACCTGCGTCGGGTGGATGCAGTACTTGCCCCGATACCCCAGTGCCCGCGCGTGCGTAATGTCGCGCTCGAAGTGCTCGATGTCGTTGTAGTCCGGCTCCGGGCAGTCGATCGGCACCAGCCCCGCCGCCATCGCCGCGTTCGCCATTCGCGCCCGGCCGTATTCGATCTCGAGGCCACCTCGCGTCCGCATCACGCCGAGGCTCGTCACGTAGTCCTCGGCCCCCATCGACGCCCCGAGCAGCCGGCTCGATGCGAAGCAGATCGCCTCCACCTTCGCCATCCCCTCGGTCGACTCGATCCACGGGATGATCCTGATGCTGCCCGGCTCGATCCCGCGCACTTTCTCCAGCAACGTCAGGTAGTGGTCGGCCTGGATCAGCGTCTCCGGGTTATGCGTCTTCGGCAGGTGAATCCCGTCGAGTCCGGGCTGCACGACGGCATCCAGGTCCTCTTCGAGCAGTCCAGTCGTCAGGTCGTTCGGCCGGACGAAGATCAGCCGCCCCTTCTTCGGGAACGTCGGCAGAACGTCCTTCACGATCCCGCGCGCCTTCGGCTTGTCCGCGAACGCCACCGAGTCCTCGAGGTCGAACAGGATGATGTCCGCCGGGATCTCTCGCGCCTTCTCGATGAACCGCTCCCGGATCCCCGGGACCGACATCATCGAACGGATAATCGGAAGTCGTGCCATAGCTGATGCCCTGCCTTTCGTTGCGGGGTCGTGCGCCGCCCGCAGCGACGCATTATCGGCTTTCGCGCCCGAGGAGACACGTCGGGCGGCGGACGGTCAGGCTTTGCGTCCCGCGTCCGCGTCGCTCGCGCCCACCAGGATTGCCATGTTCCCGTCGGGATGGCGGTTCTCATGCATCAGCTGGTGGCACTCTCCCGTCCCTTCGAAGGGGAACACGCGCGACAGGCACGGGTCGATCTTTCGCTGGATTACGAGGTCGTTAAACGCATTCGACTGCTCGTCGTTCGCGAAGTGGGAGCCCTGGAAGCGCTTCTGCCGCATCCACAGGTAGCGCAGATCGACGTCGGCGTTGTACCCGGTCGTGCCCGCGCAGATCACCACCATCCCGCCGTTGTCGCACACGAAAACGGACGTCGGCACGGTGTCCTCGCCCGGATGTTCGAACACGATCCGGGGGCTTTTCCGCTCCCCGACCACATCCCAGATCGCCTTCCCGAACGCCCGTGCGCCGGCCGTGAACCCGTTCATCGCTTCGCCGTCCTCCCAGTTCGGCAGGCGGCCCCAGTGCGAGAAGTCCTTCCGGTTGATGCAGCCGACCGCTCCCAGCCGCTCGCAGAACTCTACCTTCGATTGGCTCGAAATCACCGCCACCGGCTTCGCTCCCGCATTCGCCGCCAGCTGGATCGCCATCGACCCGAGTCCACCGGCGCCCCCCCAGACCAGCACGACATCGTCCTCACGCACCGAATGCGGCGACCAACCGAAGAGCATGCGGTAAGCCGTCGCACCGACCAGCATGTACGCCGCTGATTCCGCCCACGAGAGGTGCTGCGGGCGCGGGAGGCATTGGTGTGCCTGCACCTTCGTGAACTGCGCGAACGAGCCCCAGTTCGTCTCGTACCCCCAGATCCGGAATGACGGGCTGAACATCGGATCCTCGCCCGATACAACCTCAGGCGCGTTCACATCCCACGACCCGCAATGCACCACGACCTCGTCACCGACCTTTAGTGTCGTGACGTTCTCCCCCACCGCGTACACAATCCCCGAGGCGTCAGAGCCTCCGATGTGGAAGTCCTCCGCCTCTCCGCCCTTCTGCCGCGCCCCGATGACATCAATAGGCACCCCGCGGGCCGCCCACACGTTGTTGTAGTTCACCCCGGCCGCCATCACATAAACGAGTACATCGTCCGGCCCCGGATTCGGCGTCCCCACCACCTCTTCCACGAACGCGGTCTGCGGTTCGCCGAACCGCTCGCGCCGAATGACCTGCGCCCGCATACGCGCGGGTACGTGTCCCAGCGGCGGCATTTCGCCGAGGTCGTAGAGATCCTTGAGCAGTGTTGAGGTCATTCAGTTGCCTCCGTCGCGCGGGCGCACGCCCTCACGGGAAATGTCTGGACAGTCTATTCACCGATGCAGCCCGCAGGTAGCCACGAATGTCTTGAGATATATAGACCGACTATGCCTTCGGCCCTTGAGATTGATCTGTCCTCTACATCAGATGATTTACGCCGAGTTTACGGGCCGCTTGCCGCCTGTTAGCTCTTTGCAATGGCCCCAGGCCGATACTGCCTCCAGTGGGCCTTCGGGCTCGCATCCGCCCATCTCGGGCGACTCGGCCGCTACTGGAAGAAATCACCTGGGGGCGCAAGTGGACTCTTCCGTAGCGGCCTTTTCGTGCCCGTCGCGCTAACCCCCTCCGCCTCCTCCGTTGCTTTGCCCGCTATCCTCCCCGTGCTATAGTCCGGGGCGGCTTAAGACAGATTTCACAAGCGGCGGCAGCGTGCTCCACGAATACGGCCACCTCGGAATTCTCGTCATAATCGCGATCATCTTCCCCCTCGGAGCGATCGTGACATCATGGGCGCTTGAGTTCGCCCGGATTCGCCCCCGCGTCCCTTCCGACCCCATCAAGACCGACACCTACGAATGCGGCGTGAAGACCGAAGGCGACAGCCTCCCGCAGTTCAATTTTCGCTTCTACTACATCGCGCTCCTCTTCGTCCTCTTCGATGTCGAGCTCATCTTCCTCATGCCCTGGGCCGTCGTCTTCGAAGACGTCGGCTTCGCCGGCTATGCCAAGGTCATGCTCTTTATCGGCATCTTCCTCGTCGGCAGCCTCTACGCCTGGCGCAAGCGCGCCCTCGAGTGGCGCCTGTGACCCGCGAATGGTCCGGCGACGAAATCGCCGCAGCTGCCGAGCGCCTCGTCCCGGGGTCTGTGCTCCGCGCCGCGCCTAAGGCCTGCTATCTCAACCGCGAGACCCTGGCCGAAGTCATGACCGGTCTCCGCGACGACCCCGAAACCGACTTCGTCCACCTGACCAACCTGTGCGGCGTCGACTACTGGGATCGCCTCGAAGTCGTCTACCACGTCCAGTCGTTCGACAAGAACCAGATCGCCTGCCTGAAAGTCGAGATCCTCGAACGCGACGAGCCCGTTGCGCCCAGCGCAGTCCCAATCTGGTTCGGCGCCTGGATGCAAGAGTGTGAGGCCTACGACATGTTCGGCATCCGCTTCGAAGGCCACCCGAACCTCTATCGCATCCTCCTCTGGGACGGCTTCCCCGGCTGGCCCCTTCGCAAGGACTTCCTCTCGATGCCCGGCGGCCTCCAGCCTGGCCTCAGCGAGTTCGCAGGAACTGCCCGCCGCGAGGCGCCGCCGGTTCACGAGGTGCCCGAATGACAACGCCCTTCAAGACCGAACCATTCGTCGTAAATATCGGCCCGCAGCACCCGAGCACCCACGGCGTGTTCCGGATTCGCGCTACGGTCGATGGCGAGAGCGTCGTCGAAGCCGAGATGGTAATGGGCTACCTTCACCGCTCAATGGAGAAGCTCGCCGAAGAGCGCACCTACACCCAGAACATCCCCTTCACCGACCGCACCGACTACCTCGCCAGCATGTCGAACAACCTCGGCTACTGCCTGGCGGTCGAAAAGCTCGCCGGTATCGAAGTCCCAGCCCGAGGCCAGGCGATCCGCGTTATCATGGCCGAACTCCAGCGCCTCGCGAGCCATTGCATGTCCGCCGGCGCCTTTACGAACGACACCGGCGCCTGGCAGACCCCCGTCATGTGGGCCTTCCGCGAACGCGAGAAGATCCTCGACCTCTTCGAGATGACCTGCGGCGCCCGCCTCACCTGCAACTACATGCGCATCGGTGGCGTCGCTTTCGACCTCCCGAAGGAGTTCGAGCAGCACTGCCGTCAGATCCTCAAGGACATCCCGCAGCTCCTCGACGACCTCGAAGAGCTCCTCATTCAGAACGAGATCTTCATCGCCCGCACCCGCGGCGTTGGCGTCCTCACGCCCCACATGGCCACGAACTCTAGCCTCAGCGGCCCCATGCTTCGAGGCAGCGGCATCGCGTGGGATATCCGCAAGGCCGACCCGTACTGCGGCTACGAGAAGTACGACTTCGATATCCCGATCGGCTACCAGGGCGACTCCTTCGACCGTTTCATCGTCCGCCTCGAAGAGATGCGCCAGAGCGTGAAGATCATCCGGCAGGCGCTCGATGGTCTCCCGAGTGGGCCGCACAGCACGCAGGTCCCCCTTGCCCTCCGCCCGCCCCAGGGCGAGGCCTACGCGCGCGTCGAGTCGCCTCGCGGCGAGCTCGGCTACTACGTCGTCAGCGATGAGGGTCCGTCGCCCTACCGGTTCCACATTCGCCCGCCGTCGTTCATCAACCTCAGCGCGCTGCGCGAAATGACGGTTGGCGGCACCGTTGCCGACGCCATCGTCGTCCTCGGCTCTATCGATATCGTCGTCGGCGAGATCGACCGTTGATCCCTTCATTCTTCCTCGCGACGGATAACTGGTGGGATATCCGCGACCTCTCGAACATCTCCCGCGAGATCCTCGACGGGCTCGATAAGGTCCTCCCGTACGGCATCGTCTACGTCGTCGCGGTGCTCCTCGGGTTCGTCGCCTCGTTCCTCCTCTTCGTGCTCCCGACCCAGCTCTACCTCGGCGTCTACGGCGAGCGCCGCATTATCGGCCGCATGCAGTCCCGCCTCGGCCCGAACCGCGTCGGGCCATTCGGCCTCCTCCAGCCCATCGCCGACGCAATCAAGCTCATGCAGAAGGAAGCGCTCACGCCACGGCTCGCCGACAAGGTCGTGATGTGGGTCGCGCCGATTGTCTTTGTTGGCCCGGCCGTCCTCCTCTTCGCGGTCATCCCGTTCGGCCCGAACATGGTGATGGTCGATATCCCGGTTGCTATCGTTTACACACTCGCCGTCTCCTCCATCCCGGTCCTCGGCGCCTTCATGGCGGGCTGGAGTGGCAACAACAAGTACAGTCTCTTCGGTGCTATCCGCATCGTCGCGATGGCGATCAGCTACGAAGTGCCGCTCGTCCTCGGCCTTCTGAGCGTTGTCGTGTTCACGGGTACGCTCGGCCTTCAGGACACGGTGATCTGGCAGCGTGAGAATGCGATCCCAATATTCGCCGTGTTGCCCCTCGCCTTCGTCATCTTCTTCATCAGCGCCAGCGCCGAACTCAACCGCACCCCTACGGACATCGCCGAAGCCGAGTCTGAGATCGTTGCCGGCTACCTGACCGAGTACTCGGGTATGCGCTGGGGCCTCTTCTACGGGATGGACATTGGCTACGCCCTCGCCGCCGCTGCTTTCGGCTCCACCATCTTCCTCGGCGGCTGGTGGTTCTTCGGCCTCGACCGCTGGGTTCCGCCATGGATCCTCTTCATCGGCAAGGTCTACCTCTTCTACTTCGTCTTCATCTGGACGCGCGGCACGCTCCCACGCCTCAGAATCGACCAGCTCATGGAGTTCGCCTGGAAGTTCCTTGTGCCCGTAGCGCTCCTCAACCTCTTCGTCGCCGCGACCGAGCGAGCGCTCTGGATCGAATACGACTGGAACGACAACGTCGTCTACCTTTTCGCGATCGTGAACCTCGTAATCTCAGCCGCGATCCTCTTCTTCTGGGCGCGCTTCCTCGGCTACAAGCCCGAGCGCAATCCCACGCGCCCGCGCCTTGTGAAGGACGCCCGAGGCTACGTCCCCCTCGAAGAAACCGGTCACACGGGCATGAGGAGCTCCTGACATGGAAGGCGTCGGCGTCACGGTTGCCTTCTGGCTGCTCGCCGCGGTCACGCTCGTTTCGGCGGGCGGCGTGATGGTCTCCCGCAACCTCCTGCATGCAGTCCTCTTCTTGATCGTGACCTTCACGGGGATCGCCGGGAACTTCGTCCTGCTATCCGCTGACTTCCTCGGCATGGCTCAGGTCGTCATCTACATCGGCGCGATTTCAGTCCTCGTCCTCTTTGCGGTCTTCCTCACGCCACGCGCCGGTCGCGATAACAGCGAGACCAAGATGGCCGCTCCTGCCGTCATGCTCTGCGTCGCGCTTGCAGCCGTCTTCCTCTTCGTTATCACCGACACCGACTGGAACACCGTCACCAGCGAGCCAGGCAGCGAGGCGAGTGTGAACGCCCTCGGCGAAGCGCTGCTGAACGTTTGGGTGCTCCCCTTCCAGATCGCGTCTGTGCTCCTCACGGCTGCCCTTATTGGCTCGATCATGCTTGTCCGCTCGGCCGAAGAAGAGCAGGAGGACCTGCTTTGAGCGTCGACCTCGAACACTTCCTCGTCCTGGGCGCTCTGCTCTTCTGCCTCGGGCTGATGGTCGCGCTGACCAAGCGCAACGCGATCGGCGTCCTCATGGGCATCGAACTCATGCTGAACGCCGTGAACCTCACCCTGATCGCCTTCTCACGCTTCACCGAAAGCGAACGGCCCATCACCGGGCAGGTCTTCGTCGTCTTCATCCTCACGGTCGCCGCTGCGGAAGCCGCGGTAGCCCTCGCCCTCGCCGTCTCCGTCTATCGCAATCGCGATACCGTCGACGTCGACAAGCTGAATCTGCTGCGGTCCTGAGCCATGTGGGTTGAATTCATGACCGTGCGCAACGCTTACGTCGCCGAACTCTGGAGCGAACTCTTCGCCGCCGAAGGTCTCTCCATTCGCATCATCCCGCCGATCGGGAAGGGTGAGCCCGAAACCCTCCGCGACGAGCGCACCCTCTACGTCCCCACCGGCAAGGCGCACGTCGCCCGCGAAATCCTGAGGAAGATCTAGCCGATGCTGTTTCTCGCTGAGACTGCTGGCCACCCAACGATCTCCGAAGAGGTCCTCTGGGCGATCCTCCTCTGCCCGCTCGCGGCATGGGGGCTGATCGTCCTCTACGTCCGCAAGCTCCCAGCCTATGCGGGCTACCTCGGCATCCTCGGCGTCGCCGCGGCCTGTGTCCTCAGCTACGTCACGCTCTTTAACGTCATCGACGCCGACGGCGGCATCGCAATCCACACGCATGAGTGGTTCACCGCCGGTCCGCTGACGGTGAACATCGGCGTCCGCATCGACGGCCTCACGGCGGTCATGCTCGTCGTCGTCACAAGCGTCTCGCTCCTTGTCCATATCTACTCCCAGGGCTACATGAGCGGCGACCCCGGCTACGGCCGCTACTTCGCCCACCTCGCGCTCTTCACCACAGCCATGATCGGCCTCGTCCTCGCCGACAACCTGTTCATGCTCTTCATGTTCTGGGAGCTGGTCGGCCTCTCGAGCTACCTCCTCATCGGCTTCTGGTTCCACAAGCCGAGCGCTGCCGCCGCTGCGAAGAAAGCGTTCATCGTCACGCGTCTCGGCGACCTCGGCCTCCTGGCCGCCATGCTCCTGATCTACGCCAAGACCGGCACCTTCCAGATCGACGAGATCCACGAACTCGCGCTCTCCGGCGCGCTCGCGGGCTGGGTCGTGACCGCCTTCGGGCTCGGCATCTTCGCTGGCGCAGCCGGGAAGAGCGCGCAGTTCCCGCTCCACGTCTGGCTCCCGGACGCGATGGAAGGCCCGACTCCTGTCTCTGCCCTCATTCACGCAGCCACCATGGTTGCTGCTGGCGTCTACCTCGTCGCCCGCTTCTTCCCCATCTACGAAGTCTCCGAAGAGGCCCGCCTGACCGTCGCCTGGATCGGCGCCATCACCGCCCTCATGGCCGCCTCCATCGCTGTCGTCCAGACCGACTTCAAGCGCGTCCTGGCCTACTCAACCGTCAGCCAGCTCGGCTACATGATGTTGGCGCTCGGAGTCTTCGGGTACGTTGCGGCAATCTTCCACCTCTTCACTCACGCCTTCTTCAAGGCGCTCCTGTTCCTCGGCAGCGGATCGGTGAACCACGCAACTAACACCTTCGACATGCGCCAGATGGGCGGCCTCCGAAAGCACATGCCCGTCACCTTCTGGACGTTCGTAATCGGTTCGCTCAGCCTCGCGGGCATCTTCCCGCTCGCCGGCTTCTGGTCGAAGGACGAGATCCTTCTCGACGCATGGCACGAGAACAAGGCGCTCTGGGCCATCGGCGCGAGCGTCGCCTTCATGACAGCCTTCTACATGTTCCGCTCGATCTTCCTGACCTTCTTCGGCGAATACAAAGGCGGCCAGCCAGTCGACCACCATGACGAAGACTCACACTTCCACGGCGACCCAGCCCATCCCCACGAGTCCCCGTGGGTGATGGCCGCACCGCTCATCGTCCTCGCGATCCCGGCGATCGTCGCGGGCTGGTTCAACATCGATAAGGACTTCGCCCACCTCATCGAAGGCGCCCTTCCTGAGGTGCACGGCCACCACGAGTTCTCGTGGTTCATCGCACTCAGCTCGACCGGCCTCGCGCTTGGCGGTATCGGTCTCGCCTGGGCCATTTACATGAAGCAGGTAGTGAACGCGTCCGAGCTCCGGCGCACCTTCAACCCGTTCGCGATCATTCTCGAGAACAAGTTCTTTCTCGACCACCTCTACGAGCGGGTCTTCGTCGTAAAGATCTTCCAGAACGGCTGGAACCGCCTCTTCGAACTCGTCGACTCGAAGGTCGTCGATGGCACGGTGAACGGCTCCGGCTGGGTCGCTCGCAAGGCCAGCTCAACCCTGCGCATCGCGCAGACGGGCCAACTTCAAACGTACGGACTCGGCTTCGCAGCCGGGATCCTTCTCGTGGTCGCCGCGGTATTCGTGGCGGATCCGCTGTAGGGAGACGGAACGATGGAACTGACTGTCCTCATCTTCCTCCCGATCGTGGCGGCGGTTGCGATCCTCCTCCTGCCTCAACAGCAGGAGCACCAGGCGAAGTACGTGGCACTCGCGGCGGCTGTCGGGGCGCTCGCCCTTTCGGTCGTCCTCTTCATTCAGTTCGACACCAGCCAGACCGGCTTCCAGTTCGTCGAGCGCCACGAATGGGTCGACATCGGCTCCTTCAACCTGCAGTACCACCTGGGCGTCGATGGATTGAGCATGCCGCTCCTTGTCCTCACGACGTTCCTAACGCTCGCCTCCGTACTCGTTTCATTCAGCGTGACTCTTCGCCCCCGCGCCTACTACGCCTGCCTGATGGTCCTCGCGGCCTCGGTGCTCGGCGTCTTTGCCTCGCTGGACTTCCTCCTCTTCTTCCTTTTCTGGGAACTCGAACTCGTCCCGATGTTCCTCCTCATCGCCATCTGGGGCTCGGGCCGCAAGGAGTACTCAGCGACGAAGTTCGTCCTCTACACGATCGCTGGCTCCGCCTTCATGCTCCTCGGTATCCTCATGCTCGCCTTCAGCGCCGACACCTTCGATATCGAGCAGATGGGCCAGACGGAGATAACCAGCGCCGTCCTGCCGCTGGGCTGGGTCTTCCTCTTCCTCTTCATCGGGTTCGCCGTGAAGCTCCCGATTGTCCCCGTCCACACCTGGCTCCCCGACGCCCACACCGACGCGCCGACCGCTGTCTCCGTGATGCTCGCTGGCGTCCTCCTGAAGATGGGCGGCTACGGCATCATCCGGATGTGCGTCACCATCCTCCCCGAGCAGGCGGACGACTACTCCATCTGGTTCGCGGGCATCGGGGCGGTGAGCATCCTCTACGGGGCCTTCGTCACGCTCAGACAGAAGGACGTGAAGCGCCTCATCGCCTACTCTTCCGTGAGCCACATGGGTCTCGTCCTCCTCGGTATCGCGGCGATGGATTCGACTACCGGCATGCTGGGCGCCGTCTACCAGATGCTCGCCCACGGCGTCATCACCGGACTCATGTTCGTGATGATCGGCCTGATGTATGAGCGAACCCACACCCGCGAAATCGCCCGCCTTGGTGGACTCGCCCGCCAGATGCCGCTCATCGCAACCGGCATGATCTTCGCGGGCTTCGCGAGCCTCGGCCTCCCCGCCCTCGGTGGGTTCGTCGCCGAAGTCACCGTCTTCCTCGGCGCCTTCGAAGAGTACGAATGGGCCGTCCTCGCCTCGATCTTCGGCGTCGTCCTCTCTGCTGGCTACGTACTCTGGCTTCTCCAACGAGTCGTCTTCGGGCCCGTGAAGCACGAATGGGACGGCGTCACTGACCAGCGCCACTGGTGGGAGCACGGTGCTGTCGCAAGCTTGGCCGTGCTCGTCATCCTTCTCGGCGTCTACCCGGCCCTGATCATGGACATGGTCGGTCCGGCTCTCGAACCAATCATTGCGCGGGTGGGTGCATGAGCAGTCTCGATCTCGTCGGCCCCCAGCTCGCGGTCCTTCTCGCGGCCGGCCTCATAATCGTGGTCGACTCTCTGTCGCCGCGGCAGCGCCCCTTCCTGCCCTACATCGCACTCGCCGGTGTCGTCCTCTCCGCCATGTGGACGATCTCCTGGGTCGCCCGCGACGACTACCAGGCGGCCTTCGGCGGCACGCTTTCGCTCGACCGCTACGCCGTCTTCTTCTACTTCGTCTTCGCGGGCATCACCGCAGCGGTCATCATCGCCTCCATCGACTGGGTGAAACGCGAAGGGCGCGGCGAGAGCGAGTACTACGCGCTCATCCTCACCGTCTGTGCGGGGCTGATGTTCCTCTCGGCCTCGCGTGACCTCATCACTATCTTCATCGCGCTCGAGCTCTCCTCGATCCCGCAGTACATCCTTGCCGGCTGGGGCAAGGACTCGAAATCAAGCGAGGCCGGCCTCAAGTACCTCCTTCTCGGCGCGATCGCGTCGTCGATACTCCTCTACGGCATGGCGCTCATCTACGGCCTGACGGGGACAACCTTCCTAGTCGAGATCGGCGCCTACCTCCAGGACAATACCGGCGAAAATCGCTCGCTGCTGATCGTCGCGATGACCCTCCTCATCGCAGGCTTTGGCTTCAAGATGGCGGTCGTCCCCTTCCAGATGTGGGTCCCCGATGTCTACCAGGGCGCACCGACACCTGTCGCGGCTTTCCTTTCGGTCGGCTCGAAGGCTGCGGCCTTCGCCGTCGTCATGCGCATTTTCTTCGAAGCCCTCGGCGCGGACTTCCTCAGTGACGACTGGTCCATCATCTTCGCGGTACTTGCCGCCGCCTCGATGACGATCGGCAACGTCATGGCCCTGGTCCAGACCGACATCAAGCGGATGCTGGGCTACTCGTCCATCGCACAGGCCGGCAACTTCATGATCGGCCTCGCTGCTATCTCGGTTGCTGGCGAAGAGTTCACGCGCGGCGCCAGCGCCATCCTCCTCTTCGTGGCCTCCTACGCCTTCACGAACCTCGGCGCATTCATCGCCGTCATTGCCATCTCGCAGCGAATCCAGAGCGATCAGATCAAGGATTACGCCGGCATGTGGAAGCGTGCCCCGCTTCTCACGGTCGGGCTCACCTTCTGTCTCGTCTCCCTCGTCGGACTGCCGCCAACGGCCGGATTCTGGGCGAAGCTGTATATCTTTGACGCGGGTATCCGTGCTGACCTCGCATGGCTCGTCATAATCGCGGTCCTAAACAGCGTCGTCGCGGCTTTCTACTACCTCGGAGTCGTCCGCCAGATGTTCCTTGGATCGGCCGAAGGCGAAGACCCCATCCCCGCGACTCCCTCGATCGGCTTTTCTCTCGGCGTCGCCACCCTCGGTGTGGTGCTGTTCGGCATCCTCCCGATGCCACTGATTTCGGCCGCGCGCGACGCCGTCGAAATCTTCGGGCGTTAGCCCCGTGACCGCGGCCGCCTTCGATGTGAGCATCGAAGTGACGCCGCCCGAGCCAGAAATCGATACCTCGGGCCTCCTTGTGCTCGCCGCGAACGTCATGGAGGGCGAAGAGGTCGCCGCCGGCACCGGGCTCTCGATCCTCGTCACCGACGACGAAGAGGTCCGCTCGATGAACAACCAGTTCCTCGGAATCGATGCCCCGACCGACGTCCTCTCCTTCCCCGATGACGCCCCCGACTTCGTCCAGGCCGAATCCGAGCCGTTTCTCGGCGACATCGCGATCGCCCTCCCCACCGCCGCCCGCCAGGCCGTCGTAGCCGGCCACTCCCTCGATGCCGAGCTCCGCCATCTGCTCGTTCACGGCATCCTCCACCTCTGCGGCTACGACCACGAGGTCAGCCCCGAAGAGGAAACGCGCATGCGCCAACGCGAAGAGCACTACCTTGGCGATCTCAAGCACATCCACGCCCACTGAGGCGCCCTTCGTCCGGTAGAGTGCCCGTCGTGGATTTCACTGGTCGCCTCGTAACCCTCGTCCTCGTGACGCCCCGTGGTGAACTCGTCGGCCAGCTCCCGCCCTTCCAGGTCGACACCCCGTGGTGGCAGGAGGTCGCCCCGATCGTCGCGGCTGCTCGCGCAACCTTCGGAGCCGACCTGACCGTCCTTCGGCTCCTCTCCGCTGACCGCTCACGCCCACCCGGCGGCCACGTGACCTATCTCGCCGAAGCTCCCGGCGCTCCCCTCGGCGTTCCGCTCGAGTCCTGGCCCGGCCACGATGTCGAACATCCGCTCCGCATGTCCTGGGCTCGCGCCGGTGGGCCCGCCGCCGACCTCGCATGGGCGATGACGGAACTCACGGCGGCTGGGCTCCCGCCAACTGGACGGCCCCAACAGGTGCGCACCTGGAACCTCGCCAGTCTCTGGCGGATTCCGGTCGAAGGGCAGACCGCCTGGCTGAAGGTGGTCCCGCCCTTCTTCGCGCACGAAGGCTCCGTCATCGAAGCGCTTCGCGGCGGCCCCGTGCCATCGCTCATCGCGCACGACGGCCCGCGCATCCTCATGCACGAGATTCCCGGCGAAGACCTCTACGGGGCGCCGCTCGACCGACTTCTCGACATGCTCCCGCTCCTCACCGCGATCCAGGCCAAATGGGTCGGCCGCGAACCTGAGTTGCTCGCACTGGGCCTCCCGGACTGGCGCACCGAGCCGCTGAGCAGTGCGATCGCCTCGACCGTCGACCGCACTGCCCCTGAACTCGATTCCCTCGACCGCAGCACCCTCGCTGGTTTCCTTACGACGCTTCCCTCCCGGTTCGCCGCGATCGCTGCCTGTGGACTCCCTGACACGCTCGCCCATGGCGACTTCCACCCCGGCAATGTCCGCGGCGCGCGGGACTCAATGTCGATCCTCGATTGGGGCGACTGCGGCCTCGGACATCCCCTCCTCGACCAACCAGCCTTCATCGGCCGGTCGCCAGACGCCCCGGCCGCCGACAGTTCGAAGCGTTGGCATCAACTCTGGCGGGAACTGGTGCCCGGGTGCGACCCGGACCGCGCATCCACGCTGCTTGCACCCGTCGCCGCGGCGCGGCAGGCCGTGAGCTACCAGGGCTTCCTCGACGCCATCGAACCGTCCGAGTACCCCTACCACCGCGACGACCCGCGCGAATGGCTCCAGCGCACCGCTGCCATCCTCCGCGTCGAGGGATAGCGCAGTCGAGCCTCGTGGCAGCGGTACATCTGTTCTATACTCGCTGAGGGCAGGTCGCCCAGGGGTATCGGTTGCTCTACGGGAAGTGGCGTCCCCGCGGGTTCGCGGAAGTGGCGGGGCAGGACCACATCGTTACCACGCTCCGCAATGCGGTTCAGACGAAGCAGGTTGCCCACGCGTACCTCTTCACGGGTCCGCGCGGCACCGGCAAGACGACCACAGCCCGCATCCTCGCGAAGGCCATCAACTGCCTCGCGCCCGTCGATGGCGAGCCCTGCAACGTTTGCACGGCCTGCGATTCGATCAACCGCGGCGCCGCGTTCGACCTCGTTGAGATGGACGCCGCCAGCAACCGCGGCATCGACGATGTCCGCGACCTCCGTGAGAAGATCAACTTCGCGCCGACCGACCTCTCGAAGAAGGTCTATCTCCTCGACGAAGCCCATATGCTCACCACCCCGGCCTTCAATGCGCTCCTCAAGACGCTCGAAGAGCCGCCGCCGCACGCATACTTCATCCTCGCCACCACCGACTTTCAGGCGATGCCGAAAACCATCGTCTCCCGCTGCCAGCGCTTCGACTTCCACCGCGGCGCGAACGACGCGATTGTCGGGCGCCTCACGTATATCGCCGAGCAGGAAGGCTTCAGCGTGCCCCCGGACGGTCTCCGTGCGATTGCCGCACAGTCCCGCGGCGGCTTTCGCGACGCCATTACGCTGCTCGAGCAGGTCGTCGCCCAGTGCGGCCCGTCACCCTCGACCGACGCCGTCGAAGAAGCCCTTGGCATCTTCCACGATGCCCGCAGCGACCGCCTCGCCGCCGCCATCCTCGAAAAGGACCTCGCCGAAGCTCTCGCGATCGCCTGGGAGGTTGCCGATGACGGTGTCGACATCGGCCGCTTCGCGAAGGACACCATCAACGTCTTCCGTGAGAAGGTTCACGACGCCGTGAACCCTGCCACCGGCCAGGAGCGCCCTCGCCCGCAGGACCTCGCCATCTATCTCCGCGCCATGGACGTCCTCGCCGCGGCCGACTTCAAGCGAGACCCCGGCAGCCCCGTCCCGCTCGAAGTTGCGGTCGCAACCGCGATCCTCGGGCCGGCGGCGAGTGCTGCTGCGCCAGTCGAGGCCGGGGCGGTAGCCGTCGGAGCTGCAGCCGCTCCCGCCGCGCGTGCCACATCAGGACAGCCGCCCCGCACTCCACAGGCACGCGCCGCCGCGCAGGCAGATGTCGATGCGGCCCTGACTACCGAAGAGCGCTTCATCCGTCGCCTCTACGAAAGCACCCGCCTGACCAACACTAAGGTCGCCGCCTGCCTCAACGGCTCCTGCGAGGTCATCTCCATTGGCGACGACGCCGTTGAGCTCGGCTTCTACTTCGCCTTTCACATGCAACAGGTGGAGAATGAAGGCCGAGCGGTCGTTGAGGCCGAAGCGTCGAAGATTCTTGAGCGCCCCGTTACCCTGAGAATGAAGCTTGTCGAACGCCCTGCGGCCCCGCGGAAGGCGGCTCGCGGCGGCCATCTCGCCGAGGCCGCCCGCTCCCTCGGCGCAACTCCAGTCGGGAAGGAACGCTAACAATGGCTAAGAGCAGCGGACGAAACCGGTACCTGCGACACGGCGGCGGCGGAGCTGCTGGTGGTGGTGGCCTGCCTGGCATGGGCGGCGCCCGCGGTGGCGGCGCGGCGAATCCCCTCGCTGCGGCCCAGGAGATGCTCGCGAAGGCTCAAGAAGAACTCGCCGCGACCACCATCGAAGGCACCGCCGGCGGCGGCGCGGTACGGGTTTCCATGTCGGGCGAGCAGAAGATCGTCGGGATCACCATCCAGCCCGAGGTCGTCGACCCCGACGATGTCGAGATGCTCCAGGACCTGATCATGGCCGCCATCGGCGATGCTTCAGAGCGCGCCAGCGAGCTCCAGGCGAAGTCGTTCGGCGCGATAACCGGTGGACTGAACATCCCCGGCCTCGGCTAGCCTGCGTGCCTGAATCGTCCGGCCCTCCCGAACCGATCGTTCGTCTCATCGACGAGTTCCATCGACTCCCGGGCGTCGGGCCGAAGTCCGCGCAGCGCCTCGCCTACCACATCCTCCGCATCCCCCCGCGCGAAGCCGCCGCCCTCGCAGCGGCAATCACGGACGTCAAGGCGCGCATCACCTTCTGCTCCATCTGCCTGAACATCACCGAGCAGGATCCCTGCGCATACTGCAGCGACGACCGCCG
>JBPPMX010000334.1:0-10801 GCA_051306275.1 Tepidiformaceae bacterium
CCGAAGGCGCGATGTTCGATGGCTTCCCTCGGAACGTCGTCCAGGCCCAGGCGCTCGACGAAGCCCTTGCCTCCCGTGGCGCGAAGATCGACCACGCGCTCCTCATCTCCGTCCGAGACGAAGAACTCGTCCGCCGCCTCGGTGGCCGCTGGATCTGCCGCCAGTGCGGCACCCTCTACCACGAGCGCAACGACCCCCCGAAGACCGCCGGCGTCTGCGACAAGTGCGGCGGCGACCTCTACCCGCGCGACGACGACCGCCCCGAGGTCGTGCAGAGCCGCCTTGAGAAGCAGAAACCCCCGGCCGCCCTCATCGACCACTATCGGTCGGCGGGCGTCCTCGACGAGATCGACGGGGAGCAGTCCCTCGACGCTGTCACAGCCGCCCTGCTCGAGGCACTGAAGTAGGGAGATGGCGATAAAGCTCAAGTCCGAAGATGAACTCCGGGTGATGCGGGAGGCAGGCCAGATTGTCGGCCAGACTCTCGCGCAACTGCGTGAGATGATCCGCCCGGGCCTGAACATCCTCGAAATTGAGCGCTTCGTAAGCGACGAGTTCCAGCGCCTCGGCGCCCGCGAGACCTTCCGCAACTACGTCCCCGCGCCCAGGTATCCGCCCTACCCATCCAACATCTGCGTCAGCATCAACGACGAGCTCGTCCATGGCATCCCGCGCGACCGCGTCCTCCAGGAGGGTGACATCGTCACCATGGACCTCGGCGCGACCTACCGAGGCTACGTCGGCGATGCGGCCATCACTGTTGCCGTCGGCGAGGTCAGTCCCGAAGCCAAGCGCCTCATGAAGGCCACCGAAGACGCGCTCTGGGCCGGCATCAAGGCCGCCAAGCACGCCCGCTACCTGATCGATATCTGTGGCGCGATCGAAGACTGCATCACCCCGACAGGCTTCTCGATCGTCCGCGGTTATGGCGGCCACGGCATCGGCCGTGACATGCACGAAGAACCACACGTCCCCAATCACCGCTTCCGCGGGAAGGGCGCTCCCATCCGCAACGGCCTCGTGCTCGCCATCGAGCCGATGCTCAACGCCGGTGCCCCCGAGGTCTACGAGGCCGACGATCACTGGACAGTAAAGACGAAAGACGGTAGCTTATGCTGTCATTTCGAGCATACGATAGCCATCCGCGAGGGGCGTGAGCCCGAAATTCTCACCCTCCCCTAGGTACGTCGTCTACTGCGATGACCCGGGTCCCGAGCCAACCAGGAGAACCATGAAAGTTCGAGCGTCCGTTAAGCCAAGGTGCGACAAGTGCAAGATTATCAAGCGCGAAGGCCGCGTCATGGTCATCTGCGAAAATCCCAAGCATAAGCAGCGGCAGGGGTAAATCATGGCACGTATTGCTGGCGTCGACCTTCCAAACGACAAGCGCATCGAAGTCGCGCTGACCTACATCTTCGGGATCGGGCTCACCCGATCTCACGAGATCCTTGCAGCGACTGGCATCTCATCCGAGACCCACGCGCGGGACCTCACCGATGAAGAAGTCATCCGTATCCGCGAGTTTATCGATAAGCAGTACATCATCGAAGGGGACCTTCGCCGCGAGGTTCGCCAGAACATCGCCCGCCTCATCGAGATCAACTGCTATCGCGGCCAGCGCCATCGCCGCAACCTCCCGGTTCACGGGCAACGTACTCGAACCAACGCCCGCCAGAGGCGCGGCGCTCGCAAGACGGTGGCCGGTAAGCGGCGCGCCGGGAAGAAGTAAGGGGTAGATCGAATAATGGCCGATGCAAAACAGCGCCGCCCGAAGCGCCGCGAACGAAAGTCGATCCCCCGCGGACGGGCCTACATCAAGAGTTCGTTCAACAACACGCTCGTCACGCTGACCGACCCCAACGGGAACGTCATCTCCTGGGCGAGCGCCGGTGGCTCGGGCTTCAAGGGCTCTCGAAAGAGCACGCCCTTCGCTGCCCAGCTTGCTGGGGAGAACGCTGCGCGCCGCGCAATGGAGCATGGTCTCCAGTTCGTAGACGTCTTCGTCAACGGGCCGGGCAGTGGCCGCGAAGCCGCCATTCGTTCACTCCAGGCCGTCGGCCTCACCGTCACCTCAATCCGTGACGTCACCCCCATCCCCCACAACGGTTGCCGCGCTCCCAAGCGGCGCCGCGTCTAGGAGCGAAACCCAACTTCATGGCACGTTACACAGGCCCAGTCTGCCGCCTCTGCCGGCGCCACGGCGAAAAGCTCTTCCTCAAGGGCGATCGCTGCTTCACGCCCAAGTGCTCCTTTGATCGCCGGCCGAACCCGCCCGGGCCTCGCCCTGCGCGCCGCCGCAAGATCTCCGACCGCGGCCTTCAGCTGCGCGAGAAGCAGCGCGCTCGCGTGACCTACGGCGTCCTCGAAAAGCAGTTCGTGCGCTACTACAAGGAAGCCATTCGCCGCCCCGGCGTCTCCGGCGAGAACCTTGTGCGCCTGCTCGAAACACGGCTCGACAACATCGTCTACCGCATCGGATTCGCCGACTCGCGCAACCAGGCCCGCCAGATCGTCCGCCACGGCATCATCTCCGTGAACGGCCGCAAGCTCGATGTCCCGTCCGCCCACCTCAAAGAGGGCGACGTCGTCGGGTTCACCCCGCGCGGCCTCCGCAGCGAGTACTACAAGATCGTCCAGGAAGGCATCCGCGCTAAGAACCCGCCGACCTGGCTCACCCTTGACCCCGCCGCCCTCACTGGCCGCGTCGCCGGCGTGCCTTCGCTCGCCGACGCTGAGACCAAGTTCAACGAGAACATCATCATCGAGTGGTACTCGCGATAAACACCGGATTGTCAGAGGCGTACGTAACAATGATGGATTCACTGGAGCTGCTCGGGACCGCCCCGCGCGAAGTCACCCCGCAGCTGGATGTCCAGGAAGAAAGCGAAACCTATGCGCGGCTCGTCGCTGAGCCGCTCGAGTCCGGCTACGGCATTACCCTCGGCAATGCCATCCGCCGTGTCCTCCTCAGCTCCCTCGAAGGTGCTGCGATTACCTCCGTGCGCATCGACCAGGTCGAGCACGAGTTCTCCACCATTCCCGGCATGCAGGAAGACACCACCGAGTTCCTCCTGAACCTCAAGGAAGTCCGCCTCCGCGCGCTCAGCAGCCGCCCCGGAACCCTCGTCCTTGAGGGGCAAGGCCCCGGCGAGATCACCGCAGGGAATATCCAGGTCCCGGCGGACTTCGAAATCGCCAACCCGGATCTCCATCTCGCCACCCTCGACACCGCCACAGCGCGCCTCTCCGTTGAGATGCACGCCGAGCTTGGGCGTGGCTACGTCCCGGCCGGGTCGGTCGAAGGCATGCCCATCGGCGTTATCCCCGTCGATGCTGTCTTCACCCCCATCCGCAAGGTGAACTACCGCGTTGAGAAGACCCGTGTTGGCCAGCTCACCAACTACGACCGCCTGATTCTCGAAGTCTGGACCGATGGCACCGTCGGCGCCGTTGAAGCTGTTGGCCAGGCGTCCGATATCCTCATGGACCAGTTCGCCCTCTTCAGCACCATGGGCCGCCCACAGGCCCCCGTGGTTGAGCGCGGCATGGGGACCGGCATTGCCCTGCCCCCCGATCGCTACAACACCCCCATCGAAGACCTTGCCCTCTCCGTCCGAGCCTACAACTGTCTCAAGCGCAGCGGCCTTATGACGGTTGGTCAGGTCCTCGAGAAGAGCGAAGAGGAACTCCTTGCGCTCCGCAACTTCGGCCGTAAGTCTTACGACGAGCTGCGCGACCGCCTGATCGAGCTCGGCTACATCGACGGCGGCATGGAAGGCCTCCACCCCGTCATCGGTGGCGCGCTCATCCCCAACGTTCAGGCTCGCCCTGGACGCACCGCCGTCAAGACCAGCGCAGTCATCCTCGACGAAGAAGACGAGGAACAGAGCCTCGGCGCCCTTGGCAAAGCCCTGAAAGAAGCGCTCCGTGAGGTCGGCGATGACGACCTCCTCGGCGCCGACGACGAGGACTAACCCATGCGACACCGTATGTCTGGCCGCCACCTCGGCCGCGATACCGCCCATCGGACCTCGATGTACCGGAACCTCATCACGGATCTCCTCCGCTATGAGCGCATCACGACGACCGAGGCCAAGGCCAAAGAAATTCGCCCGATGACCGAGCGTGTCATCACCCTCGGCAAGCGTGGCGACCTCCATGCCCGCCGCCAGGCGATGCGCGTCGTCTTCGACCCCAGCGTCGTCAAGCACCTCTTCGACGAGATCGCGCCGCGCATGGCAGACCGCCCCGGCGGCTACCTCCGCATCACCAAGCTCGAGCCCCGCAAGGGCGATGGCGCCCACATGGCGACAATCGAGCTGGTCGACTATGTCGACGCCCCGCCGACGCCGCGCCCGCAACGTGTCACCGCTGCGCCCGTGGCCGCCGCTCCAGTAGCCCCTGCTGCGACCCCGGCAGTCGCCCCCCTTGTCGAAGCTGAGGACGAGGAACCCGCGACCGAGGCTGTGGAAGACGAAGTCGTCGACGCTGAAGCCCCCGCCGACGAGGCTGTGGCCGAAGTCACCGCTACCGAAGACGTTGAGGCCGAAACACTGGCCGACGGCGCCGAGGAAGCGAAGGAAAGCTAACCCGGTGTCCGCGAAGCGATTCGCGGCCACCGTCAGTTACGACGGCACGGCGTTCGGCGGCTCACAAATCCAGCCAAACGCCCGCACCGTCCAGGAAGAACTTGAACGCGCGGCGGAGGCCCTCTTTGGGCTCCCGGTGCGCGTCACCCTTGCAGGGCGCACCGATACCGGTGTCCATGCATGGGGACAGGTCGCAGCTTTCAGCGCCGATTCGGTGCTGCCGGAAGCGACCATCGGGAGAGCGCTCAATGCGCACCTCCCGGGCGATGTGGCAGTCCGCGATGTCCGCGAAGTGCCCGGGGATTTCGATCCCCGGCGCTGGGCGCGACGGCGCTGGTACCGCTACACCGTCTACACGGGCCCGGCCCGTCTGCCCCTCATGGAGCGGACAGCCTGGCTCGCGGGCGAATCGCTCGCGCTCCCTGCCCTGCAGGACGCGGCAACCGCCCTCCCGGGCACGCGGGATTTCGCCGCATGCTCCGGGGCCATCGAAGATGGCCGCACAACCGTGCGCACCATCTTCACCGCCGCGTGGCACAGCCAGGGCTGCGCCATCCATTTCGATGTCGAAGCAGACGCGTTTCTGCCGCACATGGTCCGCCTCCTCACCGGGGCGATGGTGCGGGTAGGGCGCGGAACACTGAAACTGGAGGAGTTCGTCCGCTTGCTGGAAGATGCTTCGCCCGGGACGCTCGGGCCTGCAGCCCCACCCCGGGGCCTCTCACTTCAGCAAGTCTGGTACGACAAGGGGTACACATCGTGAATACGACCTACCGCCTGAAGGCGTCTGAGATCTACAAAGACTGGCACGTCATCGACGCCGCCGGCCGCCCCTTGGGCCGAGTCGCTACCGAGGCCGCCACGCTCCTCCGCGGCAAGCACAAGCCGACCTTCGAACCCCACCTCGATGCCGGCGACTTCGTTATCGTCATCAACGCCTCGAAGGTCGTCGTCACCGGCAACAAGGCCGCCCAGAACCGCTACTACCGCCACTCCGGGTACCCCGGTGGCCTTAAGTCGCGCTCCTACACCGAACAGCTCGAAAAGTTCCCCGACCGCGTCATTGAGCAGTGTGTCTGGGGCATGCTTCCCAAGGGCTCCCTTGGCGAGAAGATCATCAAGCACCTCAAGGTGTATCGCGGCCCGAATCATCCCCATGCGTCGCAGATCACCGGCTCCGAGCGCGCGAAGGCCGTCCGCGAAGCCAGCCTCGCTGAAATCGCCGAAGCCCCCGCTGCGCCCGCCATCCGCATCCGGATGAAGCCGAACCAGCCGTCACTCGCTGCCGCAGCCATTGCGGAGCCGGCCGCCGCGCCCGCGCCGAAGGCAACCGCCCCCGTTGCGGAAGCGCCTGTCGCCGAAGCCCCGGTAGACGAGGCGCCTGTGGTCGAAGATCCCACCGCCGCCGCCCCCGTCGAAGACGCCACCGAAGCAACCGCCACCGCTGAGACCGCCGAGGCGACCTCAGAAGAACCCAAGCCCGCCCGCACCCGCCGGCGCACCCCGAAGACCGAGGAATAATCCATGGCTGAATCGCAGTACTTCTACGGAACCGGACGTCGCAAGACCGCTGTCGCACGCGTCCGCCTCTACCCGGGCAACGGCGCCATCGTCGTCAACGGCCAGCCCATGGAGCAGATCTTCTCCCGCGACCTGCACCGCGCCGAAGTCCTCTCCCCCCTGCGCCGCCTCGGCCAGGAGGGCAAGTACAGCGCCCAGATCAAGTGCGAAGGCGGCGGCATCACCGGCTGGGCCGGCGCCATCCAGATGGGCATCGCTCGCGCCCTCGTCGCAGCCGACCCCGTCGCGAAGCCAACCCTCAAGCGTGGCGAGAATCTCCTCACCCGCGATTCCCGCATGAAGGAGCGCAAGAAGCCCGGCCTCAAGCGCGCCCGTAAGGCACCCCAGTACACCAAGCGCTAACCTGCGCACTGCCCAACAATGCGTTCTCGAGACGGCCCCTTCGGGGGCCGTTCGCATTTCTCCGAAACATCTCCTTCACGTAACGGCACCACCGGTCGTACACTCATACGTCCACGGCACCTGTTGCGGGGCAAATGGCTTACCGGCCAACCCTTCAATGCCTTCAGCCCGCGGCCCGGCCTCCTCGGCCTACCACGGGTAGCCACGACCGAACGGCGTGGCGGGCGCTGGCCAACCCTCACCGGGTTCGCGCTGGTTTCAAGACAGGCCGCGGGAAAGGACCCTGTCCATGGTGCGCATGACTGGCGCTCAGATCCTGCTGGAGTGTCTCCGGCGCGAAGGGGTCGACACGATCTTCGGCTACCCCGGCGGCGTGGTACTCCCCCTCTACGACACCCTGCCCCAGTTCCCCGACATCAAGCATGTCTTCGTCCGCCACGAGCAGGGCGCGGCCCATATGGCCGATGGCTACGCTCGCGCAAGCGGACGCGTAGGGGTCTGTCTCGGCACCAGTGGCCCCGGGGCGACGAACCTCGTCACTGGCATCGCCACCGCCTTCCTCGATTCCACCCCCGTTCTCGCCATCACCGGGAATGTTGCCCGCACCCTCCTCGGGCGCGATGGCTTCCAGGAAGCCGACATCACCGGAATCACGCTTCCCATTACCAAGCACAACTACCTCGTCATGCGTGCTGAAGACATCGCTCACAGCGTCCGCGAGGCAATCCACATCTGCCGCACCGGCCGCCCGGGCCCCGTCCTCGTCGACATCCCGAAGGACGTCTTCCAGGAAGAAGCCGAGTTCGAATGGCCTGAGCAGATCAACCTCCGCGGTTACCGCCCCACCGAAGAAGGCCACCCCGGCATGATTCGCCGCGCCGCCGAACTCATCGACGAGGCTGAGCGCCCGATCATCATCTCCGGCCACGGCGTCATCTGGGGAGACGCCCAGGAAGAACTCGTCGCCCTCGCCGAAAAGGCGCAGATCCCGATCATCACAACCTTCCTCGGCATCGGTGGCTTCCCCGAGTCGCACGTCCTCAGCTACGGCTGGCTCGGCATGCACGGTATGTACTACGCCAACATGGCCGCCGACAAAGCCGACGTCGTCATCGGCGTCGGGATGCGCTTCGACGACCGGGCCATGGGCCGCTTCAGCGACTTCAACCCGACCGCGAAGATCATCCACATCGATATCGACCCCGCCGAGATCGGGAAGAACTTCCAGACGCACGTCCCCATCGTGGGCAACGTCAAGAACGTCCTCCCCGCCATCACCGAACGCGTCACCCAGCAGTCGCGCCCCGATTGGCTCCGCTGGATAGACCAGCAGCGTGAGGAGCATCCCAGCCTCCACATCCGCGAATCGCGCCGCATGCTCCCCCAGTACGTCGTCCGCTCGCTCTACGAGCAGACCAACGGCGAAGCAACCATCGTCACCGGCGTCGGCCAGCACCAGATGTGGGCCGGGCAGCACTACTTCTACAAGCGCCCTCGCCAGCTCATTAGCTCCGGCGGCCTCGGCACTATGGGTTTCGAGCTTCCCGGCGCGATCGGCGCCCAGGTCGCGACCCCCGACAAGGAGGTCTGGGCCATCTGCGGTGACGCTGGCTTCCAGATGACCCTCCAGGAACTCGCCGTCCTCGTCGACGAAAAGCTCCCCGTGAAGATCGCCATCTTCAACAATGGCTTCCTCGGGATGGTCCGCCAGTGGCAGCAGCTCTTCTACGACCGCAACTTCGTGAGCGTTGCTGTCACCCAGCCGGACTTCGTGAAGCTCGCTGAGGCCTACGGCATCAAAGCCATCCGCGCGATGACCCGCGCCGACGTCATCCCGGCCATCGAAGAGGCGCGTGCCCACCCGGGGCCTGTCCTCATCGACTTCCAGATCGACCAGGAAGAGAACGTCTGGCCCATGGTCCCTGCCGGCGCCGCGCTCTCCGAGACCATCGAAGCCCCCGAGGAGGAACTCGCCCGATGAGCGCGACCAACGGCCACCAGCGCGTCCGTAACCACACCGTCGTCGCGATCGTCGAAGACAAGCCCGGCGTCCTCAACCGCGTCTCGAGCCTCTTCCGCCGACGCGGCTTCAACATCGAATCCCTCGCAGTCGGCCCGACCGAAGAAGCTGGCCTCAGCCGGATGACCATCGTCGTCGATGGCGAAAGCACGCCCGTCGAGCAGGTCGAGAAGCAGCTCTACAAGCTCATCGACGTGATCAAGGTCAGTGACCTCTCGTCCGAAGACACCGTCATGCGCGAACTGGCGCTCATTAAGGTGCGCTGCAACAACCTGAACCGGCACGAGATCATCGAAATCGCCCAGGTCTTTCGCGCCGACATCATCGACCTCGCGACGAGCTCCCTCGTCCTCCAGGTCGTCGGCGACGAGGACAAAGTCGACGGTCTCGTGAAGATGCTTCAGGGCTACGGCATTCGCGAGATCAGCCGCACCGGGCGCATCGCCATGGTCCGCGGCGCCAAGACCACCACGGTCCACGAGCAGGAGCCAGAGAAGATCGCGCGCTACCATGCGACCCAGGGCCGCCGCCCCGAGAACATGGACCTCCCCTTCTCCAGCGACTGAATCCGCCTTGCGGAGACAGACAGAAATGGCCGGGCATTTCGCCCGGCCATTTTCGTCGTGTGGACGTTCTAGTCTTCGATCTCGTCCAGCACCGCAAATAACTCACCCAGGTCGAGTGCGAGCCCCGGCAGCACAGGCTCGCCACCCATCACGTCGGGAGCTTCATAGGACACCGACGGCACGCCCGGCCGGTGCGCGTCGATCCGGCGCGTCTCAGGGTCCACGATCCACACCAGGGGCACCCCCGTCCGTAGGTAAAACGCCAGCTTGTCTGCGACCGTGCCCGGCCGATCACCCGGGGAGAGAATCTCGACGGCGAGGTCAGGGATCGACTCCACGGCCCCGTGGAAGAGCTGCTCCTTACCGATTGCGCCGCGCCTGCCTACGAAAACCGAGATGTCTGGAATGTAGGCGCGGTCCTCAGGTCTGTCGAAGTGACGTAGTTCGCTCATCACGAGCCCAGCGGTCTTCGCGCCTCTCAGGAATGTGAGCAGAAGCGCTCCGAGCGCCATCTGGATCAGCCCGTGTGCTGCTGTCGGCATCGCTTTCTGGACGATCTCCCCGCAGACAAACTCTGATGCCGGCTCCGTCTCCGGCAGCGCGAGGAACTCCTCAAGCGTCATCCGTGTTTTCACACTCACCTCCACAGTATAGCCGCGCCCCCGATCCGCTACCCTTCCTACCATGCAGCGCGTCCCCCTCGGATCGTCCGGAATCGACGTCTCTCGGTTCTGCCTCGGCGCGATGAACTTCGGCTGGACTGCCGACGAATCCGCATCCTTCGCCGTCCTCGATGCGTTCGTCGAAACCGGAGGCAACTTCATCGATACCGCGAACATCTACTCAGCCTGGGCGCCCGGCAATCGCGGCGGCGAAAGCGAAGGGATCCTCGGTCGCTGGCTCCACGCCCGCGGCAACCGCGACTCGCTGGTGGTCGCCACAAAGGTCCGTGCTCGCATGTGGCCCGGTGCGAACGGCGAAGGGCTCGGGCGCGCTCACATCACTCGCGCCGTCGAAGACAGCCTCCGGCGCCTCCAGGTCGATACCATCGACCTCTACCAGGCACACTCACCCGATGCCTCCGTCCCGATCGAGGAGACGCTCGCCGTTTTCGCGGACCTCATAGCCGCGGGCAAGGTTCGCTCCATCGGACTCTCGAACTACACCGCCGCCGAACTCACTGCGGCGCTCAAGGCCGCCACGATACTCGGCGTCCCTGTCGTCTCCCTTCAGCCGCACTACAACCTGGTTCACCGTGCCGAGTTCGAAGGCCCGCTCCAGCAGGCCTGTCTCGATGCCGGCCTCGCGGTCATGCCCTACAGCCCACTCGCCGCGGGTTTCCTCTCCGGCAAGTACGCGTACGGCGACCCCATGCGCGCACGCGTGAAGAAGTACGCCACCCGCCGAGGATGGGGGTCCCTCGCAGCGGTCACTGCGGTCGCGCAGGCGCGAGGCGTCTCCCCGGCGGTCGTCTCGCTCGCGTGGCTCATGGCACAGCCTGCCGTGACCGCCCCGATCATCGGCGCGAACACCCCCGAACAGCTCGCCGACCCCCTCACCGCGCTCGACTTCACCCTCTCAGACGGTGAACTCGAAAGCCTCACCCCCGCGTCGAACCCGCCACGGTTGACGCCCCCCGCGTCCGTCCCGCATCGTCTTCACATGCAGGTTGAGAACGAAATCATGGTCCGAGGCCTCGTCGG
>JBPPMX010000335.1:0-2554 GCA_051306275.1 Tepidiformaceae bacterium
GCTTCCTGACCGCTGGAATCGGTACCTTCGTCGTCCGTGGCTCAGCCACGGTGCGGATTCCACCGTCTTCGAGGGCCGCGTTGAAGGCCTGGCCCGCGTACAAGGCCGGATCGGTCATCGACTTGAGCGTCGTGAACAATTTCCCGTACGTCGACCGGCCCGGGTTGCCCGTCACATGCAGCACATTCTCCTCGCCCATTTTCATGGAGAGCCTCGGGTCGGCACAGTTGGTCTGCGCGAGTACCGGGACGAACCACGGATCAGTGGCGACCCAGTACCGTTCGCATCCGTGCGCCGTCATGAAGACCCCAACGCCGTTCTCGTTGAACGCGAGCGCATCGATCGCCGGCGCGTAGCTCTCGCCGATGTTGTCGTACTTCCAGCTTCCCGGATAGTAAGTGTCGTCGAAAAGCGAGACATCCGCGACGACGCCACCGTTCACCACGGTAATCCCTGCTGCGCGCACCGCTGCCACCCAGGGATCGAATATGGCGGTCGTACGCGGCTCGTAACGGGATCCGAACGACGGATCTCCTGCACCTCGGATGATCAGGTTGCCGTGGAGCACTCCGTTTTCGATCTCGCCGTCTAGCCAGAGCTCGGTCTGGTATCGATGCTCGAGACCACGGCAGTCCGCGACGGTCGTGGCGCTGAAGAGTTTTCTGACTGACGCAGGGACGACGAGACGATCGCCGTTCTTCGAATAGATCACCCTGCCCTGGTCATCCTCCACATGCACTGCCCAGAACGCGTTCCGCAGATCGGAGCGCTCAATTCGCGACCCGATATTTCTTTCGAGAACCGAACCGGCGGCTGATGGGACCAGCGAGACGAGCAGAACGAACGTGATCATACGTCTGAGTATCAAGCGAAGCTCCACTCTTCGAAACCCTCCGAGCTCATCAGGAAACGGAATGCGGCATCGGGAATCCTCTCGCTCGACTCGTCGTCGGCCGGGATATCTGCCAGTCGCTCGGACAGAGGTACCGACTGAATGAAGAAGCCGTAATCCGCTGCGTACCGGTATACGAGATCCTCGTTGCTCCAGCGCCGGTCCGGCAGTTTCCTGCCGCCGCTCACGTCTGCAGAGACGTATCGTTGGAACAGCGCCGTATAGCGGCCGGGCCTCGAGACCAGGACCTCGGCGATCCGGCTGGCATCGAGCATCATCAGCGGAGGGAACCTGTTTGGCTGACCACCGCTGCGGACGTAATCACGCATCGCTGCGGCCACGGCGGCTTCTCCGGCGATCCCGGAAGGATCGGGCATGTGACGGGCCTTGAGCCACTCGAGTACTGCCGTCCTCAGAACCGTAAACCGTGCTGTGTCCGGAAATCTCTCCGCGATTCTCCAGCTCGTGACTGCTGTTGTGAATCCGTAGCCCTCGTCTCCGGCATGTCTCGATGCCGCATCGAAGAATCGGAGGGCGAGGGTCTCGCTCTCGATCGCCGCGGCGAGCCACCTCTCGGCTGCATGGAGATCCTGCGCGGCGACGGCCTCGTCGATGGTGGTGTCCTCGATCGACTGGTCATCCGGGATCCGGGGGGGATCCGAAACGGGGGCTTCGCTCCACGGAACCCTGCTCTCGCCGACGTAACGGGCACACTCGACGAGAAGCGAAGACGGTCGCTCGAATCGATCGAAGAGGTCGGCCATGGCGAGCGACGCATACATCGCCCCCCTGGAATGGAGCGAAGGCGAAAACGCGAGGACGGCAAACCGCATGATCGAATCGCGGGTCGACTCCGGTCCTGACTCGCGGCACTCCTGAACGACCAGTTCCTGTGCCTTGTCGAGCTCCCGAGTCAGCAGTGCTTCATAGAGAGCGTTCATCAAAATGTGTCAACCGTCTACATCGTCCTGTGGCGGCGTGGTGTCCTCCGGCTCTCCGCCCACGACCTCGCCGTCCTCGAGCGGACCACCCTCGTATGGCGAACGATTCTCGCCCGGCTCGATGGTCTGGGTCAGTGCAGGGTCGTCCTGCAGGTCGACGTTCGGTTCCGGTGTTGCGGGAGCGATCGTCGCGGTATCCACGCTATCGTCGGCCTGTTCCCCACATCCGATCGGAATCAGAGTGATCATCAGCAGAAGTACTCCTGCGATCATTTGCATTACCTGTCTCGATCTGTTCAACGTTCTACCTCCTGCACATCCAACGCGACTGCGATTTGAATCCGTGGCCGTCCGCCGCTGCAAGAACTTTGACAGGAACGGAATGACGATACAATCCCTGCCCTGATGAAAGACAAGCCTCGAATCGGAGTGTTCGGCTGGGGAGTCGTCGCGCCGAAATCTCCTGACGTTGATACCTTCGCACGAAATCTGCTGAAGAGCGAGTCATGGCTCTCGACCTTCGAGGGCTTCGGCCCTTCGAATTTCCTCGTCGGGGAGCCGGAGTTCGACTTTGAACGGTACCGGCCGTGGTTCGACGAGCGATTCTCCCCGTCCAAATACTCCCAACTGAACGAGAAGATGGGTCCGATGACCAAGTATGCAATCGGCTCGTTCATCCAGTCGCTCGGTCAGAATCCCGGCATCGAGCAATATCTCCAGG
>JBPPMX010000336.1:0-3088 GCA_051306275.1 Tepidiformaceae bacterium
AGACCGAAGTGCGGGCGATCGCCGAACGCAACTCGCTCATCGTCGCGAAGAAGCCGGAAAGCCAGGACCTCTGCTTCCTGGCCGGGCAGAACAAGCGGGACTTCCTCGAGCGCCACGGGGGTCTGCGGGAACGGCCAGGCAGGGTCGTGAACCGCCGCGGCGACACCCTCGGCCGACACGACGGGCACCACAACTTCACGGTCGGCCAGCGGCGCGGTCTCGGCGTGGCCGCGGGCCATCCGCTGTACGTCACGGGAACCGACTCGGAGACCAATACCGTCACCGTCGGCGACCGCGACGAACTGACCGTGAACCGGGTGTCAGTGACCGGCGCGGTGATGCACCGCGACGGCAAGACGGTGGACCGGGTGCGTCTCCGGTACCGCTCGGATCCGGTGCGGGCGACGGTCGCCGCAAGCGCTGGCTCGCACGCTTCCATCGAGCTCGAACTCGATGAGCCGTTCGACGGACCGGCACCGGGCCAGGCAGCCGTCCTGATGAGCGGTGACACGGTGGTCGGTCACGGCACGATCAGCCGCAACAGGTAAGTAGGGTCTGCCGATCATGAAGTCTGCGGACATACGTGAGACGTACCTGAGTTTCTTCGAGGAGAACGGGCACCGCCGGGTCGCATCCGGTTCGCTGATTCCCGCGCCCGACGACACGTCGACTCTCCTCACGGTCGCCGGCATGCAGCCGTTCAAGCCGTACTTCCTCGGCCGCGAGACGCCCCCGGCGCCGCGGCTGACCACGAGCCAGACCTGCTTCCGCACCCCGGACATCGAAGAGGTCGGCAAGACCCTCCGTCACCTCACGTTCTTCGAGATGCTCGGCAACTTCAGTTTTGGCGACTACTTCAAGGAAGACGCCATCCGGTTCGGCTGGGAACTGTCGGTCGAGGGCTTCAACATCGATCCGGAGAAGATCTGGATCACCGTGTTCGGAGGGGACGATGATCTCGACCTCGGTCCCGACGAAGAAGCGATCGAGATCTGGAAGGGACTGGGTGTCCCGGACCGGCGCATAGTGAAGCTGCCGCGTTCCGAGAATTTCTGGCAGGCCGGCCCGACCGGACCCTGCGGACCTTGCTCGGAGATGTACCTCGACCGCGGGGTCGAGTTCGGTTCCGAGGACGACATGCCCGGCGACGACAGCGATCGTTTCCTCGAGTACTGGAACCACGTCTTCATGACCTACAACCAGGACGAAAACGGCGTGCTCACTCCGCTGCCGAACAAGAACATCGACACGGGAATGGGCCTTGAACGCCTTAGCGCGATGCTTCAGAACGTCCCGTCGGTCTACGACACCGATCTGTTCCAGCCGCTGATCAACCTCGCCGAGGAGCGGAGCGGTACCAAGTACGGCGATGACGAGGCGACCACCCGTGCGATGCGCATCGTCGCCGACCACTCCCGTGGCATGAGCTTCCTGATCGCGGCCGGCGTCGTGCCTTCCAACGAGGACCGCGGTTACGTCCTGCGCCGGGTGATGCGTCGCGCGATCCAGCAAGGACGAGTCCTCGGTTTCGAAGGCGACTGGCTCACCGATTTCACCGACCGCACCGTCGAGATGATGGGGGATGCACACCCCCAGCTCAAGTCCGAGAAGGAACGGATCGACCGGTGGGTGCGGGCGGAAGAAGAAAGCTTCGGTCGGACGCTGGACCGCGGCACGGCACTGCTGGACCAGCTGGTCGAACGGGCGATCGAGAACAAGGAATCGTGGATCTCCGCCGCCGACGCCTTCCAGCTCCACGACACCTTCGGCTTCCCCTACGACCTGACCAAGGAGATGATCGGCGAGCGCGGCCTCGAGGTCGACGACCAGGGCTTCGAGGAACTGATGGACGCGCAGCGCCGCCGGGCCCGGAGCGGAGCCGCCGACGGCAGCCGTGGCGAACGGCACGAACGCATCCTCGACTTCGCGAAAGACGCCCCGGACTCCGAATTCGTCGGGTTCGAGGTGCTGCGATCGGAGACCGGGGTGGGGGCACTCGAAAAGGACGGCGGCGTCGCCCTGCTGAAACTCGACGAAAGCCCGTTCTACGCCGAGGGCGGCGGCCAGGTCGCCGACTCCGGAAAACTGATCTGGGACGGCGGGTCAGCGAAAATCACGGATGTGATCCGTGTCGGCGACGACCAGGTGCTCGAACTCGAACCGCCCGAGAGTGGTGACCTGCCCGACGTGGGCGCGACCGTCGAGGCGCTGGTCGACCGCGAAGCACGGTTCCGCACCATGCGTAACCACACCGCCACCCATCTCCTTCACGCGGCACTCCGTGAGCGGCTCGGTACCCACGTCCACCAGGCGGGTTCCGCCGTGCGCCCGGACAAGCTGCGCTTCGACTTCAGCCACGGCGAATCACTGTCGGCCGAAGACGTGGCGTGGGTCGAGGACCGGGTCAACGGCTGGATCAAGGATGCCGACAGCGTCCGCTGGCTGAACATGGAGAAGGACGAAGCCGTGAAGCTCGGCGCGATGGCCCTGTTCGGCGAGAAATACGGCGACTGGGTCCGCATGGTCGAAGTCGAGAACGTCTCGCGCGAACTGTGCGGCGGCACCCACGTGAGCAACACGTCCGAAATCGGCATCTTCAAGATCACTTCGGAGAGTTCCAGCGCCGCCAACGTGCGCCGCATCGAGGCGATCACCGGACCCGACGCGATCGACTGGTACCGCGAGCGCTCGAGTGAACTGCTCGAAGTCGGCGAACTGCTCGGCGAGAAGCGGGACCCGGTCGGGGCTGCCCGCCGCGCCAGCGAAAAACTCGCCGAAGCGAACCGCGGCGCGAAGGCCGCCCGGCAGAAGGAACTCGGCTCGGCGGCCTCCGACCTCGCCGGCCGGGTCGAAACGGTCGGACCGGTCGATGTCGTCATCGCTTCGGTCCCCGTCGCCAATCCGAAACAGATCCTGGCGATGGCCAAGTCGGTACAGGCCGCGAAGCCCGGCGCCGGCGCGGTGCTGGCGGGGGCCGATGCCGACAGCGGCAAGGTGGGAGTGGTCGCCCTGTTCGCCGCGGATGACACCTCGAAGGTTTCGGCCGCCAGGCTGATCGGCGAGATCGCACCGCTGATCGGCGGCGGGG
>JBPPMX010000337.1:0-3202 GCA_051306275.1 Tepidiformaceae bacterium
GATGGCGAGGATGCCCACGGCCTCTACTTCCCACCCACGAGCGAGCACTTCGAAGCGGATGGCGCCCCTCCACTCGTCGTGCTCGTCCACGGCGGGCCCACGAGCCAGGTCCAGGCGACATGGAACCCGCAGGCCCAGTTCCTCGCCACGCGCGGCTACGGCGTCTTCATACCGAACTATCGGGGCAGCACCGGCTACGGCCGCGCCTACATGCTCCAGCTCCGCGCATCCTGGGGCATCTACGACGTCCAGGATGCGCGGACCGGCGCCGCCGCTCTCGCTGAACGCGGCATGGCGGATCCCGAGCGCCTCGTCATCATGGGCGGGAGCGCCGGCGGGTTCACCGTGCTCCAGTCGCTCGTTGAGCACCCCGGCTTCTATCGCGCAGGCGTCTCGCTCTTCGGCGTCTCGAACATGTTCACCCTAGCGAACGACATCCATAAGTTCGAATCGCGCTACCTCGACACCATGATCGGCCCTCTCCCGGAGGCTGCCGCCCTCTATCGCGAACGCTCTCCGCTCTTCCATGCTGAGCGAATCTCCGACCCCGTCGCCGTCTTCCAGGGCGACATCGACCGGGTTGTCCCGCGCGACCAGAGCGACACCATCGTCGCATCCCTGCGCTCCCGCGGCGTTCCGCACGAGTACCACGTCTACGAAGGTGAGGGTCACGGTTGGCGCCGGGCAGACACCATCGAGACGTTCTACACGTCGCTCGCGGCGTTCCTGAAACAGTACGTCATCTTTGCGTGATCGCGTCCCACCGGTCGGGCGGCCGCGGTTCCGTCCAGTGCATCGTCGCCCGCGCCGCTGATTGCTCCCGGGCGCTCTTCTCCGCCCAGCGGGCGACGAACTCGTCGCCAACCACCCCGCGCGCGTCCGCCCATGTCATAGGCGGGAGGCCTGCGAGGTTCGCCCGCTCCCGCACGGCACACAGGAACGCTCGCGAGTCCCCGAGATCAGTCGACTCGATGACCTCGCATCCCACGTAGCCCGTTCCTCCGGGGAAGTAGGGGTCGCCAAGCCCCGTCACCTCGTGGTCGATCCCGCCGAGCTTGTAGCCGTCTCGTCCTGACCGTAGCCCAAGAGGCTCCAGCAGTCCGATCTGCGCATCGCCCAGGACCGTCACTGCGAGCGTGCCGCATGCTTCGACGAGCTCCTGCGTGTAGTTCGTCTTCGAAAGCACCACAAGAAGCCTCGGACGCTCCGGCACGATCGACGCGCCGAACACCGACACGCAGATCTGCGCGTTCATCCGGCGTCCTTCGTGGCTCCCCACTGCACACAGCGGTGACCACAGGTACGACAGCACATCTCGCACGCGTTCCGGCATATGCCAAGCCTACGCGAACCGCGGGCGCGCCATCCATGCCTCATCGTCCCGCCTCTCGTACACTCTCGGGAGATGGACGACTGCCTCTTCTGCAAGATAGCCGCAGGCGAAATCCCCGCCCCGCGCATCGCCGAGAACGACCATGCCTTCGCCATCCGTGATATCAACCCGCGTGCTCCCGTCCACGCCCTCGTCATCCCGAAGGTGCACATCCCCACCGCCCAGGACCTGGCGGCGGCGCACGCCGACACCCTCGCCGCGATGTTCACCCTTGCGACCGAAGCGGCCCGCCTTGAGGGGCTGACCGAACGCGGCTACCGGCTCGCCTTCAACGTCGGCGACGATGCGGGGATGACCATCTGGCACCTCCACCTGCACGTCCTCGGCGGGCGGAAGCTCGGGCCGGAAGGCTAATGGTCTCAATCGCTTCCCAGATCGTCGGCCTGAAGGCGGAGATGGCTTCGCGTCCTGCTGGCCTCGTCGCCCACGTCGAACGCGTCGCTGCCGAGGCGATCGATCTCGCCGGCCGCTTCGACGTCGACCCACGCCGCGTCGAACTCGCAGCCTGGGGCCACGACCTCTTCCGCGCCCATGTCCCTGCCGAGCAGCTCCGCCTCGCCGCCGAATCGGGCGTCGATGTCGATCCCGCCGATGAACGCAGCCCCGTTCTGCTCCACGGTCCCATCGCCGCCGTCGTCCTCCGGGATCGCTTCGCTGTGACCGATGAAGATGTTCTCGCCGCGGTCCGGGACCATACTGCCGGCCTTGCGGAGATGTCGCTCATCGCGAAGATCATCCTGCTCGCCGATAAGTTCGAACCCCGCAAGCGAAAGCGCACGCCCGTGATGCGCGAGATTCGCCGCCTCGCCCGGCGCGACCTTGATCTCGCGTTACTCTGCTGGGCTGACTGGAAGTGGGTGGACGAGCGTACGCGCCACTGGGAAGCGCACCCCCGCCATTGGGCCGCCCGCACCCGCTGGCTTTCCGAACACCACGCGGAGATCGGCCTACCCGGTCGTGTCGACGATTTCGATCTTGAGTCTGACTAACGTCCAGGCCGGTCCCGCGGGCGGCGGTGCCTTCGTTTCGTGGATGAACTAGAACGGCAGGTAGTGCGCCGGGTTGACTGGCGCCCCGAAGTACCGAATCTCGAAGTGCAGGTGCTCGCCAGTGGTGTACCCCGTCACACCTGAGAATCCGAGCAGTGCCCCGGTTCCAACACGCTGCCCCGGAGCGACGCTGATCTCGCTCATGTGCGCGTAAAGGGTCGTCCAGCCGTCGCCGCAGTCGACCACGACGTGGTAGCCATAGCTATAGGTCAGGTACTCGGTCTTGATCACCGTGCCGTCGCAGGCCGAATAGATCGGGGAGTTCCAGAAACCCCACAGGTCCAGGTCGATCCCCTCGTGGATGCGCCCGACGCCGCGGTAGGTGCCGAAATCGTCGCTGACACGCAGCCAGGCCGAGAGCGGAAGGCTGAAGCGTCCGCCGCTTGCTGGAGGCGGAGTCCCCGCAGTTCCGCCTCCACCTCCCCCACCCGGGCTCGGGGCCACTATGACAGGTGGCGGCGGTGGTGGCGGCTTCGGCGTCGCACCGATAAGGAGCAAAGTCTTCCCGCTCTCAAGGCTGGACGCGTCCGCGACCGCGTTCGGGCGATATGAAACCACCGTCTCGACCGAAATATTGTCGTACTGCGCGACGATGTCCCCGACCGTCTCGCCAAAGCTCACCTTGTGCAGGATCCCGTCTTCACGCGGCACCACGAGCTGCTGCCCGTACTGGATGAGGTTCGAGTCGCTGATCTCTTTGTTTTTGTCGATGAGCGTCGCAACCGCAATACCGTACTTCTGCGCCACGCCGCTCACCGAA
>JBPPMX010000338.1:0-3844 GCA_051306275.1 Tepidiformaceae bacterium
GCCTACGACGCGATGGTGACCGAGTGGTGGGCTTGTGCGTCGGCCGGGGAGACGGTGCCGATGATCGCCGGACCCAACGTGACCCGGAGCGCGCTCAACCGCCGCGCGCGGGCGCTGCTCAAGGCCGAGGCACGCCTCGATGGCCCGGTGGTCGTCGCCCACGATCGGGAGTACTGCGTGGGCGAGTGTGTCGTCACCAAGAGGAACCGCAGGGACCTCCGATCGGCCGACGGCCACTTCGTGAAGAACGGCAGCGCCGGCGTGGTCACGGCGCTCGACCCCAAGCGCCGGACGCTCACCGTCACGTTCGAGCGCGAAGGCGTCATCACCCTCCCCGCCGAGTACCTGGACGCCGGCTTCGTCGACTACGGCTACGCCCGGACGACCTACGGCGTGCAGGGCGCCACGCTCGATCGGGGCCTGTACTTCGCAGGCGACGAGTCCAGCTTCGAGGAGGGCTACGTCGCACTCACACGCGGGCGAGTGGACACGCGCATCTACATCGTCGACGGCACGTCGGTCTTCGACGAGGAGTCGAGCCACCGGGGCCACGATCCTGAGCAAACGGGTCTCGACACCGTGGCCCAAGCCATGGAGCGACGGCGTGCCAACACCCTGGCAGCCGAACGGGATCCGGCCGCCGCGGAGATCGTCCACGAGCTGGCGGGCTGGGGTCTCCGGCGGCTGAGCGACGAGCTGGCTCGACTCGACGGCATCCTGGCCGAGGGCCCGGATGACGTGACCGAAGCGCTCCGCACGACGGTTCGACGACGGGAAGCCGTGCTCGCCCGCCGCCAGGCCTGGGACGCGGGTGCAGCGGCGCCTCGGCCGCGTCGACGCAGCCAGCGCCGACCGCGCCAAGTTGGACGGGAGCTGGATCGCATCGAGCGCGAGCTCGCGACCTTGGAAGGGCGCATCGACCAGCTCCGAGCGCAACATGCGGATCGCCTCGAGTTCCTCGATGCCCACCGCGACGTGGTGGAGCGGTGGAGGCTCGTGCACCGGGCGATCCAGGCGGAGGAGCTCCGAGTTCGCATCGAGGCAGGCCGCGCTACAGACGTGTTCGTCGCCGCCTTCGGTCCGCCGCCCGACGATCCCGCTGCTCGGCAGGCATGGCAGCTCGCCGCCGAGTCGGTCGCTGTTCACGTCGCACGACACGGTCGGGTGGTTCCGGGCCCCCACGTCGACGGCGCCGAGCCGCGAACTGCACTGCTCGGGGTTCAACCCGGGGAGGCCAGCGCTCGCTGGTCCTACCTCCGTGCCGCCCAGGCCGTCGATGCACTGGCCGACGGCCGGGCCCTGACCGCAGCAGACGAGGTCCTCGTCGGCTGAGGGACGCCTCTGCTACGGCTGCCCGCGTCGGGGCGACGTTCTGAACAGGCGAGAGTGCAGCCCGTCCGGGCCGGTTCGGAACCGCTCGTGAGCGCCTTGTCGCGTCACGCCGAACGCGTCGCCAACCTCCGCCCAGGTGGCGCCCTCTTCCCGCGCCGCCATCACCTCCGTGCGGGAGATCCTCTCCGCCTCATCGGCGATCCTCGCGGCGATTCGGGCGCGCTCGAGGTGAGAGCGATCCGAGCCCGCCGCCACCAGTGAGGACACGAGCTCGATAACCGCCCGCCCGACCGCTCGTGAACTTGGAGCCCGACTGGCCACGCCGCTGACGGTACTCATCGGAGGCGGCGTCGTCAGATGGTCCCTGACGCCGTCCGTCATGAGCGGGTGACGGGCATGTCGAAGAGGTCAGACCGGGCGCCGGCGAGGCGACCGCTCCACCAGCCAAGCTGAGCGATCTGCTGCGCAAGCCAGTCGATGGAGCGGGCGTCCACGCCCACCTCCAGCCAGTGGCGGTACAGGTTGGCGAGCTCGCCGGCGATGCGGTCGAGTCCGCCGCTCGCCTCGGCGAGGAGCTGATCGGTGAGCGCGTGGGATGCGTCTCGGTCGTACATGGCGATGCCTCCGTGGCGGTATGAGTACCTGCCGGAGGGGCATCGTGCGGACCCTCGATCGCAGTCCCACATTACCGCTGTGTCGCCCGAGGATGGACGACATTGTGCGGCTCACGCCTCAGCCGGAGGACTGTCAGCGGCCATCTCGAACTGCCCAGCCGTGGCCAGCACGCAAAGTGGCGGCCACGGAGAGAAGCCACGGCGTCGATGCCCTTCCTGGCCGCGGCGGCACGCTCGGTCGAGATCAACTCGGAGCGATGGGTGGGGGTACGACGCGTACAGATCCGCCAATCTCCTGTGGCCCGGCGGAGGTTCAGGGGTCGGTTGCGGCGGTGGTGGGCTCGTTCCTGGAGTCCGGAGGTTGGAGGATGGCGCAGTAGCCGTCGCAGTCGGCGGGGTTCTGGGCGGCCGCGCGCTCGGCCAGGCGGTCGAGCAGTGAACGGGTCTCCTCGAGCTCGCTGATTCGCTGGACGACGTCGTCGAGGTGTTTTTGGATGAGGTCGGTGACGTGTCCGCAGACGGGTTCACCGGTGTCGGAGATCGCAAGTACCCGTCGGATCTCAGCCAGGGTCAGCCCAGCGGTCTGGGCGTGGCGGATGAAGCTCAACCGTTCCAGGACGTCCGCGTCGTAGTCGCGGTATCCCGATGGCATCCGCTCCGGGTCGGCGAGGAGTCCTTGTGCTTCCCAGAAGCGGATGGTCTTGGCGGTGACGCCGCTGTGGGCGGCAAGTTCTCCGATGCGCATGCTCGACCCCTGGACCTTCCATCGTGGTGGAAGGTTTACGGTAGTTCCCAGATCGCTACTGCCCGCCGCCGAGAAGGAACCCCATGAAGCTGGAACTGCTCTACTTCGATGACTGCCCCAACTGGAAGATCGCCGCTCAACGCCTCGACCGCGTCGCCGGCAGCCATGGCCTGAGGGTGGAGCGGCGTCTGGTGATGACGCAGGAGGAGGCCGAGGCGGCCGGGTTCCGCGGTTCGCCAACCGTCTTGGTCGACGGCAAGGACCCGTTCGCCGCAGGGGACGAGCCGTTCGGTCTGGCGTGCCGGGTGTACCAGACCCCTGACGGCCCGTCCGGGTCGCCGACCATTGAGCAGCTCGAGGCGGTCCTGGATGCGTGACCGGAACCTGGTGCCGGCTGCCCTCGTCGGCGCCATCGTGTGCTGCGGCGCCATGGCGCTGATCGCTGGGCTGGTCGGCGGTGTTGCGTTGGCTGCAATCGGGCGGTTCACCGTTGTCTCGATCGCCGCTCTGGGCGTCGTCGTGGCCATCGCGTGGTGGCTCGGCCGCCGTGCGCCCCGCCACGACGGAGCCCGCAACGTCTACGACCGATCGGTGCACCGTGCGGAGGCGCTGCGATGACCGATACCTACGACCTGATGGTCATCGGCGCGGGCATGGCCGGCGTCGCAGCGGCGAACAAGTGCGCCACGCAAGGGTGGAAGGTCGCCATCGTCGACGAGCTGCCCTATGGGGGCACCTGTGCGCTGCGGGGCTGTGACCCGAAGAAGATCTTGCGCCGCGGCGCTGAGATCATGGACAGCGCCCGACTCCTGGCCGGCAAGGGCATCGACGCCAGCGGCATGACCATCAACTGGGCCGACCTGATGAAGCACAAGCGTGGCTTCACCGACCCGGTCCCCGAGAACATGGAATCCGCTCTCACCCGCAACGGTGTTGAGACGCTGCACGGCACAGCCACCTTCGAGGCCGAGAACCGACTCTCCGTCGACGACGTGGCCTACGAGTCGGCGCACTTCCTGATCGCCACCGGCGCCCGCCCCCGGCCCCTGGAGGTCCCCGGCCCCGAGCACCTGTTCGACAGCACCGCCGTCCTCGAACTCGAAGACCTCCCCCGCCGGGTGCTCTTCGTCTGCGGCGGGTTCGTGTCCTTCGA
>JBPPMX010000339.1:0-3828 GCA_051306275.1 Tepidiformaceae bacterium
ACGAAGACGGCAGCGTCCGCGATGCCATCCTGAAGTACGGCATCGAACACCCGGTCCTGAACGACCCCGACTTCGCGGTCTGGCGCACCTACGGCGTGAACGCGTGGCCGACCCTCGTGCTCATCGACCCCGCCGGCAACCTCGTCGGGGCGCACGCCGGGGAGGGTGTCTACCCGCTCTTCCAGCCCATCGTCGCCTCGCTCGTCTCGGAGTTCGGCGCGAAAGGCGAAATCGACGCGACACCCCTCCAGATCGACCTCGAAGCGTCCGCGATGGCCACGTCCGTCCTCTCCTTCCCCGGCGGCGTGCTCGCGGACGAAACCGGCGGCCGCCTCTTCATCGCCGACACGGGCCACAACCGCATCGTCATCACATCGCTCACCGGCGAAGTGCGGGACGTCATCGGCAGCGGCGTCGATGGGTTCGCGGACGGCGGCTTCGCGGAGGCAGCCTTCCGCCAGCCCCACGGTATGGCGCTCTCGACCGACGGAAATACGCTTTATGTCGCGGACACCCGCAACCATGCGGTCCGCGCGGTCGACCTCGGATCGAAGTCCGTGCGGACCGTCGCCGGCACCGGCAGGCAGCTCGAGCGCTTCCCGCAGGGCGAAGTCCCCGCGAAGGAGACCGGCATGGCCTCGCCGTGGGGCGTCGTCCTCGTCGGCGACACGCTCTACATCGGCATGGCGGGAGTTCACCAGCTCTGGACGCTGGACATCGAACAGCAAACCGTCAGCGTGTTCGCGGGGACCAGCCGTGAGGGTATCGATGATGGCCCGCGGCTGACGATGGCGACGCTAGCGCAGCCCAGCGGCATCGTCTCCGACGGCCAGTTCCTCTACTGGGTCGACCCCGAGTCCAGCTCCGTCCGGCTCGTCCCCATCGAGGGCGCGAACGGCGAGGTCTCGACCATCGTCGGCACCGGGCTCTTCGACTTCGGCGACCAGGACGGCGTCGGCGAAAACGCGCTGCTCGAGCATCCGCAGGGCCTCGCCCTCCACGAAGGCGACCTCTACGTCGTCGATACCTACAACCACAAGGTGAAGCGCGTCTCCCCGTTCTCGGGCGAGGTGAAGACCGTCGCCGGCCTCGGCGAAGCGGGCTGGCAGGACGGCCCGGGGATGCTCGCACTCTTCGATGAACCCGGGGCCGCGACCGTCGCCGGCGACACCCTCTTCGTAGCGGACACCAGTAACCACATCATCCGCACCGTCGACCTCACGAACGGCAACGTGCGGACACTCACACTCACGAACCTTGGGGTGCTCGTGTCCGCGGGAGCGGCCGGGAAGGTAGACGTCGCCGCTCAGACCGTCGCGCCCGGCATCGGGACACTCCGCGTCACCTTCCGCGCGCCTGCCGGCTACAAGCTCAACAGCAGCGGCCCTGCGGCCCTCGAACTTTCGAGTTCTGACCCAACCGTCGTCGAGCTGAGCGAAGAAACCGTCATGTGGTCGAGCTCCGAACCCCTCGTTGACCTGCCGATCCCGGTCGCACTGAGCGCCGGGACATCGCTCGTCCGCGTCGTGGCGTCGGTCCCCTACTGCCGCGACGGCGAAGAGGCCCTCTGCTTCTTCGAGCGCGTCGAATTCGAGGCGCCGGTACGCGTCGCGGATGGCGCGGCAAGCGGCGACATCGTTATCGAATACGGCCTGAAACCCGAGGGGCGCTGACCCCGCATTAATCGCCGCCGCTGCCCTATCATGCGAGCGAACGATTCTTCGTGGAGGGCAGCGATGGCCGTGCGTGGCTACGTACTAATCGAGACCGATGTCGGCCGGGCGAAGCCCGTTGGCGAAGCGATCCGGACGGTCAGTTACGAAGGTGCGCGAATCCTCGCGGTCGACACCGTGACCGGCCCCTACGACGTGATCGTGCAGCTGGAGGCAGACGACCTCGACCTCCTGGGCAACGCGATCACCGAGGCGATCCAGAAGGTCGGCGGCGTGCAGCGCACCACCACCTGCCTGGCGGTCCGGCTGGCCTAAGCCCGCCCGCTCCGTCCCCGTCCACCCCACACCAGCGCAGCGCGGAGGCGTCGGCGAATGTTCCCTGTGTCCTCAATGATCAGCGTCGAAGAGGCGCGCGACCGTATCCTCTCGTTCTTCGGGAGGCTCGAACCCGAGCGGAAAGACCTCCTCGACGCGCTCGGGCAGGTCCTCGCCGAAGACGTGGTGGCGCCGTTCGACATTCCGCCCCTCGACAACACCGCGATGGATGGCTACGCCGTCCGCTCGGCCGACACCACCGGCGCCGGCGAGTCGACCCCGATTTCGCTCCGGGTTATCGCCGACCTCGCGGCGGGCTACGTCATGGAAACCCCCGTCGGCCCCGGCGAGGCGGTGCGGATCATGACCGGCGCGCCGATGCCCCCGGGCGCGGACACCGTCGTCCCGTTCGAAGAAACCGACGAACCCCTGCGCGAAGCGGGCGAAGCGCCCCACAAGTCGGGCACCGTGAACGTCCTCAAGGCAGCCGCCCCCTCGGCGAACATCCGCTTCCGCGCCGAGGACGTGCAGGTCGGCCAGGTGGTCATCCCGGCCGGGCGCGTCCTCCGCGCTTCCGAAGTCGGCGTGCTCTCGTCCATCGGGCTGACCTCCGTGATGGTCTACCGCCGGCCCGTTGTCGCGATCCTCTCGACCGGTGACGAGATCACCGAGCCGGGCGCCGAACTGCTCCCCGGGCGCATCTACGACGCGAACGCCTACAGCGTCGCCGCGATGGTTCGGAAGTTCGGCGGCATCCCCAGGCTCCTTGGCGTGTCCCGCGATACCATCGAAGAGCTGACCGCCCACATCCACGAAGGACTCGACGCGGACATGCTCGTGACGAGCGCCGGGGTCTCGCGCGGGGACTTCGACGTCGTGAAAGACGTGCTTTCGCGCGAAGGCGCCATCGACTTCTGGACCGTCCGCATGCGCCCCGGGAAGCCGCTCGCCTTCGGGGCCTTCACCGCGCCCGACGGCCGCCGGGTGCCCCACCTCGGCCTGCCGGGGAACCCCGTCAGCTCCATGGTCTCCTTCGAACTCTTTGGGCGCCCCGCGATCTTCACAATGCTCGGGCGCTCGGACTGGGAGCGCCCGACCCTCCGCGCCATCACGCGAGACCGCGTCAAGAACGCGGACGGGCGCCGCTTCTACGCGCGCTGCATCGTCACCCAGGGCGACGACGGGCGCTGGTACGCCGACCTGACCGGCCCCCAGGGCTCTGGCATCCTGACCTCGATGTCATCCGCGAACGCCCTCACGGTCATCCCCGAAGAAGTCTCGGCCGCCGAGCCCGGCGACGAGATCGACGTGATGATGATCGACTGGGAGCACGCCCCTTAGCGGACGACGGAATACGGGGCCGCTGGGTGTCTCCAGATTTTGAAATCCGCCGAGTGGTGCCAGGCATGGACAAGAAGCGCGCGATTCTCTGGGACAACGATGGGGTCCTGGTCGACACGGAGAGGTGGTTCTTCGAGGCAAACCGCCTGGAACTCGCAGAACTCGGTGTGCTGGCTACCCCGGCGCAGTTCGAAGAGATCAGCCTGACGCGCGGGGTGAGCCTCTTGTCACTTTCCAGGCTGGAGGGCGAGGACCTGCGCGCGCTCCATACACGGCGCGACGCACGCTACAGCTCCCTGCTTCGCACAGAGCGAATCGTGATCCCCGGCATGCTTGAATTGCTTGGCCGTCTGAGAGAACACCTCGTCGCCGCAGGCGTCGTCACGGCGTCAACCCGCGAACACTTCGACATCATCCACGGACGCTCTGGCATGCTCGACCACCTTGATTTCGCAGTCGTGCGCGAGGACTACCCGAACGCAAAACCGCATCCTGACGG
>JBPPMX010000340.1:0-4293 GCA_051306275.1 Tepidiformaceae bacterium
GACCATCATCGAGTTCGCCCCGACCGGGATGGAGCAGACGAACGACGAACCACCGCAGGGCGTGGGCGTTGGCCGCCTCTGGTTCGACCCGCAGTCCGGCTTCGTCCTGAAGACCGAGAGCGGCGTCGGCGGCATTGCCCAGTACACCGCCGAGGTCCTCGAACTCCGCATCCCCGACGACGCGCCCGACTCCACCTTCGAATTCACCCCACCCCCCGGCGCGGTCGAGGCAACGCCGGAGCAGTGATCCGCGTCATGCGGCATGCCGCGGATACACCAGTGACTCGGCGATCGTAAAGCAGATGCGAGCGCAGATATGATATCCGCGCATGACCAACAGCGAGCGAATAACCTCGGTTTCGGCTCCCGGCCCGTCGTGCGCGGGAAGCATTAGGGGGTTCGAGATTGGATAAGCTTCGAGCCAGAGCCTCAAGGGTGTGGTGCTACTGGGGGGTGTGGTGGCAGCGCGTCTGGAAGGATCTCGACAAGAGATGGCAGATCATGAGCGGGCTATTCGTTCTCGTCCTCGGCGGATTAATTTTCGCGGGGGTCGCCATCAGCAACGACGCGATCACGGTAGCTTCCGCAAGCGTGCTGGCGTGCCTCGTGCTATGGCATCTCGTGGCGGACACTGCCGAGCTTTGGACTGACGAACGGACACAAAACGATGAGCTGCGGGCAAAGTTGGAAACTCAGCCGCCGCGATTTGATGCGAACCGTGTCCGCTTTCGGCTGAACTTCGTCGATCTCAGCGGGCTCAGGGCCGACCGGAGCGAAAACGAGGCCATCCGCATGGAGTACCGAATTGCGAACTACTCTGGGGCACAGCTGGAGCTGACCGGGGCGACGATTTCAGGACAGATGCGGGTGGGCAACGACCTGGAGGCGCGCCTTCCGATTCTAGAGACGGGCGGGACAGTGGCCGACGGGCAGGCTCGCGAGATCCTGATTAAACAAGGAACCCCGTCTCTTGCTGACGCCCTGTTCCGCAAGGGGATGGCCGGAAACGAGATCTTCGTCATCCAGTTAGAGCAGCTGAGCATTAACTGTCGGGCTGTTCTCTCTGACGGACGGACTGAAGATGTCTCTATTGGAATCAATGACGATGCTCGGATTGGGATCATCGGACCGATCCAAGGCGATGCAGACTATGGTGTTCTGAGGCGTCCAGCTTTTACGCTAGGGAGTGGGCGCTTCTACGACGCCGACGGTAGGCCTACTAGTCGAGTCGCCGAAGCCGACGCAGGTGGCGACGGGCAACCAGCGCCGCGTCCTCAACCGCCAGATCGCTCTCAGGTGGCTGGAACCATTCGGACATTTCCGCCGCGAATCTGGTCTACTCCGGCGGTTGCCAAGGACGGACAGCAGGTCACCTTTACAACCGAGGGCGGAGAGGCCCACATGCCGCTTCCGCGTCGCCCGATCTCGATCCGCGTCCTTGAACCTCATGAGGAGATTCTACGCGCCGCCCAACTACCAGCTGAAATGCCGACTCCGAATGGCCGGGTCGTTGTAAGAAGGTTCACCGAGGACGGCATCGACTTCGACGAGCGTGATGTGGTTGGGGTGCGGGTAACCTTGGAGGTTTACTATGAGCTCGAGAACAATCTCAGACTCAATAGTAATCTAAGCCTTAAGGTGATCCCATCTGACGACAATCCAACAGTTGCAATGGTGGATTGGGAGACGCAAGGTCGGCGTGGTGTCGGAATCTCACTCGGGAAGAGGCCGACGTTTCTTCGCGACCAGGAGCGGAACCGGACGATCCGGGAGGCTGATTTGCCAGCATCAATACTGTGCGGAGACGGCGAGGTGGTGGTTGTCAGATTCTATGACGATGGCTTCGCTGTTGATGAGATCGGAACGGATGGGGACAGGATTAGGTTGAGCTATGGGTAGCTCACGAATTCTTGGTACGGTACTTCAAGGTTGCTCTGTAATGGCGGGCGCGAGTTGATTGTAGCTACCCACCGAGGACCGCATGAGCAGGCTCCACGCTTGTCGACCGTCTGCGTATGAACGCCCCCGCGTACCCATTCCGCGCTCTGTGGTTCACGTTGCGGTGGGTCCACCTCGTCGTGACCACAACCGTCCCCCCAACCTACCCCCGCGTGAGCCGCACCGTGTAGCTCTTCGGGCCGCCCGGGCGGAAGAGGTCGCCGGGGACCGAGCCTTCGCGCTCGACCCGGGTGATGCGCGGGATCAGCGTGCGCAGGGCGATGTCCGCCTCCAGCCGCGCGAGCGGGGCGCCCAGGCAGTAGTGGATGCCCATCCCGAACGAGACGTGCCGGTTCGGGTCGCGGTCGATCTCGAACTCGCTCGCCCGCTCGAACACCTCTTCGTCGCGGTTGGCCGAGGCGAGCATCACGAGGCAGCGGTCGCCCGCGGGGATGGTCACCCCGCGCAGCTCGACATCGCGCGTCACCCGCCGGAAGACGGCCTGGAACGGCGCGTAGAAGCGCAGCGTCTCCTCCATCGCCGAAGGCAGCAGCGACATGTCGCCGCGCAGCCGCGTGAGCGCATCCGGGAACTCCGCGAAGGCGCGGATCGCGTTCACGATCAGGCCTGTCGTCGTCTCATTCCCGGCCACCAGCAGCAGGCGGCAGAACATCAGGAGCTCTTCCTCGCTCAGGTGCCCCTCGTCCGTCTCGACGTGGATCAGGCCGCTGAGCAGGTTCTCCTCGGGATGGCGGCGGTAGCGCTCGATCTGCTCGTGGAAGTAGGCGTCGAACTCGACGTTCGTGCTCGCGAGCCCGGTGTCGTCGCCGGTCATCACGATCGGGATGATGTTGTCGAGGATGTCGTCCGACCAGCGCTTGAACGTCGGCATGTCGCCGTCTTCGACGCCCAGCATCTTCGCGATCACCGTGATCGGCAGCGGGTAGGCCAGCTCCTCGACCACGTCGACGACCTCGTGCTCGAGCATCGCCGCGATCAGTGCATCGGCGCGCTCCTGGATGGCGGCGCGCTGCAGTTCGACCACCCGCGGCGTGAACGCCTTCTGCACGAGCGACCGCATCCGCGTGTGTACGGGCGGGTCGTTGAAGAGCATCGTTGGCGGCAGCGCTTCGCCCGCGATCTCTTTCGCGCCCACCACCGACGAGAACGTCTCGGGGTCCCGCAGAGCGCGGACCACGTCGTCGTACTTGAGGATCAGCCACAGCCCGATCGCCTCGATCTTCGTGACCGGCGCGATCTGCCGGAAGTTCGCGTAGAGCGGGAACGGGTCGGTCGCGAGCATCTCGGCGAAAGGGCTGGGTTGGGCTGCGGGCTGCGGGTTCATGCGCCCATTGTCTGCCCTGCGCCGCGAGTTTGCAGTGTGCGCGCTTTACGAAACGATGCGCGGCGTGACGCCCGGGAAGCGCTCGCCCAGCCGCTCTTCGAGCCGCCGGAACCGTTCGCGGTAGGTCGTGCTGGTCAGCTCTTCCGTCGTCATGATCACGGCGTCTTCGCGGTTGTCGGAGTAGTACGCCTTGCGCGTCCCCACTTCGTAGAAACCGTAGTCGCGGTACAGCGCCCGCGCGGCCGTGTTCGAAACGCGGCACTCCAGCGTCGCGACACTCATCTGGAGGTCCGTCGCGCGGTCGACCAGCGCGTGGACGAGCAGCCGCCCGTAGCCATTCCCCTGGAGTTCCGGCGGCACGGCGACCGTCACGACATGCGCCTCATCGAGGATGCACCACATCCCGGCGAACCCGATTAGCCGGGCATCGTCGCCGGCGCTGGAATCGAGCACGAGGTAGTGCGCCGTCTGGTTCTTCGTGAGTTCCCGTTCGTAGGCGGTCTTCGGCCAGCCGGCGGTGAACGCTTCTTCTTCGATCGCGACCACCGGGCCGATGTCGCGGTGCTCCATTGCGCGCAGGCGCGGCCGGGTTGCGGCGGGAGCGACGCTGCCGGGTTCGCGAGAGGTCACCCAACCAGAGTACCGCGACTTCGTTAGCGGGTGGAACAGGCTCGTTGTGGGCAGGATCGGTGATCCTCCCGGAAATAGGGAGCCGCGGTGTCTGGGGCACCGCGGCTATCGGGACAGCGAGCCGGCTGCGAAGTGGAGCGGACACTGTCGCAACTGCTATCCCGGGGGTAAGTCTAGCGCCTTGAAAAGCGTTGTCTACGGGTTTTATCGCGAAGTTTCCTCGCTTTTACAAAAGATTCGGGCTGTTTTGGGAAGTTCGATAAGCGCCCATTTCGCAACGCATTACAAGCGCTTACTCCGACGGAACTGCCAACCACCGCTATGTGATCGCAGCGTCCGAATCGACGCTCACCTTCACCATCTCCCGGAGTGCTGCGATG
>JBPPMX010000341.1:0-3498 GCA_051306275.1 Tepidiformaceae bacterium
AACGTCTTCAACGGCGTGTGTTCGGCCCGGTACAGCACCGTCCGCAGGATCGCCCCGACCTTCTTGCGCCGCGCGATGATGTTGTCGAACCCCGGGTAAACGTACGTCTCCGTCAGTGCCCGGAACCCGAGTCCGCGGTACGTCTTCCGGATGCCGCCCTTCGTGTACGCCCGCGCGTGCGGCACCAGCCGGTTTCGGAGCGGGTTCGGCAGCCAGTTCACCAGCGGGATGTTCCCGAAGATGTAGCGCCTGTGGAAGTAGATCCCGTGCGTCTCGAACGGATACAGCCGGTTTGGCGCGTAGATCGCGACCCTCCCACCGGGCTTCAGCACCCGCCGCGCTTCTTTCATCGTCGCCCGGTCGTCATTCACGTGCTCGATCACCTCGTTCAGCACCACGAGGTCGAACGTCCCGTCGGCGAACGGCAGCCCCTCGCTGATCCCGAGCATCAGCCCCGGCACGTTCTTCGAACCTTCGAGTAGCCGCTTCGCATCGATGTCGAGCCCATACGCCTCCGCGCCCCGCTCCTGGAACTTCTGGACGTACTTGCCCAGCCCGCAGCCGATATCGAGCACCCGCGCGCCATCGAGCGTCGCGTACTCCTCGATCAGGTTTAGCCGCCGGTCCTGCCCGAAGCGCCAGACGAAGCTCGGGTTGCCGAGCTTCACCTCGTCGATGGGCGCGTTCGCTGAATTGTCGACTGTCACAGCTTCGAAGGTACCCGTCCGGCTTCGAACGCGGTAGCTCAGTCGCGTTCTCCGGGACCATCCACATGTCCGCCTGTGCGCGCCGTGTCCCCATAGTGGATGTCGCGCACGGCCCGCGAGTACGCGAGCGTCTCCTCGGTGTCGTACCCCAGCGCGTCCAGTGTCTGCCGCATCAGTTCGAGCCCGCCCTCATACTCCGGCACGACCACCTCGTGCGCCCCCATCTGGTAGAACACCGGCAGCTCCTCGCCGGTCCGCGCCCTCACGATGATCTGCAGCCCGGGGTTGACCCGGTGGGCGTTCGCCATCGCCAGCATTGCGGTACTTTCGTCTGGCACCGCGATCACAAGCAGCCGCGCTTTTTCGATGCCCGCCATCTCAAGAACTTCGACGCTCGCCGCGTCCCCCCATACAACGTTGGTCCCTGCCGCATGCAAGCGCCGCGATGCCCCGATATCGGCCTCGATCACGAGGATCGGGATCTCAAGGCGCGCCAGGGCATTCCCAATAAGGTGCCCAACGCGCCCGAATCCCGCGAGGATCACGTGGCCGCCCTCGGCTTGCGGAATCTCAACCGGCGGTCCGTCGCCCTGGTGGTCGAGTAGTCGCCACAGCCGCCCGTTCTTCCGATCGAGCAGTAGTTCGATCCTCCGGGTTCCCGCGAACGCAAGCGGGTTCAGCGCGATGGAGATCACCGCCGCAGCGAGGATGACGTTGTACGTACCCGGCGTGACGAGGTCGTGGTCCAAACCCTCTTGCGCGATGATGAACGAGAATTCGCCGACCTGCGCGAGACCTGCGGCTACCGTTAGCCCCGTGCGCGCCGGGTAGTGGAACGGCGCAGTCACGACAAGCGCGACGATGCCTTTCCCGGCGAGGATTATCGCGAGCACCACCGCGAGCAGTCCCGCGTTGTCGATCAACACGCCGGGATCGAGCAGCATCCCGACCGATACGAAGAACAGCACAGCGAACGCCTCACGAAGCGGGAGGACATCCGCCGCCGCCTGGTGACTCGTCTCTGTCTCGCTGATCACGACGCCGGCAATGAACGCGCCCAGCGCGACCGACACCCCGAACAGCGCCCCGCCCGTCGCGATCCCCAGCGCCGCGACAACGACCGCCAGGATGAACAACTCACGCGACCCCGTTCGCGCGACCACCCCCAGAACCCAGGGCACAAATCGCGCACCCGGTATCAGCAGGATCGCCAGGAACGCGCCCGCCTTCGCGACCGCGATCGCTGTGTCCTGTAGCGCGTCTCCATTGCTGTCCGGGGCGAGCGTTGGCAGCAATACGAGAAAGAGCACCGTCGCGAGGTCCTCCACCACCAGCCATCCGATCGCCACCCGGCCATGAATCGACTCCATTAAGCCGCGCTCTTCGAGCGCCCGCACAAGCACCACCGTTGAAGCGATGCTGATCGCCAGGCCGAGGACCAGCCCCTCCCGCCAGGGCAGGCCGAACATGGCCGCGGCCCCGAGGCCCATCGCCGTCGCTGCCGAGATTTGGACGAGCGCGCCCGGCCCTGCGATCCCCTTCACCGAGAGCAGGTCCCGGATATTGAAGTGCATGCCTACACCGAACATCAGGAAAATCACGCCCAGCTCTGCTAGCTCGCGGATCGTCTCGATATCCGCGTCGTACCCCGGGGTGAAAGGGCTGATCGCGGCACCCGCAAGCAGGTAGCCCGCGATCACGGGCAACCGAAGCAGGCGCGCCGCCAGCCCTCCTACGAGAGCAAAAGCGAGAGCGCCTGCGACATTTGTCAGCAGGTGGAATTCGACCATGTGCCTCTAAAGACGGATTGGGTGGCATCTCCGCGCAGCCACGCTGCCCAGGCGGCCGAGGGACGATGCCCAACGACTTTAGCACACGCCGATGCCCTCGATCCGTACCCGTTCGTTCGCACTGCTAGAATCGGCGCGCTACCAAACGCAGCCGTAAGGAGTCATCCCCCATGTGTTTCGCATACGACGCAAAGCCCCCCATCACCCCGATCGCCGGCGCCGCCGTTGACTCGGAAGACCTCGTCCTCACCTCCGCCGATAGCACGAAGTTCGGCGCCTTCGTCGCCCGTGCCGAGAACCCCAGCGGCGCCGGCATGGTCATCCTGCCCGACGTCCGCGGCCTCTACCCGTTCTACGAAGAACTCGCCCTTCGTTTCGCCGAAGAGGGCATCAATGCCGTTACCTTCGACTTCTTCGGCCGTACCGCCGGTGTCGCCAAGCGCGACGACACCTTCGATTTCATGCCGTTCGTCCGTCAGACGAAGGCCGACGAGATCTCCGATGACGTCGGTGCCTGTGTTGCCTACCTCCGCTCGGAAGCTGGCGGGTCATGCACCTCGATCTTCACCGTCGGCTTCTGCTTCGGTGGCTCGAACTCGTGGCTCCAGGCTGCGAACGGCCACGGACTCGCTGGAGCCATCGGCTTCTATGGCCGCCCGGGCCCGTCCTTCGCCGACGGCTCGCCCGGCCCGATTGACCGCGCGAAGGGGATGACGGCCCCGATCCTCGCCCTGATGGGCGGCGCCGACCAGGGCATCCCCGCCGATCAGATCGCCGAACTCGAATCCGCTCTTAACGCCGCCGGGGTCGAGAACGAGGTCATCACCTACGAAGGTGCGCCCCACTCGTTCTTCGACCGCACCGCCGCCGATCACGCCACCGCTTCTGCGGACGCATGGCAGCGCTGCCTCGCCTTCGTGCGCCAGCACCACAAGTCCTGACCGTTTGACCGCGGGCGGAGGACGGGTAACCCTCGACAAGCGCTCATACTCCGCCTCTCT
>JBPPMX010000342.1:0-7479 GCA_051306275.1 Tepidiformaceae bacterium
GAGCTTCGGGTGATGCACTCCGCTGCGGGGGTGACGACGCCGACGGCGGCCGGCGATATCCCCGTGTCGATGGTCGTGAGCGGGCCCGCGGGCGGTGTGCTTGGCGCGCTCGCCGTTGCGAGACTCGCGGGCTTCCCCGAGATCATCACGTTCGACATGGGTGGGACGAGCACTGATGTCGCCCTGTGCGATGGGGAACCGGCATATCGAACGGCGACGGAGATCGATGGCATGGCGCTCCATACGCCCGTCGTGGATGTCGTTACGGTTGGCGCCGGGGGCGGTTCGATCGCCCGGCTGGATGCGGGCGGCGCGCTTGTCGTCGGCCCGGAGAGTGCGGGCGCCGATCCCGGACCAGCCTGTTACGGGCGCGGGACGCTCCCCACTGTCTCCGACGCGAACCTCGCTCTCGGCCGCCTTCGTGCCGGGCACTTTCTCGGCGGAGAGATGGTACTCGACGAAGCACGCGCAATCGATGCGCTCTCACGCCTCGGCGACCCGGTCGATGTTGCCGCGGCGGTCGTGGAGGTCGTGAATGTGAGCATGGCCCGCGCTCTTCGCGCGGTGAGTCTGCAGCGAGGGTTCGACCCGGCCCGCTTCACGCTGGTCGCGTTTGGTGGCGCTGGTCCGCTTCATGCGTGCGACCTCGCGGCCTCGCTCGGTATGCCGAGAGTCCTTGTCCCGCGCTACCCCGGTGTGCTCTCCGCGCTTGGGATGGTTACTGCCCCGGAGTCGGTCGAACGCAGCCGCTCAGCATTGCTGGTGGTCAAGGAGGAGGCGACGGGCGAGCTGACGGCGACTGCAGACTCGCTCCGGCGTGAGCTCGCAGTGGCTGCGTCCGCAGCGGGCATCGACGCAGCGTCCATTGCGTGGTCTGCCGATGCTCGCTACCAGGGGCAGGCGCACGAGCTGCGAGTGGCGTTCGAGGTCCCGACCCCGTCTAGCATCGCGGCGGCCTTCGAAGCCGCGCATGACCGCCAGTACGGGTATCGGGTTGACGGGCGCAGCGTGGAACTGGTGAACCTGCGACTGCGGTTCTCGGCGCCACTCCCGCCATCGCCGTTGGTGGCCGTGGCTGCCGGTGAACCCGCGCGTGCCCCGGTCGCGGAGCCGATTACAGTCGCGGGGGAGCCCGCGTCGCGGATTGAGCGCGAAGCGCTGTTGACGGCGCATACCTTCGAGGGGCCTGCGATCGTGACTCAGCTCGATGCGACGACCGTCGTCCCTCGCGGCTGGCGCGGGCGCGTCGATACGTATCTCAACCTCATCCTTGAGCCGGCGCCATGACAACAGACCTGGCGCGACTTTCCGTGTGGAACGCGTTGCTGGCGTCGGTTGCCGACGAAATGGGCATTACGCTCGGGCGGACCGGTCACTCGCCGAACATCCGCGAGCGGCGGGATTACTCGTGTGCGGTATTCGATCGGGACGGTGCGACGGTCGCGCAGGCGGCTCACATTCCTGTCCACCTGGGGGCGATGCCGGAGGCGGTCCGGGCCGTGGCAGCGCTTGCGCCGTGGCATCCCGGCGATATCGCCATCGTCAACGACCCCTACATCGGCGGGACTCACCTGCCGGATGTCTCGCTTGTCGCGCCGGTCTTCTTCGGCGGCGAGCTGGTGGCGTTCCTCTCGAATCGGGCGCATCACGCGGACATCGGCGGCATGGCCCCCGGGTCGATGCCGGTGGCAACGGAGCTCTACCAGGAAGGGATGATCATCCCTCCGCTCCGGCTCTACGACGCCGGGCGCCTGAACGAGGAGCTCTTCGCGATCATCCTCCGGAACGTCCGCACTCCCGAAGAACGGCGGGGCGACTTCGCGGCGCAGATCGGGTCGATCCGCACAGGCGAGCGGCGCCTCCTCGACCTCTTCGAGCGTTACGGAGCGGACGAGGTCTTCGAGCGGATGGCCGACCTGCAAGCCTACGCGGAGCGCCTCACCCGCGCCGCGATAGCCGCCATCCCCGACGGCGCTTACGAGGCGGAAGATGTCCTCGAGTCGCCCGACGGCGCTCTCATCCCGATCCGTGCCCGGGTGACGGTCGAGGGAAGCACGATCACGGTCGACTTCACGGGGTCGGCGCCCGCGCAGGCGGCGTCGCTGAACGCCGTCCGGGCGGTGACCGCGTCCGCGGTTTCGTACTGCGTGCGCTGCCTCCTGCCGGACGATGCGCCCTCGAACGAAGGTGGGTTTCGGCCGATCCGGCTGGTCCTGCCACCGAACTCGATCGTGAACGCGGACCCGCCGCACGCCGTTTCCGCCGGGAATGTCGAGACGTCCCAGCGCATCGGGGACGTGGTCTTCCGGGCGCTTGCCATGGCGCTGCCGGGCCGGATACCGGCGGCCAGCAGCGGTTCGATGAACAACTTCACTTTCGGTGGTACGCGCCCGGATGGCTCCCCGTTCGCGTACTACGAAACGATCCCCGGCGGGTCCGGGGGTGGCCCCGCCCATCGGGGCGAGAGCGGCATCCAGACCCACATGACGAACACCGCCAACACGCCCGTGGAGGCGCTCGAAACCGTCTTCCCGATCCGCGTGCACCGGTTCGACCTGCGGGACGATTCGGGCGGCGCCGGACTCCACGCGGGTGGCGACGGCGTCGTGAAAGAGGTCGAGTTCCTCGTTGACGCAGGTATTACGGTTATCTCTGAGCGGCGGCAGGTGCAGCCGTACGGTCTCGAGGGTGGCTCCGGTGCGCGGACCGGCGCGAACAGCCTCGTACACCCCGATGGGGAGGTCGAGCCAATCCCGGCGAAGGTCGAACGGCGAATCGCCGCAGGGACGCGCGTGAGGATAGAAACACCGGGCGGTGGGGGCTGGGGCACGCCACCTGAGGCGTGACCGCGCTTTTCCTGTATCCCGGGTACACTGGATCGCGATGGTGGTACGGAATGGCTGATCGCATCGAGCGCGAGATCGAAGAGATCCTCGAGAGGTTGGATGACCTCCCGGATTCGGGCCGGTCCCCAATTCCGATCGCGTCGCGCAAGCGAAAGGGAACGCCCGCGCAAGCGGTACGACCCACCCCGGCTACAGCCCGTCGCCCGCGCGCCCGCCGCCTCGACCCGCCGATCCTGATGATGATCGGTGCCGTGGTGATGATTGGCGGGTTCATTCTCGCGACCGCGTTTGAGCCACTTATCTGGCTCTCGTTCGCGGGGGTTCTGCTGTTCATAGCGGCATTTGCCTGGGCGCTCACAACCACCGGTCGCCCGAAACCGACTCAGGAATCACGTGGCGTTTACTGGCGCGACCGCTATATCGAATACGATCCCCCGTCTCCCTCCGTCTGGGATCGAGTCGCGGGCCGGTTCCGCCGGCGCTAACCGTTTTCAGGCGCTTTACAGCCCTTCCCGTACCGTCAGAGGTGTGCGAACACACCGCCTGACATTGATCGCCCCTGTTGTTCTTCTCTTCGCCGCTGCCTGCTCGGAGTCAGCCGCCAGCGACGTGACCACCACTGCTCCGCCATCGGCGCCAGCAAGTGCGACAGCTGTCGCTTCGGCAACCGTTGCGCCGCCGGCCGCCAGCCTGGTCGCAGACGGCCATGACCGTGATGCCGCCATGGCGCACGTGGAGGCCCTTGCGTCCGCCATCGGGGTGCGTGTGGCGGGTACCGATGGAGAGGCGGCCGGAGCGGACTACATCGACCGGTACCTCACGTCGCTCGGCTACACGGTGGAACAGCAGGAGTTCATCTTCGAGACGGAGCGGTTTCGGCCCGCAGGCGTGGTCACCGGCACCGGCGAGGTATCGGCGCTCACCATCGCCGGGAGCGGCACCGCCCGGGTCGAGGGCAGGCCGGTGTATGTGGAGCTCGGCGACGAGGATGGAATCGACGGCCAGGACCTCACGGGCGCAGTCGTCATCGCTGACCGCGGGGTCCTTCGCTTTGTCGAGAAGTACGAGGCCGCTCGCGATGCCGGCGCGGTAGGGCTGATCGTGATCAACAACGAGCCGGGGGTGTTCGGCGGGGAACTTGGGCTTGCTGCCGATTTCCCCGTCCTGGCGGTCGCGCAGGAGGACAGATCCGCGCTTCTCGCTGCGGTCGCGGACGGCGAGCCGGTGTCGGTGTACGCCGAGGGCGGCGCGGTCACGGGGCTGAATGTGGTTGCCCGTGTCCCCGGCGCTGATTCCTGCGAGATCTTGGTTGGCGGGCACTACGACACGGTGCCGGGCGCCCCGGGGGCGAATGACAACGCCAGCGGCACCGCGAATGTCCTCGAAATCGCGCGCGCCCTCGCGCAGGACGGGCTCGACCCGGCACTCTGCTTCGTCGCGTTCGGGGCAGAGGAATCGGGGCTGAACGGAAGCGAGGCGCTGGTGGCTTCGCTCACAGCGAGCGGCGATCTCCCGAAATACATGGTGAACCTCGACGTGACGGGAATCGGGGAGGAGGTCGAGATCATCGCGCAGGGTGCCATCGCGGACCGGGCCCTCGCGATCGTCGAGGGCTTGGGGATCGCGACGCGCCTTTCGCGCGTGCCGGCGGGTTCGAGCAGCGATCATGCCCCGTTCGCCGAAGCCGGGGTCCCGACGGTGTACTTCACGTCGGGTGACTTCGGAACCATCCACACTCCGCGTGATGTCGTTGCGGACATCGACCCCGTGATCCACGACCAGGTGGGTGACGCAGCGCTCGCCGTGATTCTCGACCTTCTCGCTGAGGTTGCCCCCGCAGGATGACCACCCATAGCATGAGCCGGATGCGTTTTCTGGCACTTCCCCTCGCCGCGGGTCTTGGCGTACTGCTCATTGCGAGCGCATGCGGTGGCGGGCCGTCTTCGTCCGAGGACGAGGGCCCGCGAATCTCCGACCCGGCCTCGGCTCCGACGGCCACGCCGATGCAAGGCGCGCCGAAGTACCTGATCAAGGACAACGTGGTCACGCTGCCCGGGTCTGATACCACCGCGACTACCGGCCAGCCGCCCGCCGGCGGGAACACGTATACCGTGAAGGCGAACGATACCTGCGGCGCGATCGCCACGGCGCTCGACGTTTCGACAGAGGCGCTCATCGATGCGAACCCCGGGATCAACAGCGGCTGTACGAATCTCCACGAGGGCGATGTCCTCAAGATTCCAGCCTCTGCCTCGCCGCAGCCGACATCGCCGGGGGGTGCCGCGACGCCAGCTGCGACTGCCCGCCCATCTGGATCCGGCGAGACGTACACGGTTGCCTCGGGGGATACGTGCGTCGACATCGCCGCGAGCTACAACGTCGATGTCGACGAGCTGATCGCGCTCAACGGGCTTGATGCCAGCTGCAAGCTCGCGATCGACCAGGTCCTCGAAATCCCCTGATTCGCGTCGCGCCCCACTCCGGTTCGCGGTAGCCTTCGCTCGTGCACCGGATCCTCCCCGCAGCGACGCTTGTCATAGCCCTGTTCGTGGCGCTTCTCCCGGGCGCGCGAGATGCCTCTGCGGACGAAGGCTGGGTTATTGACCGCTTCGGGATCGACATAACTGTTGAACCGGATGGGGACCTCCGGGTCGTTGAGGAGATCGCGATCGACTTCGGCGGCCTCACGCGCCACGGGATATTCCGCGACCTGGTCACGCATCAGCCGTGTGGCGAGATCACTCCGTCAGGCGGGACAACCGACGCCGGGTTTTCGGACGTGCCGGCGTATGCCGCCGCCTGTCCGTCCGGCAGCGATCGCGTGTACGACCTGGATGTGGTCTCGGTCGCCCGCGACGGCGATAGCGAACCCTACGAGATCCTCCGCGAGGGCAGGCTCAGCCGGATCAAAATCGGTGACGCTGACCGAAGCATCAACGGTGAGCAGTTCTACCGCCTTGAGTACACGATCGGCGGGGCGCTGAACGCGTTCACCGACCACGACGAGCTCTACTGGAACGTCACGGGCCTGTGGCCGGTGGTCATGGAACAGGTCGACATCACGGTCCACCTGCCGGATGGAGCGGATGTGGTCACTGCCTGTTTCGAAGGTTACGGGGGCGCGACATTCCGCTGTACGCATGCCGGGGACGGCCCAATCGCGAGCTACTCGTCGACCCGGGCACTCTTTGAGAACGAGCAGGTGACGATCGTGGCTGGCTGGCAGAAGGGCATCGTGGATGTCCAGCCGCCCGTCATCAAAGACCGTCCAAGCATCGATGACTTCTTCACGTTCGACCTCCCGGAGTTCGTTGCCGCCGCGGTGACGGGGCTGCTGTCGTTCCTGGGGCTAGGACTGGTCTGGTGGCGATTCGGACGTGACCGCGCCTATACCTCCATCCACTACCTGACGAACGACCCAACGGAGGAGACGCGCCCTCTCTTCGCGCGGCGAGAGGTAGTCGTCGAATACCTGCCGCCCGACGACCTTCGGCCGGCGCAGATGGGGGTCCTTCTCGACGAGCGTGCGGATACGCTCGATGTCACGGCGACCATCGTCGACCTCGCCGTACGTGGCTATCTCCACATCGAGGAGATCCCGAAGAAGGGCTGGTTCGGCAGCCGTGACTGGGAGCTGCATAAGCGCACGCCGGAGGCGCCAACTCCCCTGCCTTACGAGGAGAAGCTCTACAGCGCGCTCTTTAGCGGCCGCGAATCGGTGAAGGTTTCGACGCTCAAGAACACGTTTTACAAGACCGTCAACGACGTGCGGGAGCGCCTTTACAAGGACTCGGTCCAGCGAAAGTGGTTTCGGCGCAGCCCAGAGTCGATGCGCAATCTCTGGAGTGTCATCGCTATCGCCGTCATCGTTACCGGTGCGGGGCTGGCTGTGGGCGCCGCCTATCTGATCGCCCGGCCCCTCATCTTCGTCCCGATCGTCGTGGCCGGGCTTGTCCTGCTCGTGCTTTCACGTGCGATGTCACGGCGCACGGCCACGGGCACTGAGGCGCTTCGCCGCGTGCTGGGCTTCCGCGAGTACGTCGCCACGGCCGAGACGCACCTCCAGAAGTTCAACGAGGACCAGAACATTTTCGCGCGCTACCTGCCGTACGCGATCGTCTTCGGCTGTGTGGAGAAGTGGGCGAACGCCTTCGCGCAGATCGGTGTCACGCCATCCACGCAGACTGCGGGCTGGTATACGGGAGTGGGAGCGTTCAGCGCTGCGTCGTTCTCCAGCGACATGCGCTCGTTCTCGAGTGGGCTCTCGACGGCGATTTCGAGCACGCCCGGCGGCTCCGGCGGATCGGGGTTCAGTGGGGGTTCGAGCGGCGGTGGCGGCGGCGGCGGTGGCGGAGGGAGCTGGTAGCGCTGGGCACATGCGGCCGACCCCGTTTCGCGGCAAACTGAGTAGATGGTCGCCCGTCGCCTTCGCCACTGCTCTCTCGTGATGGCGCTTGCTGTCGCGCTCAATCTCATGGCGCCGGACCACTGGGCACAGATCGACATCACCGGGCTGGTCGGCGGGCACGACCACGGCGCGCACGATCACGGCGCAGCGGCGCAGGCGCACCGTCACTCCGGCGACGAGCACTCCCGCCACTGTCACGGCGATGCCGCCACATGTTCTGATACT
>JBPPMX010000343.1:0-11166 GCA_051306275.1 Tepidiformaceae bacterium
GGGACACTTAGAAAACGCACATAACGGAAGGAAGGCCTCCACATGACCGCCCCTGCTGACACCAAGAAGATCCGGGTCCTCATTGCCAAGCCGGGCCTGGATGGCCACGACCGCGGCGCGAAGGTTATCGCTCGCGCACTCCGCGACGGCGGCTGTGAGGTGATCTACACCGGGATTCGCCAGACCCCGGAGATGATCGCCGAGGCGGCGCTCCAGGAAGACGTCGATGTCGTCGGACTAAGCATTCTTTCGGGTGCGCATCTCGAGCTCTTCCCGCGTGTGGTCGCCGAGTTGAAGAGCCGCGGGGTCGACGACGTGCTGCTGTTCTGCGGCGGCATCATCCCGGAGGAAGACACGAAGGCTCTCGAAGACCTCGGCTTCAAGGCGATTTTCCGGCCGGGGACGAATACGCAGGACGTCGTGAAGTACGTCCAGGAAAACGTGACCGCCTAAGCGTGGACGACCTGATCGAACGTTTCTTGAACGGGGAGCGCCGGGCGCTCTCCCGGGTGATTACGCTCGTCGAATCCGGGAGCGCCGAGGGGCGTGACTATATGCGCGAACTTTTCGGACGAAGCGGCCGCGCGCACACCGTTGGAATCACCGGTGGCGCTGGCTCGGGGAAGAGCACGTTGACAGGCGCGCTCGCGGGAGAGTTGCGCCAGCGAGGGAAAACGGTCGGGATCGTCGCGGTTGACCCATCGAGCCCGTTTACGCTCGGGGCGCTGCTCGGTGACCGGATCCGGATGCAGGACCTCGCGCTCGACCCGGGCGTGTTCATGCGAAGCATGGCGAGCCGTGGGGCGCTTGGCGGCGTCGCGCCGACACTCGATGACGTCGTGAATATCCTCGACGCGTTCGGGTTCGACTACGTCCTGATTGAGACGGTGGGCGCCGGGCAGGATGAGGTGGAGATCGCCGGGACGGCCCTGACCACGATCCTCGTCAACAACCCCGGGACGGGCGACGACATCCAGGCTATGAAGGCAGGCATCATCGAGATTGCCGATGTGCTCGTGGTGAACAAGGCTGACCATCCCGGCGCCGATGTCCTCGTGAGCCAGCTGCAGGCGCTGCTATCGCTGGCGCCTCCGGGGACTCGCCGGCCGCCGATCCTGAAGACGACGGCATTGAAGGGCGAGGGGCTCGAAGCGCTTGCGGACGCGATCGACGCACACAAGGACGAGCTGAAGCAAACGGGCGACTTCGAGGCGCATCTCACGGAGGACGCGCGGCACCAGGTGCTTTCGCTGGCGCGGGCGATCCTCCTGGAACGCATCCGGCGGGGGATTTCGGACGAGGAGCTCGATGCGCTCGTGCGGCGGGTGGCAGCGCGTGAGGTTGACCCACGGAGCGCGGCAGAGGAGCTGGTCGCGGTCGCAGCGGGGGGCGCGTGATACGATCGCGCCCGTGACGGCACAACGGTTTCGCGTGTGGTTCCGCAAGGGTGAGCGGGTGCGATACATCTCGCATCTCGACGTGCTGCGGTTCTGGGAGCGCGCGATCCGGCGCGCGGGGCTGCCGCTGTCATACTCGCAGGGGTTCACGCCGCACCCGAAGCTCGCGTTCGCATCGCCGTTGCCGCTGGGGTTCGTTGGTGAAGCGGAGCTGGTGGATGTGACCCTGGACGAACGGGTGGAACCCGCGCAGTTCCGGGCGATGATCGCGAAGGAGACTTCGGACGATCTCGCGCTCGTCGATATCGAAGAGATCCCGCTGACCTCGCCGTCGCCGCAGGCCGCGATGCTGTGGTCGGAGTACCGGCTGGATCTGCCCGGATTCGACGCGGATACGGCGCGTGACTGGATAGAGAAATTCATGGCGCTTGAGAGCCTGGAGTGGACGGATGAGCGCAAGGACAAGACGCGCGTCTACGATCTGCGGGCGGCGGTGGGCGAGATCGCGGTCTCCGATGCGGATGACGGGACCTGGCTGGAGATGAGGCTGCGCGCGGACGCGGAGATGACGGGGCGGCCGGAGCAGGTGGTGGCGGCGGTGTTCCCGGGGGTGCAACCGGGGGTAATCGCGCGGACGCGGATCATCCTCGATGACAGCTCGCCGGCGCTGGACGCGTGGCGGCGAAGCGGACAGTACGCGTGATCCTGTACCTGGTCCGTCATGGCGAGACGGCACACAACCGCGATGGGCTGGGGCTCGGGCGGGAGGACGTCGCCCTCACGGCGCTCGGGGAACTGCAGGCAGCAGCGGTAGCCCGGCGGCTGGCGGGAGAACCGATCGTGCGGATACTCACGAGCCCGTTGCAGCGCGCGGGGGCGGTAGCGCGGGCAATTGGCGCAGCGCGCGGGGTGGAGGTCGAGGTGGCGGATGAGCTGCTTGAGCTTGATGTTGGCGAGACGGAGGGCATGACGTTCCCGGCGATGCGCGAGACGTACGCGGGCTTCCTCAAAGAGTGGGGCGGACCGGACGGTCATGCGGTGCGGATGCCCGGGGGCGAAAGCCTCGTCGACCTGGAGCGGCGCGCGGGCACCCTGGTGGACCGCCTGATCGCCGGAGGAGATGGGCCGGCGGTGGCGCTTGTGACGCACAACTTCGTCCTGCGGGTGCTGATCTGCCGGCTTCTGGGCGTTGGCGCGTCGGGGTTTCGGTCGCTGACCGTGGACCTGGCGTCGGTTTCGGCAGTGCAGGTGGAGGGTGCGCGTGTCTCCGTGCTGTACATAAACGACACGTGTCATCTTGACGGTATTGACGGAGAGTGCGCTCCCTCGTAGCGTTCGAAGACAGGCGGAGAACGTTAGTAGTGGTTTGAACCGAGCGCGCGCGTCTTTCGCGATTTGTCTTCTTCTCGCCGGGTACTTCGCGTACACGGCCGTACTCGGCGCCATCCACTCACACCAGTTGAGCGAGGAACAATCCGCTGCACGCCGCGATCTTGCGGAGCTAGGAGACCGGCGGGCGTACCTCGAAGCCGTCCGGGCGTACGTTTCCACCGACGCATACGTAGAGCAGGAAGCGCGCCGCGAACTTGGGTACGTGCGCGAGGGAGAGGTGCCGTTCGTTGTCATCAGCCCCTCGCTCGAAGAAGACGCCGAACCAACCGGCACCTGGTGGGAGCGCCTCTTCCCCCGCTAACGCGCTGACCGATGCCGCCCGGCGCGTCCGCCGGTTCGCGGATTCCGAACGGCTCTTTCGTCGCACACAGAAGGTCATGGTCGCGCTTTCGGGCGGGCCGGATTCGCTTGCCTGTTTGCTGGTGCTGCTTGAACTGCGTGAGGCGTACGGGTTCGAGGTCATCGCGGCGCACTTCAACCACATGACCCGCCCGGAATCGGCTCGCGACCTGGAGCGCGTGCGGGAACTTTGCCGCGCGATGGGAGTCGAGATTTCGACGGGCGAGGGAGATGTGCCTGCGGTCGCGCGGCAACAGAAGCGAGGGGTGGAGGATGCGGGAAGGATGATGCGCTACCAGTTCATGGGGTTTGTGGCAGGGAAGGAAGGCGCCGGGGCGATTGCCACCGGGCACACGGCAGACGACCAGGTAGAAACGGTAGCGATGCGCTTTCTGCGTGGGACTGGTGTGCGCGGGCTGCGGGGGATGTTGCCGTCATCGCCGGTGCCGGGGGCGGCGGCGCAGAAGCTGGTGCGGCCATTGCTGGAGTTGCGGCGGGCGGAAACGGTGGCGATCTGTGCTGCTGCGGGGATCGAGCCGATCGTCGACGAATCGAACGCGGACACACGGTTCACGCGGAACCGGCTGCGGAACGAGACACTCCCGTTGCTCAGGCAGGCGAACCCGGCGCTGGATACGGCGATCCTCGGGCTGGCAGCGAACGCACGGGAGGCGTTCGCGCCGATCGAGCGGCAGTCGATGTCCGTCCAGCCGAAGGAGCGCGTCCCGGTGGGGGCGGTGTTCGGGCTCGGCGCGCTGCGTGAGTTGCAGACGGAGGCGCTGTTGCTCGTGATCGAGCGGGAGCTGACGTTCTTCAAGCTGGAGCCCGAGGTGAACCGGACGCGGCTGCTGAACCTGCGGCGAGTGCTGGAGGCGGGCGCTGGAGAGGTGCAGTTCGGGCCGGCGATGGTGGAGGTGTCGTGTGGGCAGGTGCGAGTCGGGCCGGCGACGGAACTCGCGCCGACGTTCGAGCCGGTGATCCTCAACGTCCCGGGGATAACGCGGGCGGGTGACGTGATCGTCACGGCCGCGACGGACCCGATCGCCGCTGGGATGGGGGAGTGGACAGGGAGCGTGGACATGACGGCGCTGCGTGGGGCCCTTCGAATCCGCCCGGTGGCGCCTGGTGACCGGCTGGTGGTCGGTGTGGGGACGCGGGCGCTGCAGGACTACCTGGTGAACAGCAAGACGCCTCGCTGGGTGAGGCGGGAGATGCTGGCGATCAGCGATGGGCAGGGCGTCCGGGCGCTGCCGTTTGGGCCGGGCCTGCCTATTCCGCCGCCGGACGACGATGTCGCGCTCTACCTGAAGGTGGCGCTGGCGCCGGCGGAACAGCGCCCGGAACCGGGTGGGTCGTTATAGTGGCGGGATGTCGATGCCACCCGGCGAAACTCCCGAAGACCTGACCCTCAGGGTCCAGAATGTGTCGGCGATGCCGCACGACGAGCCCGGGGTGTACCGGCTGCTGATCGAGACATCGCGCGGCGAGATCGCGGCGCTACTCCGGCCCGTCGAAGGCGGTACCGGGGCGGTGGTGTTCGCGGGCGGCGCGGGGCCGGGCATCCCACTCTTCAAGGACTCGATCTACGAACTCCTGCCGCTACGGCTGGCGGCGAAGGGTGTCACCTCGCTTCACATCGCCTACCGGAAGAACGAGGAGTTCGAGGAATGCGTACTCGATGTCCTCGGCGCCTGCTCGGTGCTGCGGGGGATTGGCGCGACGGAGGTAGCGCTTGTCGGGCATAGCATGGGCGGGGCGGTCGTGATCAAGGCGGGGCAGCTGGCGGTGGACGTGCGTGGAGTGGTTGCGCTCGCGCCGCAGCTTTTCGGGACGCGGCAGGTGGAGGAGCTGGGGAAGCCGCTCATCCTGATCCACGGGACGAACGACACTGTGCTGAACCACGAAGCGAGCGAGGACATCTATCGGAGGGCGCTCGACCCGAAAGAGATCGTGCTCTACGAGGGGGCTGGGCACTCGCTCATCGATGCGCGGGATCGGATCGCAGACCTGCTGGAGGAGTGGATCCCGGCGCGTTTTGCGGGGGAGCCGATGCTTTCGAAGCGCACCGAAGTCCCTATGGAGTGAGCCTGCGGTGCTGCTTTGCCGCGACCTCAGCCTCGCCGGGTCTCCCACGTAATCCATCTGTGCCCCGCAAGTAGCTCGCGACGGGTCGCGGATCGTCCGGTGGCGTCGTAGCCTGCATGCATGCCCCGTGGCCTCGATACCTACCGCAAGATGCGCGACTTCGAGCGCACGCCTGAGCCGTCGGGCGATCCGGCACCGCCCGCGGGCGATGCTCCGCGCTTCGTCATCCAGGAGCACCACGCGACCGCGCTGCACTGGGACTTCCGCCTCGAGCACGAGGGCGTACTCGCTTCGTGGGCGCTCCCGAAGGGGCTGCCACTCGACCCCAGGCAGAACCACCTCGCCGTCCAGACCGAGGACCACCCGCTGGAGTACGCATCGTTCGAGGGCGACATCCCGAAGGGCGAGTACGGGGGCGGGAGGGTGATCCTGTGGGACACTGGCACCTACGAACTTCACAAGTTCCGCGACGAAGAGGTGATGATCACGCTTCATGGCACGCGCGCATCGGGGAAGTACGTGCTCTTCCGGACGGGCGGCAAGAACTGGATGATCCACCGCATGGACCCTGCGCCGGACCCCACGCGCGAACCGCTACCTGCGCGGGTGCAGCCGATGCTCGCGAAGATGTCGAAGAAGGTGCCGCAGGACGACGCGAACTGGGCGTACGAGGTGAAATGGGATGGCATCCGCGCGATCTACTACGCCTCGGCTGGGCGGGCACGGATCGAGAGCCGGAATCTCCTTGACCTCACGCCGCAGTACCCCGAGCTTCGCGGGCTCGCCGACTCGCTGGCATCGAACGAGTTCGTCCTCGATGGGGAGATCGTGGCGTTCGACTCCTCGGGGAAGCCGAGCTTTGGCCGTCTGCAGGAACGGATGGGGCTGAAATCGGACAGCGTCATCAGGCGTCGCATGGGGACGCACCCGGTGGTCTATATCGCGTTTGACCTCCTGTTCTTCGATGGGCATTCGACGATGACGCTGCCTTACACCGAGCGGCGCCGGCTGCTGGAATCGCTCGCGCTGAGCGGGCCTGCCTGGCAGACGCCCGCGTACCACGCGGGCGATGGCGGGGTCCTCCTCGAAGCGAGCCGGGCGCAGCAGCTCGAAGGGATCATGGCGAAGCGGCTGGATTCGGCCTACGAGCCGGGGAAACGGTCGTCGTCGTGGCTCAAGATCAAGAACAAGCTCTCGCAGGAGTTCGTGGTGGTCGGGTGGCTCCCGGGTGAAGGCGCGCGGGCTGCGTCGTTTGGCGCGCTCCTGATCGCCACCTACGACCCGACCGACCCGGCGCGACTTCTCTATGCCGGGAGAGTCGGGTCGGGGTTCACAGACGAGACGCTGGCAAGCCTTCTGCGCCAGCTTGAGGCACTGCGCACAGGGGAGAGTCCCGTCGCGGAGCCTCCGTCTGAACGCAACGCGGTGTGGGTCTCTCCGAGCCTTGTCGTGACGGTCGAGTTCACTGAGTGGACGGCGGACGGCGTACTCCGCCACCCGGTGTTCAAGGGGCAACGCCCGGACGTCGCACCGGCGCAGGTCACGCGCGAAGACTTCGCTTCTGATCTGTAAGCTTGTCGATACGCCCGCTGGCTGAACACGGTCTCAGCGGGTGTTAAGCTCGCACGACGTAACGCGCGGAAACTGCGCTTCGGGGGTACGAAATGCCAAGGCCAACATGGAGTGGGGCAGTCAGCTTTGGGCTCGTCAACGTCCCGGTGAAGCTTTACACAGCCGCGACGAGCCGCGATATCCGTTTCAACCAGCTCCACGAAGAGGACGGTGGCCGGATCCAGCAGAAGCGTTTTTGCACGATTGACGGCGAAGAGGTCGCAACGGACCAGCTCGTGAAGGGCTACGAGATCGCCCCCGACCGCTACGTCACGATCACGCAGGAGGAGCTCGAAGGGCTGGACCCGAAAGCGAGCCGCAGCATCGAGATCGAGGAGTTCGTCGACCTCGCGCAGATCGACCCGGTGTACTTCGAGAACTCGTACTACCTCGTGCCCGATAAGAACGCGGGCCGCGCCTACGCCCTCCTCCTCCGCGCGATGGAGGACACTCAGAAGGTCGCGCTTGGGCGCGTGGTGATGCGGAACAAGCAGTACCTCGTGGCGCTTCGCCCCGCCGGTGATGCGCTCTCGATGGCGACGCTGTACTACGCCGACGAAGTCGTGTCCAAGACCAGTCTCGATGGGCTCCCCGAAGCCGACACCGAGGTGAGCGAGCGCGAGCTCGGCATGGCTCGCCAGCTGATCGAATCGCTCGCTACCGATTTCGAGCCGGCAAAGTACCGGGACGAGCACCGTGAGCGCATCCTGTCGCTGATCGACCAGAAAGCGACCGGCGAGGAGATTGTCGCGCCGAAGGTTGAGGACGAGGCGCCGAAGGTGGTCGACCTCATGGCCGCGCTTGAGGCGAGTATCGCCGCCGCAAAGTCGCGGGCAGCGGCTCCCGCTGCGACGGCCGAAACCGCCGACGAGGAAGCAGACGACGAAGACGAGTCCGCAGAGAAGAAGCCAGCGCCCATCCGTGGCCGCTCGCGCAAACAGGCAGCCGGCTAGGCCGCATCCATGCCCGGCGCCGAGGTCACCGTCGAAGGCCGCCGCCTGAAGCTCTCGAACCTGCAGAAGGTGCTCTACCCGGCTTCGGGTTTTGCGAAGGCGCAGGTGATCGACTACTACACGCGCATTTCGCCCGTGCTGCTCCCGCACCTCCAGGGCCGCGCGCTCACGCTCAAGCGCTATCCCGACGGCGTCGAGGCCGAGTACTTCTACGAAAAGGAGTGCCCGTCGCATCGCCCGGATTGGGTGGCGACCGCCCCGCTCTGGAGCGACAGCAACGCGAAGAACGTGAACTACTGCCTCGCGAACGACCTCCCGACGCTGATCTGGGTGGCGAACCTCGCGAGCCTCGAACTGCACACCTCGCTTGCGCTCGCGAAGGATACGAACACGCCGACGATGGTCGTGTTCGACCTCGACCCCGGTGAACCCGCGGCGCTGCTGGAGTGCTGCGAAGTCGCGCTATGGCTGCGGGACCTCTTCGGCGCGCTCGGCCTGGAACTGGTGGCGAAGACGTCAGGGTCGAAGGGGATGCAGGTCTACCTGCCCCTGAACACTCCGACGGACTACGAAGCGACGCGGACCTTCGCACACGCGGTGGCAGGCATCCTCGAACGCCAGTATCCCGACCGCGTCCTCTCGAACATGCGTAAGGAGCTTCGTAAGGGGAAGGTATTCATCGATTGGAGCCAGAACGCGGAGCACAAGACGACAGTGTGCGTGTACTCGCTCCGCGCGCGCCCCGAGCCCACGGTCTCCAGCCCGGTTTCGTGGGCTGAGATCGAGGCGGCGGTCGCGGCGTCTGACGCTTCGTCACTGGTCTTCACGGCACCGGAGCTGCTTGCGCGCGTCGACGAAGTCGGTGACCTGTTCGCACCGGCGCTCACGCTGAAGCAGGCGCTTCCGAAGCTCCAGGGGCTTAGAACACGTCGAAGAGGTTGAAGCGGGGGCCGTCCTTGCAGCAGAGCTTGACGCCGTGCTTCGTGAAGATGCCGCAGCCGTAGCACATTCCCCAGCCGCAGGGCATGTTCTCTTCCATCAGGATCTCGGGTTGCTGGCGGCGGCCGTTGCCGCGCAGGGCTTCGGCGAGGCTCGCGAACATCGGGTTCGGGCCGCAGGCGTAGATCTTGTTTGCCCAATCCTGGTACTTCCCGAGCTGTTCGGTCACGCGTCCTTTCACGCCGGCCGAGCCGTCTTCGGTGACGACGACGTACTCGACTTCGCGGGGCCAGGCTTCGGGGCCGAGAAGGTGCGCCTCGCTCCGGGCGCCCATCATCGCGACGACCTGGTGTCCGGCGGCGACGGCGCGCTCGGCGGTGTCGACCATCGGCGCCACGCCCACGCCCCCCGCGACCAGCAGGAGGTTCGAAGGTGTCGCAGGGAGCCGGAACCCGTGTCCGAGCGGGCCGTAGGCGCGGACGGTATCCCCGCGTACGCGCTCGGCCAGCCAGGCGGTCCCTCGGCCGACGACCTGGTAGAGGATGGCGAACCGGTCGCCGTCGACGCGGTGGTAGCTGAAGGCACGGGCGAACATCGGGTCGGTGCCCTCAACGCTGCAGTGAACCATCACGAACTGCCCCGGCGAGGTGTTCCGGGCGAGCCCGGGCGCCTGCAGCCACATGACGTGGACGCCTGCATAGGCGCGTTCATTCGAAATCACCGAGCACGATTCGATGATCACCCGTTCACGTACTCCCGAAGGGTTGCTACGTCATAGGGGGCGTTGCGGGTGAGGGCGTCGATGGCTGCCCGCGCGGTGTCCATCGATGTGAAGCAGGGGATGCGCTTCTCCGCCGCTGCCCGGCGGATGTGGAACCCGTCTCGCAGTGACCCGGTCAGGCGTCCCTCGGGCGTGTTGATGACGCACTGGACGGAGCCGTCCTGGATGACGTCGACGACGTTGGGGTGCGAACCGCTGAGGACCTTCGTCACCGTTGTCACGGGAAGGCCGAGTGCGGTGATCATGGTCGAGGTGCCCTCGGTCGCGTAGAGGCGGTAGCCGGCCTCTGATAGCGCCTTGATTAGCGGTAGCGCCTCGGTCTTGGTTTTGTCGCTCACGCTAAGGAGGACGCCGCCGTCGCGAGGAAGGGCGAGGTCTGCCGCCAGCATCGTTTTTGCGAGGGCGCTTTCGAAAGTCCAGTCGATGCCCATGACCTCGCCAGTGCTTTTCATTTCAGGCCCGAGATAGGTGTCGACCCCGATGAGCTTCGACATCGAGAAGACGGGCGCCTTGATCGCTACGAGGTTTCGCTCTGGCCAGAGCCCGCCTTCGTACCCCTGGTCCCGCAACTTCCGCCCGAGCATCGCGCTGACGGCGAGCTGGACCATGGGTACGCCGGTCACCTTCGAAAGGAAGGGCACTGTCCGGCTCGCCCGGGGATTCACCTCGATGACGTAGACCTGCGGCAACCCGCCCTCTCGTGGTGGTAGGACGTACTGGATGTTCGTGAGCCCGATCGCGCCCATGCCGAGAACGATCTCAGTGGTGTAGCGGGTGATGATCTCGCGCTCTTCGGCATCCATGTGGACCGGCGGGTAGACCGCCATCGAGTCGCCGGAGTGCACGCCGGCTTGTTCGATGTGCTCCATGATCCCGGGGATGAGCACCGTCTCGCCGTCGCAGATCGCGTCGACTTCGACTTCGCGGCCCTGCAGGTACTTGTCGATGAGGATCGGCTTGCCCGGCGCGGCTTCGGCTGCCTGGGCGACGTAGGTCACGAGCTCCGTTGGGTTCTGGACGATCTCCATCGCGCGACCGCCAAGGACGAACGACGGCCGGACGAGGACGGGGTAGCCGATGGTCTCGGCGGTCTTCATCGCTTCCTCGATGGACTGCACTGCTGCGCCGGGGGGTTGTGGGATGCCACGCTCCTGGAGGAAGCGCTCGAACAGCCGCCGGTCTTCTGCGGTCGAAATCGCCTCAGAGCTCGAGCCGATGATCGGCAGGCCTGCGCGCCAGAGCGGCTCGGCGAGGTTCACCGCCGTCTGCCCGCCGAACTGGACGATGCTTGCGGGGGTTTCGTCGTACGTCTCGTTCTCGATGATGTCGCGCACCGCCTCTTCGTCCAGCGGTTCGAAATAGAGGCGCGAGCTGGTGTCAAAGTCGGTCGAGACCGTCTCCGGGTTCGAGTTCACCATTACGGACCGGAGGCCGGCGTCTTTCAACGCCCAGGCGGCGTGCACACTGGCGTAGTCGAATTCGATCCCCTGGCCGATGCGGATGGGGCCGCTGCCGATGACGACCGCGGCCGCGCCGGGCTCGGCTATCGCTTCGTTCTCGGTCTCGTATGTGCTGTAGAAGTAGGGCGTCGCCGCGTCGAACTCGGCCGCGCAGGTGTCGACCATCTTGTAGACGGGGCGGATACCCCATTCCTGGCGCTGCGTCCGGA
>JBPPMX010000344.1:0-5136 GCA_051306275.1 Tepidiformaceae bacterium
TGGCGGGCGTGTATCGCGCCGTCCGGAGGGGGACCGTGGCCAGCGACGCAGCGGCAGCGCAGCTTCCGGGAGCGCCAGTCCAGCGCGGGGTGCGCGGCTGGTTCACCCGGACGTTCGAAAGCATGAGCAACCGGAACCTCCGGCTGCTCTGGATCGGGACGTTGCTGAACTTCGCTGCGGTCACGATGAACCAGACCGCCCAGGGCGTCGTCGCTTATGACCTCACGGGAAATAACCGGGCCGTGGGTACGGTGATGCTGGGCTCCGGGCTTTCGATGCTGTTCCTCTCGCCATTCGCGGGGGCGCTTGCGGACCGATTCTCGAAGCGGATGATGCTGATCGCGTGCCAGCTCATCCTCCTGCTCACGTTCGTTTTCCTCGGCTTCTCGATCGCGGCTGACTTCATCTCAATCCCGATCCTGGCGGTGAGTTCGTTCCTCAGCAGCATGATGTTCGCGACCATACGGTCGGTGCGGAACGCATACATCGGCGAACTGGCGACGGCGGACCAGCGCGGCAACGCGGTCGCACTCCAGCAGCTGGCGCTGAGCACGATGTCGATCTCAGGACCGTTCCTCGCGGGGATCCTGCTGGGGTGGGATGTCTTCGGGTCGGCGGGGACGTTCTACTTCATGGCGGGCGCGTTCGGGGTCGCGATTGTGACGATGTTGCAGCTGCCACCCGCGACCTCGCGCATCCGGCCGGTCGGCAGTCCGAACATCCTCCAGGAAACGATCGAAGGGCTGCGCTACGGCTGGAACCACCCGGAGATCCGCTGGGTGCTTGGCGGCTTCTTCCTGCTCACCATTTTCGGTATGCCGTACATGACGCTGCTGCCGGGCTACACGAAGGACGTGCTCGAAGTGAGTACCTCGCGGCTGGGGGTGTTGCTGGGGATCTCGGCGGTCGGCGGGTTCGTGGTGAGTCTCTTCGCGGCATCGATGGCAGATTCACGGAAGTCGCTGCCGATGCTGGCGGCCTGCAACGTCCTCTTCGGCGCGTCCCTGATCGGACTCGCAGTCGCGCCGGGGTTCTGGATCGCGGTTGCGATCTCGCTCTTCCTCGGCGCCGGCGCGAGCGGGTTCCAGGTGCTGAATCTCGCGGTCGCGCTACGAGCGGCGGACGTCGCTCACATGGGGCGGGTCGCTTCGCTCACGCTTATGGCGGGCTCGATCAGCGGGATCGTGGCGTTGCCGGTCGGCGTGCTCGCCGATACGTACGGCGAGCGTCCGATCTTCTTCGGCATGGGCGTGTGCGTGATCGTCGTGGCTATCGTGCTGGCTACGTGGCGGCGAAAGGCCGCGGTCGAAACCGCGGCCGCCTAGCCGCTAACGGATCTATCCGAGCCGGCCGCGACCGAACACGCCACCGAGCGCCGCGACCACGAGGACCACGACGATGACGAGGAGGAGGTTGCTCGTGAGGAAGTAGGCGCCACCGCCGAACAGCACGAGCAGGAGGAGGAGCAGGAGTAGGAGCATCATTGTGGTGACGCCTTTCTGAGACGTGTGCGTCTCGGTCGAGCCTCGATTTCGGGGCATCGACGGGTGAGCATCATGGCACCGCAGGGCGGGTTCACTCGTAACAAGGGCAGCGATCCGCATATACGCCGCGTTGCGAAACGGGTGGGCTAGATTCGCTCGAGGATGACGGTAGGCTCCTGGCGCTGGAAGTAGTCCAGTGCCCACTCGGTGGGGAACAGCGCCACGGTCGAGCCGTTTTCGCCGCGGGCGGTGACCACGCCGCGGGGCCAGCTCACTGGCTTGCCTTCGGATTCGGGGGCGAGTTTGCGCGCGACGGTGACGCCGAGGGGCCGGGCGGTCGCATCGACGCCGTACTCGTCCTTCAACCGCGCGAGCACGACTTCGAACTGGAGCGTGCCGACGGCGCCAAGGATCGGGACGTTCCGGCCGGCATCTGTCTGGGTGAAGACGCGGACCGCGCCCTCTTCCTCGAGCTGCTCGAGCCCGCGGGCGAACTGCTTCATCTTGCTGAAGCTCATGACTTCGAAGACAGCGAAGACTTCTGGCTCGAAGCGCGGGATGGGTTCGAAGGCGATCGGGCCTTCAGCCGAGAGGGAATCGCCGATGGTGAAGGTGCCCGGGTTGAGCAGCCCGACGACATCGCCCGCGTACGCTTCTTCGACCGTCTCCCGCTCGCGCGCGAAGAGCCGGTGGGGACGGCTGAGCTTGATCCGCTTGCCGAGCCGTTCGTGCCAGACGGTCATGTCCTTTTCGAACCGCCCGGAGCAGATGCGGAGGAAGGCCATGCGGTCGCGGTGCTGGGGGTCCATGTTCGCCTGGATCTTGAAGACGAAGCCGGAGAAGGCCGGCTCGTATGGCGAGAGGACGCCGGTCGAGGTCTTCTTCGCGACCGGCGACGGGGCGATCTCCATCAGCGCTTCGAGGAAGGGTTCGACGCCGAAGTTGTTGAGCGCGGAGCCGAAGAACACCGGCGTGACGTCGCCGGAGAGGAACGCTTCGCGGTCGAACGGCGGCGAGGCTCCTTCGATGAGGGTGACCTGGTCGCGAAGGTCCGCGTGGCCGCGGTCGCCGATGAGGTGGGCGAGCGTGGGGTCGTCGAGGCTGCCGACCTGCACCGGAGCCGGGAGGCGTCCGCCTTCGGTGCGGGCGAACTTGAGGACCTCCTTCTTGCGGAGGTCGTACACGCCCTGGAAGGTCGGCCCATCGCCGATCGGCCAGTTCATCGGGACGACGCCGATCTTGAGTGTGCTTTCGATCTCGTCGAGGAGTTCGAGCGGCTCACGCCCGGCGTGGTCGAGCTTGTTAATAAAGGTAAGGATGGGGATGCGCCGCGCCCGGCAGACATCGAACAGCTTGCGCGTCTGCGGCTCGATGCCCTTGGCGCTGTCGAGCACCATCACGGCGCTATCGGCGGCGAAGAGCGTCCGGTAGGTGTCCTCGCTGAAGTCCTGGTGGCCGGGGGTATCGAGCAGGTTGAAGCGGCAGCCGAACGCATCGAACTGGAGCACGGTCGAGGTGATCGAGATGCCGCGGTCGCGCTCCATCGCCATCCAGTCGGAGGTCGAACGGCGGGCGTTCTTGCGCGCGCGGACGGAGCCGGCTTCGTCGACGGCGCCCCCGTAGAGGAGGAACTTCTCGGTGAGGGTGGTCTTACCGGCGTCCGGGTGCGAAATGATCGCGAAGGTGCGGCGGCGCTGGACTTCGGTCCGCATTTCGGATTCGGAGATGGGGCGATCCGCGGATGCGGAGCCCATGACATCGGCGCTCATCGCGAGAGACACACCTGCACAACGGGATAGATCCACTGTGTATCGAAAGCGCGCTAGAGGCACCGTTGGGCGGCCGCAGCCGTACCCGTCGACCGGGTGCTAGGTAGCCGACGCAGCCTCGCCGATACCTTCAATGATGGCGAAGTCGTCTTCGCTGAGGGGCTGGAGTTCGCCCTTGCGGTAGGAGTTATAGAGGCGGAAGAGGGCGTCCTTGTGGGGGCGAACCCGGCCGATGGGGCAGGCTTCCCAGTCGGCTTCGCTTTCGTCGCAGTAGCCCATGCGCAGTTCGCCACACTTCGGCTGGAGGTAGCGCCCGAGCTGGGGGATGACGCGGTTCACCTCGGCGCGCATGAGGGCGGCCACGCGGCGGAACTCCCACTGCGCGCGCGTGCAGAGGCGGAGGTCGCAGATGTGGAGGAGGCTCTGGAAGTTCACCGTGATCTTGAAGTTGGTGTTGGTGGCGTTCGGAAGGAGGAAGCGCGCGTCTTCGGCGGGGATGCCGGCGGCGACCATCTCTTCGTAGAGCCCGCTCACCTGGTCGAAGAGCTCGGACATCTTGTCTTCGAGCCCGGCCTTCTTCACGGTCTCGGGGACGGTGTAGGGGAACTCGCCTCCCTTATAGGTGACGTAGCGCTGGCTCTGCTGTTCGAACGAGATGCCAACGCGATGGCGGACGAACTGGTGGCTGAAGGCGCGCGAGACGCCGGATATGCCGAATTCGAAGTAGACCTGCTCAAGCGGGCTGGCGTGCCCGGTCTTCAGGCGCTCTTCGATGAAGATGCGCATCTGTTCGTCGGTGATGCGGTCGTCGTCGATGCGCACCCGGACCTGCTGAGGGGTGAGCTGGCTGTAGCAGGTGCGGTAGGCCATGTAAAGCGACCGCATCGGCTCTTCGCTGTGGGAAAGGAGGGTGACCTGGATGGCCATAGCGTCGCTCCTGGAAGTATCGAACTCCCATGATGCCACGAAGATCTGTTCACCTGCCTGCGCGATACGGAAGATTCATGCGGTGGGCCCGCTATGTCTCGCGGCGGGCGGTACCGCCTAACCGGGCGGCCCTGTTACGATACGAAACCCCGGGGTGTAGCTCAGCCTGGCAGAGCGCTTCGTTCGGGACGAAGAGGCCACAAGTTCAAATCTTGTCACCCCGACCACGGCCTTTCCCGCTTCCCCTGATGGCCATGAAATGCTCACTCTGCTGAGCGGTTGAAAGTCTTTTTCAACGTCCGGGCCCCCTTTGAAAAAAATCGCTCTAGATTTTCATCGCTCTTCTGCGAGTGACCCGCGAATCGCTAATCCTTCGCCCGTCGCATCCACCCTCCCGCGAGCAGCCTGAACCGTCAGCGATGCCTGAAGATAGTCAGACGCCTATTGAAATTTCGCGCCGAGCCATTGCTTTGCGGGCTCCTCCCAGGCGCCACCCTCGTACCGATGAACCTGATAGGCGTAGATGGATTCGCCAAGCGATCCGCGCACATCGAGATGCGCACGACCCCCTCGACGGACCAGCTTCGAGACGGAATGAGTTGCCTAAGGTACGAAGCTGGACGAAGACTCCAGGGGGGCCGATGGCAGCACGCTCAGAGAGCGGCACGTCGTGCTTCTCCGCCCCAATGAGCCAGCACGCGTTCACTAGATCTGCGATTCCGAGGTCACCAACCGTTGGTTTCTTCCCGAAGAGCCCCATGTTCTACCTCCTACCTTGTGTCACGCGTAGATACTACACGGGTGCATCTACCCTCCGAAAGTGACCTGAACAGGTTAGTGGCGGCGTTCGCACTCGGCGAGGGCGGCGGGGAGCCAGAGGGGGGCGACCGCTTTGTGACCCTCGGCGGAGAGGTGGACGCCATCGGGATTGAAGGCGCGGCGCTCCTCGTCGGGCG
>JBPPMX010000345.1:0-13942 GCA_051306275.1 Tepidiformaceae bacterium
AAGCACGACAGCACGATCCACTTGCCGTCCTTGCACCGGTAGCAGCCGTGCGGCGCCGCTTCCGGGTCGCGATTGCCCATGCGCGTCTGTTCGTGCCCGTTCGCGGTCCAGTCGAGCACCGCGGTCCCGAGCACGTGCACTGTCGCCTCGTACTGTGAGAAGTCGATGTACTGGCCCACGCCGGTACGCCGTCGATGGTCGAGGGCCGCCACAAGCGCCAGCGCTCCGAGGTGCGGGACCACGAAGTCCGTGTAGGCCACGCCAGTGCCGAGCGGCGCGCCATCCGGCCAGCCGGTCAGGTGGTTGAGCCCAACGGCTGCCTGCAGTCCGTGTCCGTAGCCCGAGTACTCGGCCCAGGGGCCTGTCTGGCCGAACAGCGGCATCGAGAGCATGACGAGGTCCGGCCGCACGTCCTTGAGCACGTCATAGCCGAGGCCGAGTCGCTCCATCGTCCCGCCTGTGAACGACTCCACCACCGCATCACACGTCGCTACCAGCCGCTTTGCCAGTTCAATGCCGCGCGGGTGCTTCAGGTTCAGCGTCGCGCCGAGCTTGGAGCTGTTGAAGTTCGCGTAGTAGCCAGAGCGGTCGACGCCCGGCTCGTTGTCGACGAACGGGTGCGACCGGCGGAGCGTGTCGAGCGACATCAGCGACTCGATGCGGATGACCTCTGCGCCATGGTCCGCGAGGTACTTCGTCGTCAACGGTCCCGCACCCACCCATGAGAAGTCGGCGACCCGGATCCCTTCGAACGGCTTCCTCAACTGCTGAGCCATCAAATCACCATCCGCATGCGCAGCCGGCGCACGTCCGCGGCTTCAAGGCCGAGCACTTCGCCATAGACCTCGTTGTTATGTTCGCCCACCGAAGGGGCACGTCCGCGCTGCATCCACGGGGTCTCGCCCATCACAAACGGAGGCCCCGGGTAGATGAACGACTCGCCGATATCGTCGTGGCGGACCCGCACCCAGTAGTCGCGCGCGCGAAGCTGTTCCGCCTCGACCACCTCACGTGGTCCGTACACGGGCGACCAGCCGGCGCCCCTGCGCTGCGCCTCTACGATTAGCGCTTCCTTCTTCCGACGCTTGCAGAACGCATTCAGCGTCTCCTCGACGTACACCATCTCCTCGAACGTCAGCGTCTCCCCCGAGGTCAGCCGCCTCCGCCACGAATCGGTCGCAAGGTCCCCCGCCTCGCCCGTCTCCGCCATCCAATCGATGATCGCGTCGGCCTTCTGGCTCACAAGCCCCGCAGCGTGAAGCCCCGCGATCCATCCGTCCTCCGCTTCGAACAGGTAGCGCGGCCCGAGTTCTCCGCCGCGCATCCGCCGCAGCCCCGGCCCGCGGTTGTTCACCCCGAGGATGTCCCACGTCGGCTGCGCGCTGTCCATCGTGTTCGCCACCGCCTCCTGCATGGACACATCCACGTGCTGCCCGGCGCCACCGTTCGTCCCGCGCGCAAAAAGCGCAATCGCCGCGCCCGCAGCCGCCTGGATGTTCACCTGCGCGTAGGCCTGGGGTGCCAGCGGGCGAACCGGCCCATGCTCGTCGTCGCCGTTCAGGTACATCTGGCCGCCCATCGCAAGTCCGACGATGTCCGTCGCGAGGAAGTTCCGGTACGGCCCCGTCTGCCCGAAGTTCGTGATGCTCACGAGGATGATCCCCGGGTTCACCGCGCTGAGCGTCCGGTAGTCCAGCCCGAGGTCCTTCGATGCGCCGGGCGTGAGCGTCTCGATGACAATGTCCGACTTCGCGACGAGCTGGTGGAATAGCTGCCTGCCCTGCTCCAGCCGAAGTTCGAGCGTGACCGAGCGCTTGCCCGCGTTCATCGCCCACCAGTAGAGGCTCGTGTTCGGCCCCTGTTCGCCGCGGAAGAACGGGCCGTTCCCGCGCGTCGGGTCGCCGTCGCGCCCCTCCACCTTAATCACGTCCGCGCCGAGCTCGCCGAGAAGCCGCGCGCAGAGCTGCCCCTTCTCATCGGCAAGGTCGAGAACACGGTATCCGGCCAGTGGACCAGATGGATGAGGGAACGGGACCGGCGCCGCTTCTTGTTGTTGTGTCATGCCCGGTTACTTCTACCGTGTCGCAGCCCGTCGTTCAAACGGCCGTCAGCCACTGCGAGCCAGCAGCTCCGGGATCTCGTCCGTTGCCTCGTAGTCGCCTTCGAGCCCTTCCTCGATCCGCTCGAGCAACAGCTCCAGGCCCCAGCGCTTCACGGCGCTCACCGGGACCACGTTTCGGGGCGGGACACCGGCGCCATGCAGGAGCGCCCGCGCCTCGTCGAACGACGCCACGACCTCCCCGCCGGGACGCGCGAGGTTGTCGACCTTGTTCAGCGCGAGCAACCGTGGCTTCCCTGCGACCGCCAGGTCACGCAACGTCGCATCGACGGACTGCACGTGCTCGTAGGCGTGGGCGTGCGAGATGTCGATGACGTGCAGCAGCAGGTCTGCCTCCTCCATCTCCTCCAGGGTCGCCCTGAACGCTGCCACGAGGTCCGTGGGCAGCTTCTGGATGAATCCCACGGTATCTGTCAGGAGCACGCTCTCGCCCGACGGAAGCCTGAGCTTCCGGGTCACGGGGTCGAGCGTCGCGAAGAGCTTGTCCTCGGCGAGCACGTCCGCGCCCGAGAGCGCACGCATCAGTGTCGACTTCCCGGCGTTCGTGTACCCCACAAGCGCGACGACGCGCGCACCGCTGCGCTGCCGGTTGCGGCGGTAGAGTCCGCGCTGCGTCCGCACGTCGTCGAGGTCTTTCTTCAGCTTGCTGATCCGGCTGCGAATGAGCCGCCGGTCGGTCTCGATCTGCGTCTCACCCGGCCCCCGCAGGCCGATCGCGCCTTCCATGCGTTCCAGGTGCGACCACTGCCCTGCAAGCCGGGGCAACAGGTACTGCATCTGTGCCAGCGCCACCTGCAGGCGGCCCTCTTTCGTGCGTGCCCGCGTCGCGAAGATGTCGAGGATCAGCGCCGTGCGGTCGATAACCTTCGTGCCGAGCGCGGTCTCAAGGTTCCGCTGCTGCGAAGGCGAAAGCTCGTCGTCGAAGATGACGACGTTCGCCTCCAGCTCGCGACACTCTGCAACAACCTCGTCGACCTTCCCCTTGCCGATGTACGTGGCGGGGTGGGGGTGCTCCATGCGCTGCACCGCCCGCCCGACAACCACGGCGCCCGCCGTCCGCGCCAACTCCGCCAGTTCGTCGACTGAATCAGCGGCCGGGAGCAGCCCAGCCTGTGTGTCGGCGGCGACGAGGTAGGCGCGGTCTACGGTTGCGGCGGTGGAGTGTGAGCTACGTGGCATTCTGTCTCAGCGTACTGGAGCACCGCCTGCAGCGCACCGCGTCAGCCTCCCATCGCCTCCATGCGACGCATCATCTCCTCGTCCGAGACATCCTCGACATGCGTCGCAATCGCCCACCGGTTACCCCACGGGTCGAGGACGACCGCGGACCGCTCGCCGTAGATCTGGTCTTCGGGCTCCATCTCGGTAGTCGCTCCCGCAGCCAGCGCTCGCTGATACGCCGCGTCCACATCCTCCGAGTACACATGGAGTGCGGCCTGGCGTGCGGGCCATTGTTCCGTCGCATCCGCCGTCATGATCACCGAATCACCAACCTGCACCTCGGCATGGGCGATCGTCCCGTCGGGCATCGGCATTCGCATCCGCTCGGTCCCACCGAACACGTCCCCGATGAACGAAATCAGCCCCTCGGCGCTCGACACGATCAGGCTAGGGCGCACCATCGGATATCCATCAGGAATCGGCTTCACCATCGAAGCACCTCCAAAGCGAAGTCCGGGAATCCTAGCACCACAGGGTTAGAGCACTTAGTACTCCGTGACAGCATGTGCGAGCGGCATAACGCTTGACGTTATGCTTTCTGCGAGTGGAGACTACGGATTGATCCGGTCGACCCGCAATGCAGCCACTGCGGAGGTCCTCGCGGGGAAGCGCACGCGCGGGCTCCCGCCTGACATCCAGATCGCGGCACTCCGAAAACTCCTCATCATGGAGGCCGCCACGACGCAGACCTGCGCACGCCGCCGGGCAACCGCCTTGAAGCTCTGAGCGGCGGGAGGCGCGGCCAACACAGCATTCGCGTCAACGATCAGTGGCGGATCTGCTTCCGCTGGAGAGATGGAGATGCATACGATGTCGAAATCGCCGACTACCACTGAGACCGGACCGGACGACCTACTTCCGCTGATCCCGCCCGGGGAGATCCTGTTGGAAGAGTTCCTGAAGCCACTGGGCCTGAGCCAGTACCGCCTCGCACGCGGCCTTTCCGTTCCTCCGCGCCGGATCAACGAGATCGTTCACGGCGCACGCGCCATCACCGCGGACACCGCGCTCCGACTCGGTCGCTACTTCGACACGAGTCCGCAGTTCTGGCTGAACCTGCAGAGCAGCTATGACCTCCGGCGGGAAGCGCGTCGCCTTGGTAGTCGGCTCGACGAAGAGGTTAGCCCGCTCGTCCGCGCGGGCTGATCGGGGCTACACCCCGCCCCACGCCTCCAGGCGACGCATCCCTTCCTCCACACGGTCGTCCGGCGTCGTTACTGAGAGCCGGATGAAACCCTCGCCCTGCTCGCCATAGCCACGCCCGGGGGTCACCACGACGCCCGTGTCCTCGATCACCCGTGCAGCGTAGTCCGCGCTCTTCACGCCCGCGGGCAGCTGCGCCCAGACGTAGAGCGACGCCTTCGGGACATCGACTGACAGCCCGATCTTCCGTAGCCCCTCGACCATACGGTCGCGGCGGCGCTGATAGATAAGGTTGTGCTCGTCGACGCAGCCCTGCGGCCCGTATACCGCTTCGATGGCCATCCGCTGCACTGCCTGCGGGATCCCGCTGTCGATGTTCGACTTCACCCGCATGAGCGCGTCCACGAGCGTCTGGTTGCCGACCACCATCCCGATCCGCCAGCCGGTCATGTTGTAGATCTTGGACCACGAATTGAACTCGACCGCGACATCACGCGCGCCCGGCACCTGGAAAATCGAAACCGGCCGGTAGTCGTCGTAGGCCACGTCGCAGTACGGGTTGTCGTGCAGCAGCGCGACGTCGTACTTCTTCGCCCAGGCGACCGCCTTCTCGAAGAACCCGATATCGGCGACCGCGGACGTGGGGTTGTTCGGGTAGTTCAGCCACATCAGCTTGGCCTTCTGAGCCACGTCCTCCGGGATAGTGTCGAAGTTCGGCAGCCAGCCATCTTCGCGCTTCAGCGGCACGCGGTAGCTCGTCCCGCCCGCGAACATCGTCCCGATTTCGTACACCGGGTAGCCGGGGTCCGGCACAAGCGCGATGTCACCCGGGTCGATCAGGCAGAGCGCCATATGAGCGATGCCCTCCTTCGAGCCGATCAGCGGCAGCGTTTCCTTGAACGGGTCGAACTTCGTCTCGAAGCGCCGGTCATACCAGTCGGCAATTGACTGCCGCAGCTCGGGCAACCCCTCGGACTCCGGGTAGCGGTGGTTCGACGGCTCGTCAGCGGCACGATGAAGCTCGGCCATGATGTGCCCAGGCGTCGGGATATCGGGGTCGCCGATCGCGAACGTGACGACATCGATGCCCGATGCCCGCTTGGCGGCGATCTTCTTCGAGATCTCGGCGAAAAGGTACGGAGGAAGAGACTCAACCCGGCGGGCAAGCTGCATGGAAGTTCGTGTCCTGGGGTGCGAATTCAGCGCGCCCTGGACGAATGCCGCCCGGCGCAGGCCAGCGCCGATCCTACCACCTCATCCCCGATCGGCCACGCTCGAAACGAGCCGTCGCCTGTGTCTCGGCAAGGTACCGGTGCGGCTTGGCCGGTCCGCCCCGATTCCGGAATGTGCGAAGCTCTCGGAGGAGGAGACCTCATGACTGACTTTGCGTTTGCAGAACTTGAGGCGCGGACAACTGCCGTTGTCGTCGGAAAGGGCGTCCCCGTCACTGAAATCTCCGTGGCGGTCGCGGACATCCTGTTGACGGTCGCCCAGTTCTTGCACGATCGCGAGTTAGCGCCGATCGGGCCACCGTTCCTGCGGTATACGAACATGACTGACTCGACCTTCGATCTTGAGGGTGGTTTCCCCGTCGCGGCGCCGATCGATAGTGCTGAGCGTGTGGTCGCCAGCGATCTTCCCGCTGGCCAGGTCGCGATCGGCTGGCACATCGGACCGTACACGACGATCGGGCAGACCTACGATGCACTGGTCGTATGGGCCGCGGGTGAGGGGCGAACGCCCATCGGGGACATGTGGGAGGTCTACTGGTCCGATCCTGAGGTGACGCCACCGGGAGAACTTCGGACGCAGGTGTTCTGCCCGGTGCGGTGATGGTCGAGGATCAGGCCCCCAGCCACTCCCCATCGAACACACGCGTCGCAGGGCCCGTCATGAACACGGGGCCGGTCCCATCCCACTCCAGCACGAGGTCGCCGCCGGGCAGGCTGTCGACGATCCGGTCGCCGGTGAAGCCGTGCAGGCGCGACGCCACACATACAGCACTCGCACTCGTCCCCGATGCCAGCGTGATCCCGGACCCTCGCTCCCACACCCGGTGCAGCACGTGGCCACGATCCACCACCTGTACGACCTGGAAGTTCGTCCGACGCGGGAATAGGGGATGGTTCTCCACCATTGGCCCGATGCGCTCCAGCGGGAACTCGTCGAGTCCGTCGGTTATGTAGTGAATCGCGTGTGGGTTGCCCATGCTCACGAGCGTCAGGTTCAGGTGCATCCCGCCGACTTCGAGCGGAAGCCCCATGATCGGCGCTGGCCCTTCCGCGTTCACCGGGATTTCCGCCGGTTCGAACCGGGGCTGGCCCATGTTCACCCGCGCCGCCGATACCACCCCGCCTTCGCGGAACAGCTGCAGCGTCAGGACGCCCGCGCCCGTCTCAATGCTGATGTCTTCGATGTCCGGCGCAACCATCCCCTCCTCCACCGCGTACTTCGCGACACACCGGATGCCGTTCCCGCACATCTCCGCTTCCGACCCATCGGCGTTGAAGATGCGCATCTTAAGATCCGCCACCTCACTCGGCAGCGCCAGGATCAGCCCATCGGCCCCAATCCCGAAGTGCCGGTCGCTCACCCGCCTCGCCACATCCTCCCAGTCCCGCTCGTCCTCACGCGCCGGCCGCACGTAGATGTAGTCGTTCCCCAGCCCATGAAGCTTCGTGATGCGCATTCCGTCAGTATAGCGGTCGCCCGGCGTCGCTTTCGACCACCGTTCTTCTCGCACGCGCCTGACCGGTTCGCCGACCTCCGGTACCATCGACACGTGCCCACCATCCTCTACCTCGGCCGCAGCGATCTGAAGGGCTACGGCCTTCGTGACCCCGACAACGCGTGGCCACTCGTCCTCCAGCGTCAGCTCGAAGAACAGACCGGCCTCACCATCGTTACCGACCGCCGCACCCTCCGCATGGACGGCGACCCAACCGAATACATCCTCAACGCCCTCGACGAGACGCGGCCCGATGTCGTGGTCATGCATCTCACTGCGTACGATTTTGCGGTCGCGCGGGTGGAGGATCGTCTCACCCAGCGAGTCGGCAAGCGCTTCGGCGACTTCGCCCGGACGGTAGAGGTGAAGACGGCGCCGAATGACCCGCGCAAGCGGCCGAACGCCTTCCACCGAGTCATCCGCCGGGCGGCGCGAAGCTTCTTCGGGACCGCGCCGATGCGCACCCGGGCGGATGTCGTCCAGACCATCGAGCGCGCGTTCCGCGTCCTCGCGAGCCAGGAGGGCGTCCCGGTCGTCCTGACGTACCCGATCCCAGGGCGTGGACTCAGAGAGCAAAACCCTGGTTACGCCGCTGCCGCAGCCCAGTTCAGCTCCGAGTTCCGGGCAAAGGCGGCCGGCCGCCATTTCATCTGGGCCGACACCAATATCAACGGCTCGGTCGACGATCACCGGTTGGGGGACGGGCTCCATCCGACCGAACGCGGCCACGAGATCACTGCGGACGAGATGCGTCCCGCGATCCTCGCCGCGTTGAGCCAGGCGTATCCGGAACTCCGGGAGAGCACCGGGACCCGCCGCGACGCCTACGCGGTAGACTAGCCGGCGTATCCGTTTCCGGCCCGACCGGCAGTTAGCGCCCGAACGGGGCCGTCAATCCGGGACGTTCGCCCAACTCTATCCGCACATCTCCGCCGACAATCAAAAAGCGAACGGTGCGATACGCGCACCCGGAAACCCGATGGAGGAGATACACATGACTCGAAAGCAGCTCGACGTACTATTATCAGGCGGCGGATTCATACTCGCCGTCCTGCTGCTCGTTCTGGGCGTCGTCCTGGCGGATCAGAAGGCGTTCGCAGACGACTACGTGAAGGAAGAACTCGGCGCCCAGAAGATCACCTTCGCCGCCACCGACCGGCTCACCGATGAGGAGAAGAACTGGAAGCCCGGCTCCAGCTGCCTCGAAGAGAACGCCGGGAAGGTCATGGAGACCGGCAAGCAGGCCGAGTGCTACGCCAAGTACTACATCGCGAAGCACATGGATACCTCGGCCAAGAACGCCGGCTTCGAGGGCGAAACCTACGCCACCCTCGGCCCCATCCGCACCGCCCTCCAGGCGGAAGTGAAGGAAGCGACCGACAAGGGTGACAGCGTCGCTGCCGCCGAAGCCCAGAAGAAGCTCGACGCAGCGACCTCGCTGCGGGGCACCCTCCAGACCGGTGAGACCCTCCGCGGACTCCTCCTGACGACCTACGGGTTCAGCATCTTCGGTGACAAGGCTGGCCTTGCCGCGACCGTCTGCTACGGCGCCGCGGCCCTCCTCGCTGTTCTCGCAGTCGCAGGCCTCGTCCATGCGTTCGTTGGGACGAAGGGCGCCAACGGCGGATCCCGGACCACCTGAACGCCGTCAGGCACACGAACCCAAGAGAGCCGGTCACAACGACCGGCTCTCTCGCTATTCGCTGCTCTGGCCGTCCCGGAGCGCCACCGCATTCACCCCCTCCTCGATGCTCCGCACCCACCGGATCCGCTCGTCGCCAGGCCGGAACCACCCCGACTGGCGACGAGCCAACCGTCGCGTCACCTGTGCAGTGCGCGCCTCGGCCTCCGCGAGCGTCATCCCGCCTTCCAGGTAGCTCACAACCTCCCGGTACCCGATGGAAGACATCGCAGGGGCATCGGGCGCGACGCCCGAATCCAGCAGCGCCCGGACCTCCTCGACAAAGCCACCCGCGAACATCGCATGCGTACGTGCAGCGATGCGCCGGTCCAGCTCATCCCGTGGGACGTCTATTCCGATCGCTGTCCAGTCGAAGTCGACCCCGCACTTTGCCTGCGCGTCGCTGATTGGCTGCCCGGTGTGCGCGTGGACTTCGAGCGCCCGGATAACCCTCCGGACGTTCCTCGCGTCGATCCGTCCAGCCGCCACCGGGTCCACGGCTGCCAACCGCTCGTGAAGCACTTCCACGCCGACGCGCTCAGCAAACTCGCGAAGCTCCTCGCGCAGAGCAACGTCGGGCGCTACCTCTGGCACGGTCCAGCCCTCCAGGAGCGCCCAGACGTACTGCCCCGTCCCGCCCACAAGGATCGGCGTCCTGCCACGTTCCCATGCATCCTCAAGCGCCGCCATCGCCTGCGCGCGATACAGCGCCAGGCTGTATTCCTCCCGCGGGTCGGCGATATCGAAGAGCTGATGTGTCACCCGGGCCTGTTCCGCAGGGGTAGGCTTCGCGGTCCCGATATCCATGCCGCGATACACCTGTCGGCTGTCCGCATTCACCACCTCGCCGCCAATCCGCTCCGCAAGCCGGATCGCCTGCTGCGTCTTCCCGGAAGCGGTCGCACCGACGACGGCGATAAGGCGGCGAGTCACATTACCCCGCGGCTGCGACGATCGCCGCGAACTGCTCCGCCTTCAGCGAAGCCCCACCCACGAGCGCGCCATCGATATCCGGGAGCGCGAGCAGCGTCCCCGCGCTCTCGGGCGTAACACTGCCCCCGTACTGGATCCGCATCGTCTCCGACGCTCCGGGCGACAGCTTCGCCAGCTCCTCCCGGATGAACGCGCAGGCCGCCTGCGCGATCGCAGGTGTTGCGGTCTCGCCCGTGCCGATAGCCCACACCGGTTCGTACGCCACGGTGATTCGCTCAGCCAGCTCCACGCCCTCGAAGGCGCCCGCTATCTGTCGCGCGAGCACTGAGTCGGTCTCCCCCGCCTGGCGCTGCGCTAGCGTTTCGCCAACGCAGACGATCGGGTCGAGCTTCGAGGATGCCATCACCGCCTTCAGCTTCCGGTTCACCCACTCGTCCGTGTCCCCGAAGAACTGGCGGCGTTCGCTGTGCCCGATGATCACGAAGCTGCAGTAGTCCTCCAGCATCGCGACACTAACCTCACCCGTGAAGGCGCCCTTCACTTCCCAGTACACGTCCTGCGCCCCGAGCTTCACCCCCGAAGGCCCCAACGCCGCCCGCACCGTTGCCAGGTGGACGAACGGTACCCCGACGCCGACATCGCACGTCCCGGTGGAGATGGCCGCAACGCCCTTCGCCAGCGACTCGGCCTCCGCCTCGGTCGTGTTCATCTTCCAGTTCCCGGCCACAAACGGGCGACGAGCCATCGAGTCCCTCCTCTGAGCGCTCCTAGGCGCCGTACTTCTGCAAGCGCATCGCGTGCGCCATCGCCAGCGGCATGATCTCCACCGCCGGGAAAATACCGAGGCTTCCCCGGGTGCACTGCTGTTCGTTGAACCCCTGCGCGAACCCCTCACGGCACCACTCCGAATGGAGCAGGAACGGCACCGGATGCCATGAATGCGCCGCCATTAGCGCCGGCGTCGAATGGTCGCCCGCGATCATCAGCACATCCGGCTTCGTATCCATCAACGACGGCAGCCAGCGGTCGAACTCCTCGAGCGCGTGACTCTTGGCTTCGAAATCGCCGTCCTCACCCGCGGCATCAGTCTTCTTGTAGTGCAGGAAGAAGTAGTCGTAATCGTCCCAGCGGTCTTTCACCACCTGGAGTTGCTCTTCGAGCCCCCCGGGGCACGCCAGCGCGTCCATCCCTGCCAGCTTCGCCAGCCCCCGGTACATCGGGTAGACCGCCAGCGCCGCCGCGCGCAGCCCCCACGTCTCCGGGAACGAGGGCAGCGTCGGGTACTTCGCGAATCCACGCAGGACAAGCGCGTTCGCCTGCGGCTCGCCAGCAAGGATCACGTTCGCATGGCTCACGAATTCGTTCACGGCGTCCGCGGTACGTTGGGCGGCCGGCTCCCCCGCCAGCGAGATCAGGCGCGGCACGCCCACGCTCTGGGGGTCGGTCGTCGTAATCCGGTCATCTAGCCCTTGCCCGCGAAGCACCAGCACGAACCGGTGTTCGCGCACGGGCTCTACGAATACCTCCACACCCGGGATCCTGATCAACCGCAGCTTTTCGACGAGCGCGGTCGAAATCTCGGTCGCGACGCGGCCCGCGCGCCGGTCAGTGACGCTCCCGAGCGCGTCGATGGTGCAGAAGTTCCCACGCGCCGCGACGTCGTCCGGCCCGAGTTCGAAATCGATGCCGACAGCCTCGAGCACGCCGCGCCCAATGTCGTACGTGTAGGGGTCGTACCCGAAGAGGGAAAGGTGGCCCGGGCCACTTCCGGGAGTGATCCCGGTCCCGACGGGAACGGTGAGCCCCACCTCGGAGATCGTCGCGAGCCGGTCGAGGTTGGGGATAACCGCCTGTTCGAGCTCGCTGCGGAGCGTGCCGTGTTTCGGAAGCCCTCCGAGTCCATCAAGCACACAGAGGATGATCTTGGTCGATGCGGGTTGTGAGAGTCGTCTAGCGAGTGCGAGGTCCACGATTCTTCATTCTACGGGCGGGTCGTGTACCCGGCGAAACCACCTTCGGTCTCCCAAGGCGGTCAACGAGCTTCGCGGGATTTCGGACGCTCACCCCGAGCTGGCGCGTGCGGAGCGGAATGAGGCGCGGCACGAGCCATACACGCACTGGGCGATGAAAGTGGATCTCGGCGATCTCGCCCCACGCGCTCATCAGGGCGATACCCGGAAACGTCAGCCTCACGCCGAGCCCGTACAGGATGTTCCGGTTCACCAGCGTTACGCCCGCGATGTCGCTGTTCAGGACCACGGTGTCGATGAACCCCGCGAAACGTATCCTCGTGCGGTCCTCCGCAACCGCAACGAACGAGGTAGGAGCGCGCAGCGCAGCAGCGAACAGCCACAGGAAGACGAGCCCCAGCAGGACGCCCGGCACGATCAGCAAGGCACCCGACCCGTCGGCGAACGCCTTCAACGTCAGCGCCATCCCCACGCCCGAAGCAAGCGCTCCCAGAGCGAGGATGAGCTGGAACGCCCGGATGCCGCGAAACCCGAAGAGCACCTAAGCGTCGCGCAGGGCCGCGACACCCGGCAGCTCGCGACCTTCAAGCATCTCGAGCGACGCTCCGCCGCCCGTGGAGACGTGGGTAAAGCGATTGTGCAGCCCGGACTGCGCGACAACTGCCGCGGTCTCACCGCCCCCCACCACCGTCGTCGCATCGAGCCCCGCGATCACGCGCGCCATGCCAGTCGAACCACCGGCGAACTTCTCCCATTCGAATACGCCCATAGGCCCGTTCCAGACGACCGCCCTCACGGCCTTCAGTGCGTCGCCATACGCCGCCACTGTCTTCGGGCCGATGTCGAGGATCATCCACCCGCGCGGGACCTCGGCGACCGGCACGGTGCGCGCGTTCGCGCCCTCTTCGAATCGCTCCGCCGCCACGACGTCGACCGGGAGGTGGACCGTCACGCCCATCCCCTTCGCGCGCTCGACGATGGCGGCGGCCGTCTCTACAAGGTCGTCCTCGGTCAGCGACATCCCGACATCGACACCGGTAGCCTTCAGGAAGGTGTTCGCCATCCCGCCGCCGACGAACAGGTGCTGGATCTTCGGCAGCAGGTGCTCGATCGCCGGGATCTTCGTGCTGACCTTTGCCCCACCGACGACCGCAGCGAACGGGCTCGGTGGATTCGCCACGAGGCCCGACAGATATCGAACTTCCTTCTCAAGCAAGAAGCCGGCAACGGCCGGTAGGATATGCGCGACCCCCTCGGTCGACGCGTGCGCGCGGTGCGCAGCGCCGAAGGCATCGTTCACGTAGATGTCGGCCAGCGCCGCCAGCTTCACCGCGAACGTGGGGTCGTTCTTCTCTTCCTCCGGGTGAAACCGCAGATTCTCGAGGAGCAGCACCCCACCCGCCGGGGTCGCGGCGACCGCATCCCGGGCAACATCGCCGACGCAGTCATCGGAGAAGAGCACGTCAACGCCGAGGAGATTGCTCATCCGGCCCGCGACGGGCGATAGCGAAAGCGATGCGTCCGGCCCCTTCGGGCGCCCGAGGTGCGAGCACACCATCACAGCCCGCGCGCCAGCATCGATCAGGTAGCGAATCGTCGGGAGCGACTCCCTGATTCGCGTGTCGTCGGTGATCGCCCCGTTCTCCATCGGGACATTCAGGTCCGCCCGCACGAGCACGCGCTTCCCCTTCACGTCAATGTCGCGGATGGTCTGCTTCGGGAACGGTGGCAGGTCGCTCATTTCGTCTCCTTCGCGCCGATGCCACGTGCTTCAACCTTCGTCAGCTTCGAAAGTCGGCGCTCGTTGCGAGGCGCCTGGTCGAACTCCTCGCGCAAAAACGAAACGAGGATGTCGTCGGCGACAGCGCGGCCGATCTCCCATGCCCCCAGCGCCAGCACGTTAGCGTTCGCATGTAGCCGTGCCCGCGAGGCACCCCAGCTCGTGTGGCACAGCGCGCACCGTGCCCCCGGCACTTTGTTCGCGGTGATGCTTACGCCAACACCGGTGCTGCAGAGCACCACTCCGAGGTCCGCTTCCCCATCGACGACCGCCCGAGCGACCGGCTCCGCAAAGTCCGGATAGTCCACGCTTTCATCGTTGTACGTCCCGAAATCCACGATTTCGTGCCCCAGCGACCGAGCGGTCT
>JBPPMX010000346.1:0-20153 GCA_051306275.1 Tepidiformaceae bacterium
GGGGACGCGAACGCTCGTGCCGGGGATGCGCCCGGCAGCGGTCTGCGGAAGCGAGGGGTTCATTCCTGCCATGCTGCACCAGCTCCTGCGGCGGTGGGGCTCAGCGCGAGGGTGAGGTCGTCACCCTTGCTGACAACATACGTGAGCACGTCAGCGGCTGTCAGTTCACCAAACGTCAGAAGGGGTGAACGGGTTCCGCCGAAGGTAGTTGGGTCAACGAGGACAACGCATGCGCGGACGCCTCGCTGCGTGAGCGAAAGGAGCGCCGTAATCCAGTGGTCGTCGGTGGCGGGCGTGATGATGATGAGGGTGGTGTGGCGTCCGAAGCGGCGCTGCTCCTCGAGGAGGAGATTGCCGAGTGGGGCATCCCCGACGGCGGAGACGGTGGCGAGCGTTTCGAGGATGCGGGTCATCTGCTGGGGGCCGCGCTCGGGTTCGATCGTCTTGAGGTCGCGGCCGAAGCTGATGAGGCCGACGGTGCGGTTGTTCACGAGGTAGTGGCGGCAGATGGAGGCGGCGACGCGGACGCCGTACTCCTCGGTGCTATCGTCGCCCGAGCCTTCGTTGACGCGGCGTTCGAGGTCGAGGACGACGTAGATGTCGCTGGCGGGGTCGAGTTCGAAGGTTTTCACCATGAGCTCGCCGTGGCGGGCGGTGGAACGCCAGTGGATGCGGCTCAGGGCGTCGCCGGGGGCGTATTCGCGGACGCCGGACGCGTTCGGTGTGACGTAGTGCGTGCGGCGGCGGAAGCGGCCTTCGCCGGGGAGATTGGCGGGCGGCGCCTGGAAGTTGCTGAGGTCGACGACAGGCGGGTAAACGAGGACCTGCTGCTGGTAGCCGAACTCGGCGACGCGGCGGAAGAGCCCGAAGGGGTCGGTGCTGATCACGCGGACCGGGCCCCAGTTGTAGAGGCCGCGGCGCAGGAGCGGGGTTTCTACCAGCCAGCTGCGCGATCGGCGCGGCGGGATGACGACGACACGGCGGCTGCGGTGCCCGGGGAGGTCGCTCGGGTCCTCGACTTCGAGCCAGAGCTTGGGGAGAAAGCCGCGGTTGCGGACGACGATCTCCTCGGCGGCTTCCTGGCCGACCTGGGCGCGGTCAGTACGGCGGTCTGCGTAGACCTCGATGTTGCGGGTGTTGTACCAGGCGAGGAGCCAGGCGAGCGGGACGGCGAAGGCGACGACATAGGCGAGGCGGAAGAGGAGCCAGAAGCCCGTGCCAAGTCCAACAATCGTCGCGGCGAGCAGGATGGCGACGACGAGCGTGACCGTCCTTCGCCGCGGGCCGAGCAAGGCTTCGAAAAGCGCCCGCACGGCTGGCGAGCCTAGGCCCGCGCCCGGGCGCCCGGGACGGGGACGCGCTGGAGGCAGGTGCCGACCACATCGGCCACGGTTATGCCTTTCACCTTCGCGCCGGGGTTGAGGATGATGCGGTGTCCGAGGGTGACGAGCGCGAGATCCTTCACGTCGTCGGGGATGACGAAGTCGCGGCTGTCGAGGAGGGCGCGTGCCTGGGCGGTGCGGAAGAGGGCGAGCGAGCCGCGGGGGCTGGCGCCGAGGTAGACCGCCTCGTGCTCTCGCGTGGCGTTGGCCAGCGCAACGATGTACTGCTTGATGAGGGGATCGACGTAGATCTCTTTGACCGCGGCCTGGAGCGAGAGGATCTCGTTCGGGTCGGTGACCTGGCCGATGGTGTCAACCGGGTGCTTCTGCTGCTGAAGGTCGAGGACGAGGACTTCGTCGGTGGGGGAGGGGTATCCAAGGTGGACGCGGATGAGGAATCGATCGAGCTGGGCTTCCGGGAGGGGGAAGGTGCCTTCGTATTCGATGGGGTTCTGGGTCGCGAGGACCATGAACGGCGATGGCATCCGGTGGGTGACACCGTCGACGGTGATCTGGCGTTCTTCCATCGCTTCGAGGAGGGCGGACTGGGTCTTGGGCGTGGCGCGGTTCACTTCGTCGGCGAGGACGACCTGAGCGACGATCGGGCCGGGGCGGAATTCGAAGTCCATGTCGCGCTGGTTGTAGATGGAGACGCCGGTGACGTCGGTCGGGAGCAAGTCCGGGGTGAACTGGATGCGCTTGAATGAGCAGCCCGAGGAGGCCGCGAGCGCGCGTGCGAGCATGGTCTTGCCGACACCTGGGACGTCTTCGATGAGCATGTGGCCACCGCACATGAGGGCGGTGACAGCGAGGCGGAGTTCCGACCCTTTGCCAACGATGACCTTCTCGACGTTCTCGATAATCCGCTCGGCGACGATCTTGGGGTCTTCCACGAGGCGCGTACTCCGCAGTTAGTCGCGTGCCGGGTGACACGGTGTGCGAGGCAGCGGCCCCGCGGGATTTGCGGATTATATCAATGTGTGAAGGGGCCAGCGGTTAAGTTTGGCTTTCCCCGGGAGTGGGGAGAAATCCATGAAGAAGGAAGTGCGTGCAGGCGGCACGGGCAGACTCAGGATCGAGGGCAACGCTCAGGTCCTTGTAGGCGAAAATGAAGCCCTTGAGCATCACGGTCATCTCAAGAAGAGTGGGGGCGGACGTGAAAACGCCCTGGCTTGGACCGCGCTCGAAGACACTCGCAAAACGGAGAACGTTGTCGCCGTGACGCCAGCATTCGTGGACGAGGCAGGGGATACGGCCGTGTTCGGTGGTCCCGGGACTTCGCCGCAGAACGAGGCGACCACCACTCTCATGCGTGCGCTTCGGAGCGACGTTGTGCCGGGGGCGACGGATGGGACAGGCGCGACCGTCCTCGTCGGTGGCGCGACGGCCGCGTTCAGTGACATCGGCGACCGGATGTCGGAGCGGCCGCCCTACCTGCTGATCGCGGTGATCGGGCTGAGCTTGATCCTGCTGATGGCGGTGTTCCGGAGCGTGGTCGTGGCGCTCAAGGCCGCGATCCTGAACCTGCTTTCGATTGGCGCCGCGTATGGCGTGGTCGTCGCGGTATTCCAGTTCGGCTGGGGAGCGAGCCTGATCGGCGTCGATAAGGGGCCGGTCGAGACGTTCCTCCCGATGATGATGTTCGCGGTGCTCTTCGGCCTGTCGATGGACTACGAAGTGTTCCTGATCAGCCGGATCCGGGAGGAGTACCTGAAGGTCGGCGACAACAGCACGGCGGTGGCGAACGCTGGCGGCGACGGCGCGGGTGATCACGGCGGCAGCGGCGATCATGGTCGCGGTGTTCCTGGCGTTCGTGCTGGGGGACGAGCGCGTAATCAAGGAGTTCGGGATCGGACTTGCGACCGCGATCTTCGTGGACGCGACGATCGTGCGGCTGGTGCTCGTGCCATCGCCGATGGAGCTTCTGGGGGAAGCGAACTGGTGGATGCAGAAATGGCTCGACCGGATCATCCCGCGGATCAATGCCGCGAGCTAAGGTGCGCCGGGTCATGAGGACGAGACGCGGGATGATGCCGCCTCTCGTGGTTTTGGAGCCGGAGTGGCGAACTAGTCGCTATGCTCAGGAGGTGGAGGCAGCGATGACCGACGACGAGATCATGGCCGGGATCCAGACGCTGGTGGACGAGGAGCATTTGCTGCTCCAGAAAACGGAACGAGGTGAGGTCGACGACCACAGTGAGAAGCGGCTCCACGCGATTGAGGTCGCGCTTGCCCAACAGTGGGACTTGCTGAGGCAGCGACGAGCACTGCGGCGCAATGGGAAGGACCCGGATGAGGCGACCCTTCGCGACGCGGCTACCATCGAGCACTTCCGGCAGTAGCTGGGCTGGATGCTGCAGGCGTGAGCGAGATCGATTGGGTCGCCAAAGCCCGGGCGGTGGCCCAGAGGTTCCCTGAGGGAGCAGATCGCCATGACCGGGAGGCAAGCTTCCCGTTCGAGAACTTCGAAGTACTGCGAGGGGCGGGATTCTACGGGTTGACAGCCCCGCGGCGCTTTGGCGGGGCGGAGGCGACGGTTGAGACGTTCGTGCGGGTGATGGAGGAGCTGGCGACGGGAGACGGTTCGACGGCACTCGCCTTCAACATGCATCTCGTGCGGATTGGAACCGAGCGAGACGCGCCAACCTACCCGGAGCCGTGGTTTTCGGAGCTGTGCCGGGGGGCGCGCGAGGACGGCTGGCTGTGTAACACGGCGGCGACCGAGGAGGGGCTCGGGAGCCCGGCCGGCGGCGGGTTGCCGGATACCACAGCGACGCCCGTCGATGGCGGCTGGCGGATCGATGGGCGAAAGACGTTCACGACGATGGCGCCGCTGCTTCACTATTTCATCGTCATGGCGACAATCCCGGGCGAAGACGGGAATCCTCCCCGGGTAGCGGACTTCGTGGTGTACCGCGACGACGCCGGGTTCCGGGTCGACGAGACATGGGATGGGCTCGGCATGCGGGCGACGGGCAGCCACGACATCGTGCTCGACGGGGTCTTCGTGCCGGGGGATCGCCTGATTCACGTGCGGAACCGGGAGAAGAGCGAGGCTAAGTCAACTCCGTGGTTCGCGCTCGGGGTGACGGCTACGTCACTGGGTGTGGCCCGCGCCGCGCGGGACTATGCCGTTGCGTTCGCCAGGGAGCGGAAGCCGAACGACGCGCGAACGATCTCTGAATACCCGGGAGTGCGGATGCGGATCGCGCGGATGGACATGCTGCTCCACCGGGCGCGGACGCTGGTGCATGACGCCGCGCGGGCGTGGGACGTGCGGGCGGAAGTACAGGCAGCGGGTGAACTAGCGCCGCTCGACCGGGCGGCAATAGCCAAGGTTGAGGGGATCGACGCGTGCATCGAGGCGGTCGAACTCGCGATGCGGATTGTCGGTGGCGTGAGTCTGCAGCGCGGGCGGCCGATCGAGCGGTACTACCGGGATGTGCGGGCGGCCCTTCACAATCCGCCGCTGGAGGATCGGGCGCTGGAGCAGCTGGCGAAGCGGGCCTTGGGTGAGGCGTGAGGCCGACGACGAGCTTATTCGGCGGGGAGTTGGAAGTCCCGGCCGAGGACGACAATGATCTCGGGGTCGGTATCGAGGGTCTTGGTGCGGGTGGTGATGCTGGTGGCAGGGATGCTCAGCCATTCGGCGATATCGAGGGCCATCGCCTCGCGGCCGGGGTCGAGCAGGATGATCTCGGTGGTGGCCTGGACGGGGATGTCGTCCCCGAGGTAGACGCCAGGTAGGCCATCGTGGAGAAGGAGGCGGGCGACTGCGGCGGCGCGGTTCTCACCGGCGGCGTCGTCGCTGTAGCCATTCTGGACCTCGACGTAGGAGTCGGCGTACTTGGCCTTGGTGAAGACCCGGTTGAGGATGACCTCGACCAGCTCCGGCTTGTATCCAAGTAGAGAAGCTCCGCCGGCGCCGGTGTAGTCGTAGAGCGGGAGCTGGCCGTTGACCTCGTCGCCGAGGGAATAGGTGCTGATCTGCCCGCCGTTCTGCTTCATGAGCAGACCCAGGCCCGGGACCTTGGTAGTTGGCAGATCCGTCTTGACGACGGACTTGTAGGCATTCCAAGCGTCCCTGATCGCATCGGGGCTGTTTAGCCAGCCAAGGCCGAGCGCCTTTACGACGGCGCCCTGGAGGACGAGCTGCTGGCGCTTTGCGCGCTTGAGGTCGCTGTCCTCACGGTACCGTCCGAAGGCGACGGCGTGGTACCCGTCGAGGTGCTGGAGACCCGGGAGGAAGTCGATGTAGCGCTCAGGGCGGCCGCCCTCGTCGCTGTAGTACCAGGAAGGGACGTACAGCTCGAGCGGGATATCGAGATCGATTCCCCCGACGGCATCGACCAGCTCTTCAACTCCGAGGAAGTCGATTACGACGTAGTGGTCGAGTTCGATGCCGAACTCGCAGGTGATGTCGCGCATCGTCTGTTTGGCCGCGGAGTCGAAGCTGTTCCCTTCGTTCCATCCGATGCCATACGAGGTGTTGATCCGGTCTTCGAACCCCGGGGTGCATGCGTCGTCGAGGTAGTGGGTGACGACGACATCGCGGGGGATGCTGAGGGCGCTTGCCTTACGGGTCACCGGGTCGATGGTGGCCACCATGATCGAGTCGGTCAGGTAGGGGCCTTCCATCGGCTGGTTGGGGCGTTTGTCGAGGCCGAGGACGAGGACGTTGATGCGCTCGTTAAAGACGCTATCTTCGCCGCCACTCTGGATGGGGATGATCGGGTTATCGAGGATGGGGATAGATATGTTGAGGGACTGCCCGGGGAAAAGCGCAGGATAGGCGCGGGCGAACAGGACGAGTGAGGAGTAGACGGACGCGATCGTGAAGGTAACGAGCGCGATGACGAAGACGGCGCGCTGGGTCTGGGTATAGCGAGAGCGACGGCGTTTCGGCGCCCTGGGCGCAGTCGCGCCAGCCGCGCGAGCCTCGATCAGAGGCGCCTCGGTCGCAGGGGAAGCCATTCAGTTCACCCTAAGCAGCGGGCTTGGCTGGGTCAATCCGGCAAAGGACGGATGGGAAAGGGGGCTTTCGGGCGGGGCCGCTCAGATTCGCGCGAGGTTTGTCCGGCGGATGGGGGCGTGGTACGTTCGGGTGCGTACGCCCGAGGGATATTGATGGGGCAACTTGGGACGCTGCTGACGCGGGCGCGCGAAGCCCGCGGGCTGACGATCGACGACGCAGAACGCGACACCCGGATTTCGAAACGCTACCTCGCAGCGCTCGAGGCTGAGGAGTTCGAGGTCATCCCTGCGCCGGTATACGCGCGCGGGTTCTTGCGATCGTACTCGCAGTACCTCGGGCTAGACCCGCAGGAGGCGCTCTCCCTGTTCCCGCGGGAGGACGACGCGCCGGCGGAGTACCAGGCAGGCCCCCAACGACCGACAAACCAGAACCCGGTGAGCGCCGTTGGGCCTTCGCGGCCAGCATGGAAGAAGCCACCGCAGAGCCGGACGAACGTCCCGACGCCAGCCACGGACTCATCGTGGGAGCCAACCATCGGTGTGGACATCGGCGTGCCCGTGCCATCACGGCGCATCCAGACCGACCCGGCGGCCCCGGCGCGGACGGCCGCAGTCGCGATCGTTGCCGTTGGGGCGATCCTGGCGGTCGTCCTGATCGCATTCGTGATCTCGCGATTCGCTGGCGGCGAAGAGGGTGGACTCGGAGATGACGCCGGGGCGGAGCCGACTAACGAGGCAGGGGCCGACGCCGACCCGACGCAGGGAACCGGACCGGCGACGCTGGGGACCGTTCCGAGTGTGATTGGGATGCAGTTCGACGATGCGAAGGACCTGCTGGAGGCCGACGGATTCGTCGTGACTGAACTGCGGGAGCCGAACATCGCGCCAGAGGGCCAGGTGATCGACCAGGGCCCGGCGGCAGGCGGTACGCTGAACGCCGGTGGGATCGTCGGTCTTACCGTGAGCGAGGGGCCCTGAGTGAGTACACCGAAGACCTATCACCTTATGACACTTGGCTGCCCGAAGAACGACGTGGATAGCGAGCACTTCGAGCGGATGCTGACCGGCGGGAACCTGACCCCGGTGGACGACCCCGAGGGCGCTGACGCGATCATCGTGAACACGTGCGGGTTCATCGAACAGAGCCAGGCGCAGTCGATGGAAGCGGTGGAAGAACTGGTCGCGGGAAAACGGGCGGGGCAGACGCTTATCGTGGCGGGCTGCATGACGCAGCTCTACGGACGCGACGTGAAGGAGCGGTTTCCGGGCGTCGACCACGTTTTCGGGGTCGGGCAATGGGGGCAGGTGGCGGGACTGCTGAGCGTAGACGTAGATGCGATCTACGACATCCCTGATACGCCGGCGAAGGTCACGGGCGGGAGCGCCTACCTGAAGATCTCGGACGGGTGCGATGCGCCCTGTACGTTTTGCGTCATCCCGAAGATCAAGGGTGGGCTGCGGTCGGCGCCAGCAGGGATGCTGGTGAAGGAAGCACAACGGCTGGTGGAGGCTGGCGCGAAGGAGCTTGTGCTCGTGGCGCAGGACAGCACCGCGTGGGGCGAGGACATGGGGTTGCCGGTGGCGAGCGGTCTGCCGGGGCTGCTGGAGATGCTGAGCGAGGCGGCGCCCGATGCGTGGATCCGGCTGATGTACGCCTATCCGAGCCGGGTGAGTTCGAAGCTGATCGAAACGATGGCGCGCCTGCCGAACGTTGTGCCGTATCTCGACGTGCCGCTACAGCACGGGAGCGAGGCGACGCTGCGGCGGATGAAGCGGCCGCACAACCTCGAGAAGGTGCACGGCTTCATCGCTGAGCTGCGGGCGGCGATGCCCGATGTCGTGCTGCGGACGTCGCTGATCGTCGGGTTCCCGGGCGAGACGGAAGAAGAGTTCGAGGAGATGGTGGCGTTCGTGCGGGCGATCGAGTTCGACCATGTGGGCGTGTTCACCTACTCGCGGCAGCAGTGGACGGGCGCATTCGAGATGGCGGAGCAGGTGCCGGACGCGGTGAAACACGACCGGCGCGACCGCCTGATGAAGATCCAGCAGAAGATCGCCGGGAAGCGAGCGCAGCGCTTCGTCGGCCGCGACCTGGAGATGCTTGTCGAGGGGATGGGCGAGGACGAGGACGGCGAACCGGTGATCGCGGGGCGGACGTATCGCGAGGCGCCCGAGGTGGACGGGCTCGTGATCGCGTACGGTGAGGCGGCGCCGGGCTCGAAGGTAAAGGTCCGGATCGACGCAGCCGAGGGATACGACCTATTTGGGCGAGTTTTGCGACCGCGGCGTAGCGCCGCCGTAACACGTAGAAGGTAGGATCAGATGCAAGGTTCAGGTGAGGCGGGACCCGGGAGCGCGTCGATGCAAGAGTCAGTTAACTACGTCATCTCGGCTTGCCGCGAGAACGACGTGAAGTTCATCCGGTTGTGGTTCACGGACATCGTTGGGAGCTTGAAGAGCTTCGCGATCACGGTCGAGGAGCTTGAGAAGGCGTTCGACGGTGGGATGGGGTTCGATGGGTCGAGCATCGAAGGGTTCGCCCGGATCGATGAGTCGGACATGATCGCGCTGCCGGACCCGACGACGTTCCAGCTGGTGCCGTGGCGGCCGAAGGAGCACGCGGTTGCTCGGATGTTCTGCGATATCTACCGGCCGGACGGCCGTCCGTTCGAAGGCGATCCGCGTTATGTACTCAAGCAGCAGCTAAAGCGCGCTTCGGACCTGGGGTACACCTTCTACGTGGGGCCCGAGCTCGAGTACTTCTACTTCAAGGACGCCACCGGGACCGAGCCGCTCGACCGGGGCGGGTACTTCGACCAGACGGCGTTGGATGTCGCGAGCGACCTTCGGCGTGACACCGTCCTGATTCTCGAGCAGATGGGGATCGAGGTGGAGCTGAGCCACCACGAGGCGGCGCCGAGCCAGCATGAGATCGACCTGCGCTACAGCGACGCGCTTTCGATGGCGGACAACGCGATGACGTACCGGCTGGCCGTGAAGGAAGTGGCGATGGCGGCGGGTGTCTACGCGACGTTCATGCCGAAGCCGATCGCGACCGAAAACGGCAGCGGGATGCACGTAAACCAATCGCTCTTCCGGGGCGAGACGAACGCGTTCTACGACGCCGATGACCCGTACCACCTGAGCGCTGTCGCGCGCGGGTACATCGCGGGCCTGCTGGCGCACGCGCGGGAGATCACGCTCGTGACGAACCAGTGGGTGAACAGCTACAAGCGGCTGCTGCCGGGGTTCGAAGCGCCGGTGTACCTGAGCTGGGCGCGGCGGAACCGGAGTGACCTGATTCGCATCCCGGAGTCAAAGAGCGGGCGCGAGGTGAACACGCGCATCGAGTACCGCGCGGCGGACCCGGCGTGCAACCCGTACCTGGCGTTCGCGGTGATGCTGGCTGCGGGGCTCGACGGGATCGAGCGGGAACTTCCGCTGCCGCCGCCAGTTGAAGAGAACGTGCTTGAGATGAGCGAGGCCGACCGGCATGCGCGTGGGATCGATCAGCTCCCGGGGAGCCTGATCGAAGCGATCGAGCTTGCCGAGCAGTCGACGCTGCTGCGCCAGGCGCTCGGGGACCACGTGTTCGAGAGCCTGCTGAAGAGCAAGCGCATCGAGTGGGACCGCTACCGCCGGCATGTGACGGACTTCGAGATCAAGCAGTATTTGCCGATTCTGTAGTGCTGAGTGCTGACCAGGCGTGCCGGTCCGTATGATGCATTCTTGTTCGTCATTTACCGCATAGGATGGGCAAAGCTCGGGCGGAGTCGGGTACCTTCGTGTCGCTGGAGCGGCATGAGGAGTAGCGAATGAGCGTGCGTGAACAGGGATCTGCCACGGCGGTGCTGACGGAGCGTGAGCGGGAAGTGCTCGCTCTAGTCGCAAAGGGGCTGACGAACGCGGAGATAGCGAGCCGGCTGGGCGTGACATTTCCGACAGCGAAGTGGCACGTGGGCGAGATCCTTTCGAAGCTGGGGGTGGCGTCGCGGGAGGAGGCAGTGGCGGTGTGGAAGGAGGACCGGAGCCTGGGGACGCGGGCATCCCGGGCGTTTCGCGCTTTGCTGGCAGTCCCGGTCGCGAAGCTTGCGCTCGGAGGAACGATCGGGGCTGCCGGCATCGCCGGTGCGGGTGCGATCGCATTCGCGGTCGTGGCGACGATGCCAGCGGACGCGTCGCCAAACGTGGTGATGCAGGTGGAGACGTCGACAGCGACGATAGAGCCAACGGCAACGCTTGCGCCTGACTTCACCCCGCGCCCGATGCCAACAAACCCAGCGCTTGATTCACGCGGATGTCCGTACGGCTACGCTGCGGGGGAGTACTGCGCCTACACCGTGTTTCCGGAGCTTATGGCGGCCGACAAGGGCGGGTGTGATCTGTCGGGTGCGTCCTTCCCTATGCCACCGAAGCTCGACTTCGTCGATCTCTCGAACTGCAATCTCTCAGGAACCAGCTGGGCCGAACCGTTCATGAACGATGCCACGCTCGCTGGGGCGAACATGGACAACATCTCGATCAGCGCAGGGACAATTGCCGAAGCGACATTCGCTGGAGCGAGCATGCGCGGCGCGAACCTCGACCGCGTCCAACTCTTCGGCGCCGACTTCTCGGGCGTGGACCTGACCGATGCCTCGCTGATCAATGTCGGTGTGACCGACGTCATTTGGACTGGTGCTATCTGTCCAGACGGCTCCGGCGCGGATGCAAATGGCGGGACGTGCGTGGGCACACCAGGGGTGACGGCCCGCCCTGACTGAAAGCCGTTTGCGGGCACACCGCGCGAAACACGCCGAAGGGGTGAGCATTGCTGCTCACCCCTTCGGTGTGTTGGATGGTGACGAGGGTTAGTCCTCGTCGTAGCTGGGGGTGCCACCGAGGTCGGAGCGCGGCGGCGGCGGGGGAGCGGGCGGGCCGCTCTCTTCTTCGCCGCGGCGAGTCCAGCTTCGGGTAGCGCCGGTGGGGGTGAAGGGGCGCGCGGGGCCGCCGAAGCCGCCTCCACGTGAGCCGCCGCCACCGCCGCCACGAGGGCCGCCGGGGCCGCGACGATCTCCACCGCGACCACCGCTGTTCGTAAGGGGCTGACGCTGTTCGGGGCCACGGTCGCGGTCACGGTCCGGGCCGCGGTCTGAACCGCGATCGGGGCCGCGGTCACGGTCGCCGCCACGCGGGCCGCCGGGGCCGCCGCTGCGGGGCCGGTCGCCGCCGCGGTCACCGCCACGGCCACCACCGCGCGGGCCTCCACGGCCGCCGCTGTCGCCGGAGGGCGGAGGTGCGTCCTCACCGAGGAGAACGGCACGACGCGAGAGGTTGATGCGTCCGAGGTTGTCGATTTCGGTGACCATGACGGTCACTTCGTCGCCGATCTGGACTTCGTCCTCGACCGACTCGACGTGGTCCTCGCCGAGTTGGGAGATGTGCACGAGGCCATCCTTGCCCGGGAGGATTTCGACGAAGGCGCCGAAGTTCATGAGGCGGACGACCTTGCCCGTGTAAATCTCGCCGACCTGGACCTGCTTGGTGAGGCCTTCGATCATGGCGATGGCCTTGCGTGCGACAGCTTCGTTGATGCCGCCGACGAAGACGGTCCCGTCCTCCTCGATGTCGATGGTCGCGCCGCCAGCTTCTTCCTGGATGCGGCGAATCATCTTGCCGCCTGGGCCGATGACGGTGCCGATCTGGTCGGAGTTGATCTGGATGCGGTACATCTTCGGGGCGTAGGCGGAGACTTCTTCGCGCGGCTGTTCGATTACCTCGGCCATCTTGGCGAGAAGGAACTCGCGGGCTTCCTTCGCCTGTGCGAGGGCGTTTTCGAGCAGTTCACGGGAGACGCCGCCGATCTTGATATCCATCTGGAGGGCGGTGATGCCCTCAGCGGTGCCGGCGACCTTGAAGTCCATGTCGCCCATGAAGTCTTCCTGGCCAGCGATATCGGTCAAGACGGCGTACTTGCCGTCGTCGCCGGAGATGAGGCCCATCGCGATACCGGCAACGGGGGCCTTAATCGGCACGCCGGCGTCCATCAAGGCGAGCGAGCTTCCGCAAACGCTGGCCATGGAGGTCGAGCCGTTCGAGGACATCACTTCGCTGACGAGGCGGAGGGAGTAGGGGAAGGCGCCTTCGTCCGGGATAACAGGCAAGAGAGCGCGCTCGGCGAGGGCGCCGTGACCGATTTCACGGCGGCCGGCGCCACGCATCGGGCGAACCTCGCCGACCGAGTAGGGCGGGAAGTTGTAGTGATGCATGTAGCGCTTGGACTCGTCCGGCGAAAGGGTGTCCAGCTTCTGGGCCATGGAGAGGCCGCCGAGCGTCGCGATGGTAAGGACCTGCGTTTGCCCGCGCTTGAAGAGGCCAGTGCCGTGGGTGCGGGGGAGGACGCCGACGTGAATATCGAGTTCGCGGATTTCCTTCGTGCCCCGGCCGTCGGCGCGGCGGCCTTCGTCGAGGATGCGCGAGCGCATCGCCTTCTTGATGACGTTGTAGAGGCCTTCGCCGAGTTCGCCGGAAGTGAAGCGTTCGCCGAAGTGCCCGGCGAGTTCGACGCGGAGCTTCTTGTTGGCGTCGCTGCGCTCGCTGGCTGCGGTGGCGACGAGCTCGTCGATGCGGTCAGCGAGGTATTCGCGGACGGCGTCGGTGACTTCGGTATGGTCGGCGGCGGGCTTGAACTCGGCCTTGGTCGGCGCGACCTCTGCGGCGATCTGCTCCTGGAGGGCGATGATGTCGCGGTTGGCGGCCATGGCGACTTCGATCGCCTCGAGGACGGTCTCCTCGCTGGCTTCTTTGGCGCCGGCTTCGACCATGACAACGGCGTCCTTCGTCCCGGCGACGATGATGTCGAGGTCGCCCTGTTCGGCCTGCTCGAAGGTCGGGTTTACGATGTACTCGCCATCGATACGGGTGACCCGGACGCTGCTGACGGGGCCGTTGAAGGGGATGTCGCTAATCATGAGGGCGGCGCTGGCGCCGATCGTGATGAGGGTGTCCGGCTGGTGTTCGCGGTCCGCGGAGAGGGTTGTCGCGACGATCTGGACTTCGTTGCGGAAGCCCTTGGGGAAGAGCGGGCGGAGGGGCCGGTCCGTAAGGCGCATGGCAAGGATGCCATCGGTGCTGGCGCGGCCTTCGCGGCGGGGGAAGCCGCCGGGGATCTTGCCGACGGCGTAGAGGCGCTCTTCGTAATCGATGGTCAGGGGGAAGAAGTCGATCCCCTCGCGGCCATCAGCCATACAGGCGGTGACGAGGACGACGGTATCGCCCTGGCGGACGGTGACGGCGCCGTTGGCCAGCTCGGCGAGGACGCCGTACTGGATGGTGAGGGGTTTCCCACCGACTTCAAGTTCGTATGTGTTCATGCTTTCTCTTACTTCTCTCGTTCTCTGCTCGTGTGCGCGGGTGGGATGGAACTGTGCGGGGCATAGCCCGGCGACCCTGCGCGATGGCCTGACAAAGGTTCTGGCCGAGGAGGCTGCCCTGAGCGTGGGCGGCGACGAAAAAGGCCCCCGCTATCTGCGGAGGCCCAGCCGTGCGATGAGTTCGCGGTACCGATTGACGTCGCTGTTGTTGAGGTAGCGGAGCTGACGGCGCCGCTGGCCAACGAGCATGAGCAACCCACGTCGTGTGTGGTAGTCGTGCTTGTTCGCCTGGAGGTGGGTCGTCAGGTATTTGATCCTCTCGGTGAGGATGGCCACCTGGACTTCCGGGGACCCTGTATCTGTTTCGTTGATCCCGAAGTCGCGGATCAACTCTTGTTTACGCTCTTTGGTCAGCAACCTTCTTCTTGTCTCTTCCTTTGCCTACCGTGTGAACGCACCGAACGTATCATACCGTATGGGCAACGGCAATTTCGGCCGCAGCGAGGCAATACTCATCCTGCTATCGGGGATGCCCGGAGCAGGAAAGACCACGTTCGTCCGTGCGCTTGCCGATAGGATACCGTGCGATCACGTTGAAAGCGATGCGGTACGCCGGGGCATCTCCCCGAAGCCGCGGTACAGCAGCGAAGAGAGCGGGCGCGTGTTCGGAATCGTTGAGCGGAAAGCGGCCGAAGGGCTGGAGGCCGGGAGAACGGTCGTGGTCGACGCGACAAACCTGCGGCGGGCGGACCGGAAGCGGTTCCTCCGGTTGGCGGCGCGCCACGATGCGACCGTCATCGTGGTGCGGGTTACGGCGCCGGAGGCGGTCATTCGTGAGCGGCTCGGGCGGCCGCGGGAAGGTTTCTCGCAGGCGGACACGGCGGTCTACGAGATGATGCAGGGACGAGCGCAGCGGTTCGACGGGGCAGAGCTGGTGGTCGACACACGCTATCCACTCGGACCAAGTGTCGAGGTACTCGCGAGTATACTCCGGGGGCCGGAGTGAACGGTGACGGGGCGTCTTTCCTGTTGCTCCGAGCGCGACCGAAACCTGCCGCACGGGAGGCGTTCGATCACTGGTTCCGGACGGTCCATCTCGTTGACGTGCGGAAGATCCCGGGGGTGGTGCGGGCAACGGGTGCGTGGACGAGCGGCGGTACGCGCCTGGGGTTCTACTACTTTGCAGATGCGGAGGCGGTTGGGAGTGCGCTCGAGAGCCCGGAAGCCGCATATGCGCGGGGAACCTGGTCGCAGTGGGCAGTGAACCTGGAGGAGCTGGGTGTCGAGATCATGGCGCCGCTTGTGACGTTGCCGATGTACGAGGCGACGAGCTAGGGCGACAGGCGCCGTCAGAAGATGAGCGGGGCAGGATCGGGACGGGGCTTTCCTACGAACGGGAGGCGGCGGAGCGGCTGGACGCGCTCGTACGCGAGGGCTATGCCGAAGCCCGCGAATGAGACGAGGCCGCCAGCGACCGCGTCGAGGATGAAGTGATTCCCGGTGAGGACGACGGAGAAGAACATCGCGATCGGCCAGGCGATGCCGAAGACAACGAGTAGGATGCGCTTTCGGCCCACCCACGCGATGACGCCTCCGAGAAGCATCGACCAGCCGAAGTGGAGGCTGGGCATCGCGGCGTAGGGGTTCACGAAGGCGCTCGTCTCCTGGGCGTTGTAGCCGAAGCGGTCGAAGGCCGCCATGGTGTCGATGAAGCCGGCGAACGGGATTAGACGCGGGGGGGCGAGGGGGAAGAGGGCGTACATGACGACGGCGATCGCCCCGGACGCTAGGAATGCGTTTCGAGTGAGGACGTAGGTCCGTCGGTGCCAGACGTAGAGCCAGATAGCGACGAGGACCACGAGTGGCATGTGGCCCCAGAAGTAGATCCAGTTCATGACCTTGATGGCGGCGTAGCTATCGAGGATCCAAGACTGCATCTCTAGTTCCCAGTAGATACCAATGCGTTGCTCGAGTTCGATGAGGCTGAAGCCGCGCACCATGGCCTCGCCATCGCGATCGACCACTGCGCCGCGGATGAAGAAGTAGATGAGGAAGGCGATGACGACGACAACGGCTTCGTGGAGACCGGCGCGGTGGTAGAAGCGCCAGCCCTGTTCGACGACTCGTGCGGGCATGGAAGTGCGTGTCATGGCGTCACACCATCGTAACTGAGGGTCCGCGAACGGACGGTTTCCCGGCGGATCGGGGGAGCCGTAGACTTACGAAAGATACGTAGCGCCCAGTTGGGGCGGTGAGAGGGGTAGCCATGGACGTTCGAGTAGCGCAGGGGGATATCACGCAGTGGGAAGCGGATGTGGTGGTGGTGGACCTGTTCGAAGGCGTGACCGCGCCCGGCGGGGCAACGGGGGCGATGGATACGGCGCTCGGCGGGATGATTTCGTCGCTGATCGCGCAGGGGGACATCAAGGGTAAGAGCGGCGAGCTGACGCTAATTCACACGTTCGGGAAGGTGCCGGCGACGCGAGTGGCGGTCGCGGGGCTTGGGAAGTCGAAGGATTTCGACCTCGACGCTGTGCGGAACCTCTCGGCGAACCTCGCACGGGCGCTGCGCCGTCCCGGGATCAAGAGCATCGCGACGATCGCACACGGGGCAGGGATCGGGGGGCTCGACCCGGCGGGTTCGGCGCAGACGATCGCGGAGGGGGCGGTGATGGGTGCGTACAGGTTCACCCGGCACAAGGGCAACAACGGGAAGGAAGAGGAAAAGCCTGAGATCGACAGCCTGACGATCGTTGAGGCGGACGCTGGAGCGGTTGGAGCGCTAGACGAAGGGGCCGCGCGAGGCGTGATCCACGGCGAAGCAACGAACTTCGTGCGCGACCTCGCGAACGAGCCTTCGAACCACCTCACGCCGACGGATCTCGCGGAGCGGGCCGGGGCGATGGCGGCGGAAGCCGGGCTCGAGTTCCGGGTGTACGAGCGCGAGGAGATGGCGGCGAAAGGGATGGGCTCGCTGCTTTCCGTGGCGAAGGGGAGCGCGGAGCCGCCGAAAATGCTGCAGATCGCGTACCGCGGGCGTGGCGGGGACGGCTTCGATGTGGCGCTGGTGGGCAAGGGGATCACGTTCGACACAGGCGGGATCAGCATCAAGCCGGCGGCCGGGATGGAGGCAATGAAGGCCGACATGACAGGCGCGGCCAGCGTGATCGGCGCGATGAAGGCGATCGCAGCGCTGAAGCCAGCACGGAACATCATCGCGATCGCGCCGTGCACAGAGAACATGCCCGGGGGCAACGCGACGAAGCCGGGTGATGTGGTGACCGCGATGAACGGCAAGACGATCGAGATCCTGAACACGGACGCGGAGGGGCGACTCGTGCTGGCCGATGCCCTCTGCCTGGCGAGAGAGCTCGGAGCGGCGAAGATCGTGGACGTGGCGACGCTTACGGGTGCGGTCACAATCGCGCTGGGCGACGTTTGCTTCGGGGTGATGACGAACAACGACGCGTTCGGGGGCGAGGTCGAGGCCGCAGCGACGAAGGCCGGCGAGAAGACCTGGCGACTGCCGATGTTCAAGGAGTACGACGACATGGTGAAAAGCGACGTCGCGGACATCAAGAACTCCGGCGGGCGGGGTGCGGGGACGATCTTTGGCGCGAAGTTCCTCGAGCACTTCGTTGAGGACACCCCGTGGGTGCATCTCGATATCGCTGGCGTGGACATGGCAGACAAGGACAAGGGCTGGATCACGAAAGGCGCGAGTGGCTACAGCGTGCGGACGCTGATCAATGTGGCGTTGGGATAAGGCACTTGAAGTAGCCTTGGGTAGGATTTAGACTATTCTTACTCCTACTGGAGAATCGTCATGGGCACAGTCATGAAAGTCGGGGCCAAGGGCCAGGTAACGATCCCACAGGAGTTCCGCGCGCGTTTCGGGATTGATGAGGACACTGAGGTTGAGTTCGAGGAACAAGACGGTCGGCTGACCCTTCACGTCAGAGAGGGAAGCCGCCGGCGCCGTCTCGAACGCATGATTGAGCGGATGAGCGGGACGGCGACAGCCGGACTAACAACGGACGAAATCATGCGGATGACACGAGGCGAGGATTGGCAGAGCGGTTCCTGATCGACAGCAACGTAGTCCTCGACATCGTCACCCGAGATCCCGAGTGGTACGCGTGGTCAGCGGCGGTGGTTCTCGAATGTGGGCTTGCCGGTGAGCTGGTGATTAACCCGATCGTCTACGCGGAGCTGGCAGCGGGCTTCAGTCAGATCGAGGATCTCGATGAGCAAGTAGCCGGATTCGGACGGATGGATCTCCCCTGGGCGGCTGGGTTTGCCGCCGGACGTGCCTTCCGTGAGTACCGCTCACGCGGCGGCGAACGCCGGAGTCCCTTACCAGACTTCTATATCGGGGCGCATGCGGCATTACTCGGGATGACCCTCGTCACCCGGGATCGGCGACGCTTTGCGGGCGCGTTCCCAACACTCCGTATTCTCGCCCCCGCCGCATCCTGAATACGTTACCCCGAGGATTGAGCCGACGGCGAATGGTGAGCGAAGAACACGAGACAACGGTCGACGAGCCATTCACGATGCGGGACGGGCATGTGGTACGCGTGCGCCGGATCCGACCGGATGATTCGGAGCGGCTGAGGGAGTTCCACGGGCGACTTTCCGAGCGGTCGCAGCGGCTGCGGTTTTTCGGGGCGATGAAACGGCTGCGGGAGTCGCTGGCTGATCGGCTTTCCACCGTGGACTTCGTGGAGCGGGCGGCATTTGTTGTGAGTGAGCCCGGGGACGACGCCATCCATGGGGTCGGGCGTTATGAGCGGATCGACCCGGCGTCGGCGGAGGTCGCGTTTGTCGTGGAGGATAGCTACCAGGGGCAGGGGCTGGCGACTGAGCTGCTCTATCACCTTGCGAGCCATGCACGGAGGCAGGGGATCACGCGGTTCACGGCGGTCACCCTGGTGGAGAACCGGGTGATGATCGACGTGTTCGCGCGCTCAGGATTCCCGATGACGGTGAAGATGGATCCACCGGTCGACGAGATTTCGCTCGCGATCGCCTGAGCGGCGCCAGTCCTACCCGCCGGCTTCGTTGTCCTCGTCGTCGCCTGTGGCTGAGGGGGTATCGCCGATCGCGTCATATGCGAGGTCGACGCGAGTCAGCATCTGCCGGGCGAGGCGGAAGGTCTCGGCGAGATCCTGGGACCCGTCGAGGCCGCTCGCGATGATCGAGTGGACGACGCGGCCCGTCCGGAAGCACACGACGGTGTCGACGCTAATGCCGAGCTGATCGGCTGGCGTCGTTACGACGAATCCGACAGAGCCCTCGCCGAGTTCTGGGACGATGATGTCTTCGAGCTGGGGAGCTTCGGCGTATTGCTGGAGGTCGCAAATCTCACGAAGTGACTGGCGGGCGGAGTCGGAGTCGGTGAAGAGTGTGGACTGTGAGTAGATGTTGCCGATCTTCGCGAGATGCTCGATGGGGTTCTCATAGGAAAAGATGGTGATGTGACCCTTGAGGCGTCCCTTGGCCTCGAGTTCGCGGATCTTCGGTTCGGGGTCGTCTTCCTGGAAGGTCTGGGCGGTGACTTCGTTATCGAACTCCTGGGCGAGTGCTTCGACCATTCCTTCTGGGACATCCGCCTCCGTCAGGGCCATGCTGGCGAGATCGTACTCGTCGTCGCCGAGGCCCTGGGGGTAGCTGCGACCGTCATCGCCGCAGGCGAATGCGAGGAGGGCTCCCGGGATCAGGAGGGAGAGCGTAAGGGTGCGAAGCCGCATGCAGGGGGCCGCCTGGGAGGAGTTCACGGTATCGTACGGCATGCCCCGTGCAGACGGGTTTACCGGGGCGCGAAGAGGGCGGTCTAGCGGATGACGTTCCTGTGAAGCTCGGTGTTGGTGGGGCCATCCTGCTGGCGATCGTGGGTCTGATCATCGCCGCGACCGTGTTTCGCAACCGGAGGGCGGCAGAGACGCTGCAGTTCGGGAAGAAGGTGGCGTTCGCGTACATCGCGGCGATCGTGTTGCTGGCTCTCTGGCAACTCTGGAGCGAGGGGTTCTAGATGCGGTTACTGATCGCGCCTCAGGAGTTCAAGGGGAGCCTCGGGCCGCATGAGGTGGCGGAGGCGATCGCAGCGGGGGTACGGGCCGGACAGCCGGGGTGGTCGATCGACCTTGTCCCGCTTTCGGATGGCGGGCCGGGGTTCATCGAGGCGATCCGTAGGGCGGTGAGGTCGGACGCGCAGGCGATGGTAGTGCACGACCCGGTCGGACGGCAGGTTGTGGGCCGGGTGCTCTACTTGAACGGGACGCGCGACGCGATCATCGAATCGGCGCAGGCGAACGGGCTGTTTCACCTGACCGATGAGGAGCGCGACCCGCTGTTCGCGGACACGCTTGGGGTGGGGGAGATGATCCTGGAGGCAGCCCGGGCGAAGGCGCCGCGAATCATCGTGGGGGTTGGGGCTGTCTCT